>NZ_CP014571.1:3158705-3474575 GCF_017357425.1 Arthrobacter sp. D5-1 | reverse complement strand
CGCAGCCCAAACCAGGCAAGGCCGCTGCCCCACTCGACAACAAGCGGCTCGTGGCCCTTGCCTGGCGCGACCGTCGAACCCTCCTGATCGGTGTCCTGGTCCTCGGGCTGGCACTGGCCGAGGGAGCTGCGGGGGACTGGGTGGCGCTGGCGCTTGCCGACGGCCACGGGCAGTCCGATGCCGCGGGTGCAGTGGGTTATGGCCTGTTCGTCACCTTCATGACCATCGGCCGATTCGCCGGCACGTCCATCCTCGACCGGTTTGGACGTGTGGTGGTGATGCGCTGGTGCTCAGCGACCGCCGTCGTGGGTCTTGCGCTCTTTGTCTTTTCGCCGGTTCCGTGGCTGGCCTTCGTTGCATTGGCTATCTGGGGCCTTGGCGCATCGCTCGGTTTCCCGGTGGGGATGTCAGCCGCCGCCGATGACCCCGTCCACGCCGCTGCACGGGTTTCGGTAGTCTCCACCATCGGCTACGGGGCTTTCCTTTGCGGGCCGCCACTGTTGGGCCTGTTGGCCGAACACTTCGGCATCCTGCACTCTTTGTTGGCGCCCTTGGTGCTCCTGGTGGTCAGTTTCTTCCTGGCCCCGCTCTCCGGGCAGCAGAAGGCCAAGTCCGTCCAGCCCAACGAAGCCCGTTAGGCTTAATGGGTGACCCAAACACTGCTTTCCGAACTGACCACTGCCGCCGTCGGCGGCCCCGCGGGCAACTACGTTGAGGCCCGTACTGAGGCAGAGATTATCGACGCCGTCCGTTCGGCTGACGCTGCGGGCCAGAAACTCCTGATTATCGGAGGCGGGTCCAACCTTCTGATCTCGGACGAAGGCTACCCGGGGACTGTGCTGAAGATCGCCTCCCAGGGCTTCACCGTGAACTCCGAGGACAGCTGTGGCGGTGTGTCGGTGGTGGTACAGGCCGGACACAATTGGGATGCGCTGGTGGAACACTCCGTCCTGCACGCCTGGTCCGGGCTGGAAGCGCTCTCCGGAATTCCCGGTGCCACAGGAGCTACGCCCGTGCAAAATGTGGGCGCCTACGGCTCAGACGTTTCACAAACGATCGCCGCCGTGCGGACCTGGGATCGTGAACGCAACGCAGTTCAGACCTTTACCAATTCCGAGCTCAAATTCGGGTACCGCGACTCCATCCTGAAACAGACCACGGTTGAGGGCTCGCCCCGGTACGTGGTGCTGACAGTGGAGTTTCAGTTGCCGCTGGGACGGATGAGCGCCCCCATCCGTTACGCCGAGTTGGCCCGGGTGCTGGGCGTGGAGGCAGGCAAGCGCGCCTACTCCAACGATGTCCGGAGGGAAGTCCTCCGGCTCCGCGCTTCCAAGGGCATGGTCCTGGATGCAAAAGACCGGGACACGTACTCCACAGGTTCCTTCTTCACCAACCCGATCGTGGAGGCAGAACGCGCTGCAGAGTTGCCGGAGAACGCGCCAAAGTATCCCGCGGGCGACGACGGACTCATCAAGCTTTCCGCTGCCTGGTTGATCGACCACGCCGGGTTCGGCAAGGGCTTTGGGCTGGAGGAATCGAGTGTCTCAGGCGGCAGGGCATCCCTGTCCACCAAACACACCCTCGCCATCACCAACCGGGGGACAGCATCGGCCGCGGATATGGTGGCCATCGCGCGCGAGGTGAGGGCCGGCGTCGTCGAACGTTATGGCATTGAACTGCACCCGGAACCGCTGCTGATCGGCCTTTCGTTCTAAGGCAAGTACAGCTCGCGAGGGGTGAGCTCTCGGGGGTATCCGGAGGGTCTTTCGGTCGAGATCCAGCTCCTCGGCGTAGCGCCGGGACGGAAACCTAGCGTGTTCGCCGCTCGGCAATCGGCAGGATCTTGTTGAGCAACAGGAATGTCAGCCCACAACTGACCGAGCCCAGCAGGAAGATCTGGCTGAACGCGATACTCTGCGGCGATGGCCCGCTGGGCATGTACAGGCTTGCAGCGGCGAAGCCCACCAAGCCCAGGAGCATGACGATGGCTCCAACGAGGAAGCTGCGGACCTGTGCTGCGGCCGCCGGGTAGAACCAGGGTTCAGGAGCGTCGTCGTTGCGGTCGGAAACGGGCTGGCTTGCCGCGGCGGTTCCGATGAGGAGCGCGGCGGCGGCGGTTGCTACGAGGCTGGCTGTCTGGATGGCCCGCATTGACGGGGAGAGGCTGACGCCCGTTCCCACGGCAACGATCAGCCCGGCGCCAAGTCCCACCAGAGTGCAGAACCAGCCGGCGGTAGCCAACCACCGGCTCATCGGCCGCACAAACGGGGCAAGATCTCCAAAAAGCATGAATCCATCCTAGGATCCGCTGCTGGGTGAGGGCTGGGAGGCGCGGCAAGGTTCCCTGTGCATGCCGGCCCTTTTAGGATGAAGCATGCCTGCAGCCCCAAAGAATCCCAGTCCGCGCGTCATGGGCCGTTTGCGGCTCGCAAGCCAAGGCCTGTTGGCTGGGGGCTTTCCCTCGGTTGCTGATGCGGTTCGTTGGATGACGGCGATGCAGGCCCAGGACCTTGGCCACGCGCTGTGGGCCGTGGGGCAGCGCGTGCCCGGCACCCGGGCCTCGGACGTCAGGGCTGCCCTCGACGCCGGGACCGTGGTCCGTTCCTGGCCCATGCGCGGGACGTTGCACCTCCTGGCCCCCGAGGATCTCCGGTGGATTTTGGGCATCACCAGTGACCGCCTCATGTCCACTGTGGCCGGCCGGCACCGTGAACTCGGCATTACCCAGGACGACATCAGCCATTGCCGGGACATCGCGGTTAAAACCACGGAGGTGCTGAAGGCAACGGAGGGCGCACACGGCGCGACCCGGGAGCAGCTGTTCCACGCGTTTGAGGAAGCCGGCCAGACCACCACAGCACAGCGCGGGATCCACTTGCTGGGGAGCTTGTGCCAGCGCGCTTGGCTGGTGCAGGGGCCGATGGCGGCATCCAGCGGAAAGGCTGGGGTGCAGCAACTGTTTGTGCCATTTGAGGAGTGGATACCTGAGTCCCGGGACCTTGGCCGTGAGGAGGGCATCGCGGAGCTGCTGTTCCGCTACCTCAGGAGCCACGGCCCGGCCACCATCAAGGATTTTTCGTGGTGGAGCCAAGTGCCGCTCACTGAGGCGCGTGCGGCTCTTACTACATTGCATGACCGGCTGGTTGAGGTGCCGCTGGACGGCACCAGTTATTGGTTGTCGCCTGAGACGGCGGCAATGATCGACGACGGCGTCCCCGGCTCACGCTCGTTGCTGGCTCTTCCCGGCTTCGATGAGTACCTGCTCGGTTACCAGGATCGGAGCCTGGTACTCGCGCCCGAGTACGCCGAACGGGTAGTGCCGGGCAAGAACGGGGTTTTCAAGCGCATCATCGTCTCCGGCGGGGAAGTGGTGGGAACGTGGGCCAGAACCGTGAGCGGGAAGTCTGTAGGCGTGGTGCCGGAGCCGTTCGCGGGGGAGTTGGGGACAGCCGCTGGCCGTGCCTTCGAGGCTCAGGGGAGGGCGTACCTGAAGTTCATGGCCGGCTGAAGGATGTTGGCCGATCCCGCCGGCTGAACACACCCTACGACGCGGAAAACCCGCTGTTCCGTTGCTGGGCAGCAGCGGAACAGCGGGTTGTCAACAAACCGGTGCGTGAAGCCTAGAGCTTGCCCGTCACGATGTTGAGCATGCGGCGCAGCGGCTCGGCTGCACCCCATAGGAGCTGGTCGCCCACGGTGAAGGCGCTGATGTATTCCGGACCCATTTCAAGCTTCCGGATACGGCCCACGGGAATGTCCAGCGTGCCGGATGCTGCCACGGGGGTCAGGTCCGCCATGGAGGCTTCCTTGGTGTTGGGAACAACCTTGGCCCACTCGTTGTCCTTGGCCAGGAGGTTCTCGATTTCGGTTACGGACAGGTCTTCGCGCAGCTTGAGCGTGAGGGCCTGGGAGTGTGAACGCATGGCGCCGATGCGGATGCACAGACCGTCCATGGCGATGTGGTCCTTGCCGGCGGTGCCGTTTCCGGTGCCGAGGATCTTGTTGGTCTCTACTCCGGCTTTCCATTCTTCCTTGGACTGGCCGTTGCCGAGGTCGGCATCGATCCAGGGAATCAGGGACCCTGCCAGCGGTACGCCGAACTGGGTGGCGTCAACGCCGGTGCGCTGTGCGGCGAGGACCTTGTGGTCGATTTCGAGGATGGCCGACGCAGGATCATCCAGTTCGCTGCGGACTTCATTATTGAGCGTGCCGAACTGGTTGAGGAGTTCACGCATGTGGCGTGCACCGCCTCCGGAGGCGGCCTGGTAGGTCATGGAGGTGCCCCATTCGACCAGGTTGTTCTTGAACAGGCCTCCGAGGCCCATAAGCATGCAGGAAACCGTGCAGTTGCCGCCGATGAAGTCCTTCACGCCCCCGGACAGGCCGGCGTCGATGACGTCACGGTTGATGGGGTCCAGCACGATGATGGAATCGTCATTCATGCGCAAGGTGGAAGCGGCGTCGATCCAGAGGCCGTCCCAGCCACGGCTGCGGAGTTCGCCGTGGACCTGCTTGGTGTAGTCGCCGCCCTGGGCGGTGACAATAATCGGCAGCTTGGCCAGCGTCTCGATGTCAAACGCATCCTCGAGCTTGCCGGCCCCATCTGCGAAGGACGGGGCGGCACCTCCTGCGTTCGAGGTGGAGAAAAATACCGGGTTGATGTTGGCGAAGTCGTTTTCGTCCTGCATGCGCTGCATCAGGACGGAGCCGACCATGCCACGCCAACCGACCAGTCCAACGGACGGATTAGCTGCTGTAGTCATTCACCCAGTCTAAACTTTCGGGGCGCAGAGCCGCTGTTGGTTACGTCACCACCGGAACGTACGACGACGCCACTCGCCACAGCGGCCCGCACGCCGACCGCACGGGCTTAGCTGCCGGCGTCGGGCTCCCGCAGCAGGACGGCCTTGCGCTTGCGCAGGGCGAAGAAGGCACCAAAAGTGAATACCTGCGTGACAACGATCAGCACAATGATTCCGGCAATCCGGTTGCCGCCCAGGATCATGGTCAATCCCACGATGGCGGAAATCAGGGCGAAGAGTGGCAGGAGCATGTAGCCCAGCACGAACAGGGTTTCAGGTTTCTTCAGTATTGCCTGCATATCCTGGGCTCCTAGCTTTCGGTCCGGCGCCACGTGGTGAACCGGTAGTTTGTGCCGTTGTTGGCGGTGAGCCAGCCCTCGGGCGGCGCCACGGTGTCGAAGGTCCAGTCGGGGCCAAGCTCTGGAGCGTAGGTGTCGCCCTCCAGATCCGCATCGATGATGGTGATGACCGCCAGGTTGGCGATGCCCATGGACTGCTCAAAGATCTCGCCGCCGCCAATGATCCACACTTTTTGGCCGCCTGGAGCGAATTGCGATTCCAGCAGGGCGGCGTCAAGGGATGAAACCACGACGGCGCCCTCGGCTTCGGGCGTTGAAGCCCACTCAGCGTTACGGGTCACCACGATGTTGGTGCGGCCCGGGAGCGGGCGGTACTTTTCCGGGAACGACAACCAGGTCTTGCGGCCCATGATGACGGGGTGGCCCGAGGTGAGTTTGCTGAAGTGCTTCAGGTCTTCAGGCAAGTGCCATGGCATGGAGCCGTCCTTGCCGATCACGCCGGACTTGGTCTGGGCCCATACCAGGCCGATACCCGTCATGCGGGCCGCGGTTTCCTGGGTGAAGACGACGCCGGGCAGCGGGGAAGGAGTCTCGGAAGAAGGGGTGCTCATACCGCGATCGGCGCCTTGATAGTGGGGTGGTGGCGGTAGTCCACAACCTCAAAGTCGTCCAGGGTGTAGTCGAAGATCGAGTCCGGCTTCCGGAGGATCTTGAGCTGCGGATATTCGAAGGGCTCACGGCTGAGCTGCTCGGCAACCTGGTCCACGTGGTTGTCGTAGACGTGGACGTCACCGCCGGTCCAGACGAATTCGCCCGGTTCCAGGTCCAGTTGCTGCGCCACCATCCGGGTCAGCAGCGCGTAGGAGGCAATGTTGAACGGCACTCCCAGGAATGTGTCCGCTGAGCGTTGATACAGCTGGCAGGACAGTTTGCCGTCCGCCACGTAGAACTGGAAAAACGCGTGGCAGGGCGGCAGGGCCATGTCCTTGAGCTCGGAAACGTTCCACGCGGACACGATGTGGCGGCGGGAGTCCGGGTTGGCGGCAAGGTTGGTCATGAGCTCGGACATCTGGTCAATGTGCCCGCCGTCGGGGGTTGGCCAGCTGCGCCACTGCACCCCGTACACCGGGCCGAGTTCGCCATCAGCGTCAGCCCACTCATCCCAGATGGAGACGCCTTGGTCCTGCATCCACTTCACGTTCGAGTCACCGCGCAGGAACCAGAGAAGTTCCACGGCAACGGACTTGAAGTGGACCCGCTTGGTGGTGATGAGCGGGAAGCTCCCGGCGAGATCGAACCTCAGTTGACGGCCAAAAACGCTGCGCGTTCCGGTTCCGGTGCGGTCCGACTTGTGCGTGCCGTTCGCCATGACGTCACGCAGAAGGTCTTCATAAGGGGTGGGGATGCTCACGAGTCCAGCTTACTTGCCAGCCGGCCTCTCACCAGATCTATGAGAGTGTCGTCACGAATGCCTGCGTCGCGAGCCGTCCGGATCAAACCGTCGACGGCGGCCATCACCGCAGCGTCAGCCCGGACCGTGCCGTGGGGCGCCGGTGGCGGGCCGACAACGACAGTCCCGTTGCGCCGTCGTGATTCAATCAGTCCGGCCTGCTCAAGCTCCTTATAGGCGCGCGCCACGGTGCCCACCGCGATGCCGAGGTCGGAGGCCAGGCTGCGGACTGTGGGCAAGCGACTCCCGGGCTCCAGGACTCCCACTGCGATCAGGGAGCTGAGTTGCCGGCGGATCTGCTCGTACGGAGGAACAGGATCCGAAAGGTCCACCGTGATCCCTGCGGTCATTGTGCGTGTTCTCCCTGTTTTGCGACCCGTCCCCGTGGAATGGTGCGGAACAGGCTCCGCACTGGTGTCACGGAGACAAGGACCGCGATGACGGCGAGCGCTATGCCAATGATGGGGAGTGGGCTGGGACCGATCGGATCCGGGCTTGCAGCGGAGGGGAATACGTCATACCAAAGGTTGCCGGTACCGATCAGCAGCGCGGACGCTTGCCCCAGGCAGTACGCGGCCAGCGTCCTTACTATTCGATACATGCTGATGGCCCTCAACGCCGCGTCCAGTCCAGCGCCGCTTTCGCCTTCCGGGATGCCACGACGGCGGCGCACGGCAAGGATGGCTGCGGCGCCGGCCAGCGCCACCAGTATGGTGACGAGAACGGCGGCAGGCCAGGTCTTGGGACCAAACGGGCGCACTTCACCGGCCACGGCGAATGCGATCGCCACACCCAGTACCAGGGCGCTGCCAATGGCAAACGAGAGCAGACCCCGGGAGACGGGTTGCCGAGGCCAGTGGTTTGGAGCGTCGGATGTTCCGTAGTTCCGGGCGATCAGGAGATCGCCTGCTGCGATGGCTGCCAGGAGGAGTAAGGCCACTGTTCCCGTCAGCAAAGGAAATGCCCACGGTGCAGTTGTTTGCGCAGGCAACAGGATCACTGCGTAGCCGGCCACCAGGGCAAGCCCGCCCACGACCCCCAGTACCGCACCGATGGAGATGCTGAGCCGGGCTGCCCGGTGGGTACGGGGATCAGCGCGAAGCGTAGCGGCACTGGCGGTCTTGGCCGCCTTGAGCAGCGACGGCAGTTCAGGAACCCGCCACCACCACATCATCAGGAGCACCACCATGTTGAACAGGCCAAGGGCGTTGAACCAGGACGACTGCCATATGGCGCCGGGGGCCGGTTGGGCCGCAAAGTTTCCAGCGATGGCTGCCAGCCCTGCGGCGATGGTCGCGACCGTCCGGAGCAAGCGGTTGGTGGCGATGATGCGGAGGACCCGGTTATCGTCGCTGTCGAGTGTTTCCAGCTGACGGCGGCGGGCGATGAGGAGGAGTATCAACCACGTTCCGACGGCAAGAAGCAACAGCGCTCCGCCCAGCCAGATGGCCAGTTCCACACCGGGGATCCTGCCTTCTTGTCCCTGCCCTATGTAGCCGTTGGGCGGTGTCTGGTCCGGGGGACTGGAAAGGTCCGGGGGAGTCGGGAGCACCGGGATGTGCTCAGGCAGCGCAGCCACCCAGGCGATGACCACGGCTGCGTAGGCGAAGATCGAGGCGGTGGTCCACGCGAGTTTGCGGGGGAGGAAGTCCCTGATCCTGCGGACGGTCAGTTCTGCGTACCTTCTGGGTGCCTTGGGCGCGGGGTAGCTCAGTTGACCCAACGCATGGACGGCGAGGCAGGCGAGAATGGGCCAGCCGAGTGCGCCGGCGATCTGCTCGGGAGTGGAAGGTGCGCTTGCCCCGACGGGATTGACGCGAAGGATCCCCGCGTTCATGGCTCCTTGCAGGGAACTGGCCATCCACCCGATGATTCCCACCCATAGTCCATGCGAGGCAACGGATTGGGCATCGGGCTTGGACCACACCTGCAGGCGAAGGAAAAGATAAACGATCACGGCGCCGACTGCAGGCCCAAGGAAAAGCAAAGGCGGCAGGTTTACATACACGGACAAGACCCCCATGTCTTTTGTATCAATGTACTAAGTATTTGATACAAAAGACCGGGGGTCAAGCTCCGGAACCGTGTGGTCCTAGTCGTCGAAAGGCTTGACCTGTTCCACGGAAACAATCTTCCTCTCAGATCCACGCGCCACCTGGCAGACAATCACTTCGCCTGGTGTCAGGTATGGGTCTGATTCCGGCAGGAGGGCTTTCAAGCCGTGCGACATGTGTTGTCCCAGCTGTTTCAAGGCAGTAGGAAGCGCAGGGCGGTGAGTGCAGACGGCGATCGGAACCTGTTTGTCGAACAAAGCCTCCACCGCTGCAGCAGTCTTCTTGGGGGAGCGGTGGTGGCTGTGCTCCGTGAGTGCCTCCACCAGTTTCACCTTGGCCCCGCTGGCTTTGGCATAAGGGGCGATCGTGGCAACACACCGTGCCCAAGGGCTGGTGACCACCCGCTGCGGCTTCCAAACCTCCAGGAGGCGTTGAACGGCAACTGCCTGCCGCTGGCCCGTCGCTGCCAACGGACGGTCGCCCTCAGCCTTGGTCCAGGAGGACCGGGGCTTGGCCTTGGCATGGCGGATCAGCACCAGTGGCCAGGTGTCCAGCTCACCGCGGATGTGCGCTTTTTCGAGGTATTCGAGCGGCTCCGTATCGGTGGGGTTGCTCAGGAATGCGGCCGCCCTGTCAGGGCTGCACCACATGACGCTGTCCACTTCCTTGCCGTCGGGCCTGAGCTGGGCTCCGTTGACCCGGACAGCCCAGTAGCGGACCACCTTCAAACCCGCAGACACATGGTAGTGAATGGCGGGAAGCGGTATGCCCAAGGGAGCCTGGAGGCCAATCTCTTCCCACACTTCACGTGCTGCGCACTCAGGGACTGTTTCGCCGGCGTCGAGCTTTCCTTTAGGCCAGGAGCCTGGAGGCCAATCTCTTCCCACACTTCACGTGCTGCGCACTCAGGGACTGTTTCGCCGGCGTCGAGCTTTCCTTTAGGCCAGGACCAATCGTCGTACCGAGGCCGGTGGATGAGGAGAACCTCAAGGGCACCCTTGTTGATCCGCCACGGAATGGCACCGGCTGCTACAACAGCCACCGACTCGCCGGGGTGGTCAGTCTGATCCGCCACGGGGGTATCGCTGTTCAAGTGGTTCCTCTACCGCCGTGCCGATGCCCGCTGGCGCGAACGGGAGGCCAGGAGCCAGGATTGCATGTCCAGCAATGGCTTGCCGTCCTGGTCCAAGTGGTGCCTGGTCCAGTGTCCGTGATCGTCCAGGTGCCAGCTGGCAGTCCCGTCATCAACATAGCGACGCAGCAGGTCCATGACGGTAGCTGTATCTTCCTTGCTGGCCAGCTGCACCAGCGCCTCTACGCGGCGGTCCAGGTTGCGGTGCATCATGTCGGCGGAGCCGATGTACACCACGGGATCGCCACCGTTGCCAAAAGCAAAGACGCGTGAGTGTTCAAGGAAGCGACCCAGGACGGAACGGACCCTGATGTTCTCGCTGAGTCCCGGCACGCCAGGGCGCAGGGAGCAGATGCCGCGCACCACGACGTCAACCTTCACACCGGCCTGTGAGGCCCGGTAGAGGGCATCGATGATGGCTTCGTCCACCATCGAGTTGACCTTGATCTGTACCAATCCGGGCACGCCGGCCTGGGCGTTGCGGATTTCGGTTTCAATCCTGTCCATCAAGCCGGCCCGCACGGACCGCGGCGCAACGAGCAACCTTTTGAACGTGGACTTCGGCGCGTAGCCGGAGAGCTGGTTGAACAGTTTGGACAAGTCCTCGCCCACTTGTTCATTGGCCGTCAGAAGGCCAAGGTCTTCGTAGTAGCGGGCCGTGCGGGGGTGGTAGTTGCCGGTGCCGATGTGGCAGTAGCGGCGGAGGCCGTCCACTTCCTGTCGAACCACCAGGGACAACTTGCAATGGGTTTTCAGGCCCACGATGCCGTACACCACGTGAACGCCCGCCTGTTCCAGCTTGCGCGCCCACGATATGTTGGCCTGCTCATCAAAGCGGGCTTTGATTTCAACAAGGGCCAGGACTTGTTTACCTGCCTCGGCGGCATCGATGAGGGCGTCAACGATGGGGGAGTCACCAGACGTCCGGTAAAGGGTCTGTTTGATGGCCTGCACCTTGGGATCCGCGGCCGCTTGTTCCAGGAAAGCCTGGACCGAGGTGGAGAACGAGTCGTAGGGGTGGTGGAGCAGGATGTCCCTGCGGCGCATCGCGGCGAAGACATTGGCGGCCTTCGAGGTCTCGGACTCGTTAAGGTAGCGGGAAGTGTGCGGGACATGCTTGGGGTAGTGCAGATCCGCGCGGTCAATGGCGCTGATGGCTGACAGTCCGCGGAGATCCAACGGTGCGGGAACGGAGTAGACCTCGGACTCTTCAACCCCGAGTTCACGGATCAGCAGGGCCTTGATGTTCGGGTTGATGTCCGTGGTGACTTCCAGCCGTACCGGCGGGCCGAAGCGGCGACGCAGCAGTTCCTTCTCCAAGGCCTGCAGGAGGTTCTCGGCGTCGTCCTCTTCAACTTCCAGGTCCTCATTGCGGGTGACACGGAAGGTGTGGTGCTCCAGGACTTCCATGCCGGGGAAAAGCTTATCCAGGTGGACGGCAATGACCTCTTCGAGCGCGATGAACCGGGCTACGCGGCCCGGAATGGCGCCTGCACGCGGTCCGTCCACGGAAATGAGGCGGGGAAGCTGGTCCGGTACCTTGACGCGTGCGAAAAGCTCTTTGTCGCTGATCGGGTTGCTGACGATCACGGCAAGGTTGAGGGAGAGGCCGGAGATGTAGGGGAAGGGGTGCGCTGGGTCCACAGCAAGCGGTGTCAGGATGGGGAAGACCTTCTCCTGGAACATGATGCTGATCCGGTGGCGGGCATCCTCATCCAGTTCATGCCAGTGCATGATGTGGATGTGCTCGTAAGCCAGTGCAGGTCGGATCTGCTCAGCGAAGACCCTTGCGTGACGCTCCTGAAGCCTGTGGGCCTCTTCACTGATCTGTTCCAGCACCTCAATGGGGCTCAGCCCGGCCGGGGAGGGCACAGCCAGGCCCGTGGCGATACGCCTCTTGAGGCCGGCAACGCGGACCATGAAGAACTCGTCCAGGTTCGAGGCAAAAATCGACAGGAAACTGACACGTTCCAGCAGGAAAAGTTCAGGATCTTCGGCGAGTTCCAGCACACGGGAGTTGAAGGCCAGCCAGCTCAGCTCGCGGTCCAGGAAACGGTCCGGAGAGATGTCGCCTTCCGGCTCCAGGCTCGGTGCGAATTCCGGAATATCGATGCGGTCCTGGGTGGCACGCGAGGCCGGCACTTCCGAAGATCCGAAGCGTGGGGGCAAGGTTGCACCCTTCGAGGTGGATCCGGCGGTGCCGACGGGGTCCGGCTGCATGGGGTTCTCCTAAGCTCAGGACGGGGTTTCCTCCCACATTACAAGCAATTGGGCTGCCCGAATCATAGATGTCACCGGCATTCCGTCCGGCAATCACGCCGGGTTAATTTTTGGTTAAAGGTCCATACATCACATCGGTGTCCCAGCGAACGAAACCGAGTTTCTGATATAGGGCTACCGCTGCCTGGTTGTCGGCGTCCACGTACAGCATGACTGCATGCAGTCCTTTTTCCTGGAGGTGCTTGATTCCAGCGACCGTCAGGGCCTTGCCCAGCCCCAGCCCTTGCGCCGCTGGAGTAACGCCCACCACATACACCTCGCCGATGGCCGGGTGCGGACCCTGCCGGGGATGGACTTTGGTCCAGTGGAAACCCAGGAGCTCCCCGTCGGTGTTGACGGCCAAGAGGAACCCTGCGGGATCGAACCAGTCCTCAGCCTTCCGGGCTTCGAGGTCCGCCAGGGTCATCGATCCCTGCTCAGGGTGGTGGGAGAACGCAGCGCGGTTGGCTGCCAGCCACGCTTGCTCATCCTGGCCTGGAACGAAGGCGCGGAGAGAGACCCCGTCCGGGAGGCCGGCGTCGGGCAGTGCAGACGCAGAGGACATGAGCCGCATCTTCCACAGCTCACGGACCGGTCCGTATCCGAAACGGGTGGCGAGCTCGGCGGCGGCCTCGTGGTTCCCATGCGACCATGCGCTGAGTCCGTCGAGGCTCCGCTTGTCCTGCAGGGCGCCCAGCAGCCTTCCGGCCACACCCTGGTTGCGATAGCTCGGGTGGACGGCCAGCTCCAGCACGCCGCTTGAGTCGGGCGCCAAAACGACGACGGCGATTCCCGCCAGGTCTTCAGCCGTGGCCGGATCGGAATCTTCGTCCGGTGCGTAAAGGGCCAAGGACAAGACCGAGTGGTCTCCGGAATCGACGCCCCGCAGCATCACCAGCGTCTGCTCCGAAAAAGGCGGGTTCCCGTCGGACTCCCCGGCTGCGGCGGCGAGGGTCTTGACGTCCCTGAGGAGATCGGGGTCCAAGGCGCCGGCGATGATCAGGACGGGCCAGTTTTCCGGGTGCGCGTGACTTGAGGCACAGTAAGTCAGCTTCTTAAGCCAGCGCAGGGGGGATCCACCAGTGGGGTGGCCTCGATACGTTCGACCCGTATGTCCTCCACCAAGAAGATGAAAGAGGCCGGAATCCGCAGGGATTCCGGCCTCTTTTATGTGTCGTCAGGTTTTGGGGATCGTGCCGGGGCCGCTCAGGCCTCCGAGAGTTCGTCATCCGGGAGTCGCACCAGCGTGAGCCGGTAGCCCACGTTGCGGACCGTGCTGATCAGGTTCTCGTGATCCACTCCGAGCTTGGCGCGGAGCCGCCGGATGTGGACGTCCACGGTGCGGGTGCCTCCGTAGTAGTCATAGCCCCAGACCTCGGTCAGCAGTTGTTGGCGCGTGAATACCCGTCCCGGGTGCTGCGCCAGGTACTTCAGGAGTTCAAATTCCTTGAACGTCAGGTTCAGGGGCTGGCCGCTGACCCGGGCGGTATAACTCGCTTCGTCAATCACGACGCCGGCAGCACGGATCTCCGTCTGGGTTTCCTCTTCGCCGGGAACCGCCCTTGCCATGGCGAGGCGGATACGGGCTTCCACCTCGGCCGGTCCGGCGGAGTCCAGCACAATGTCATCCACTGCCCAGGCCGAGGAGACGGCAGCCATGCCGCCCTCCGTGAGGATGAGCATGAGTGGAGCGCTGAGCCCGGTGGCTTTCAGCAGTTGGGTCAAGGAGCGGGCCCCCACCAGATCCTTGCGGGCATCAAGGAAAACGATGTCCGTGGGATCGGTTTCAAGCAGGGCCGTGGGTTCTGCCGGGAGAATGTGTACGCGGTGGTTCAGCAACTCCAAGGCAGGCAAAATGTCCACCGATGAGCCGGTGCTGTTCGTCAGGAGCAGGATGTGCGACATAGTTCCTCCAATGGGCTGTACGCGCATCATCGGGCGTCGAAACCGGAGATTCCCGGCCGGTCACAGCGCATTGGCAGCCTCTGCCCGTTGTAACGGGATCAAGGCCAATACAGTGCACCGTTGAAGTCTGAGTATACCCATCAGTGCCCTGCGACACATGGATTCGTGACGGGCGGACACCGGAATTACGACATATTGGGCCGGCATAAGGCAGGATTGTCGAGAGGTCGTAAGGCGCATCGGATTGAGGTCGGCACACAGTGAAGTCTTGGAGCATCGGGGTATTTGGACTCGTGGCGCTCACAGCCATCGTGGCCAGCACCTTCGTTTCCCGGGAAGCCATGGTGGGCGTCGGCATTGCTGCCTCCGCGGCCGTGGGGATTGGCTGGCCGCATTTCCTTGGTGTCCCTGCCAAGAAAACGCTGGCGGCGGTGATCGGGTTGGCCGGTGCGGGATCGGCAGTGACCGCAGCCTACCTTCCGGCTCCTGGATTCCTGGAAGGGACGCCGGCCTTCATTGCCGTAGGCGTGATGGCGGTCTTCGTTGTCCAGCTTGTCCGCGGAACGGGGCAGGCGCAGCGCCTGGAATCAACACTCGGATGCTGTGCCGGCGTGCTCTTGAATTGCCTGGGCGCAGGGTGGATTGCCGGCGCACGGTTCAACGGAGTGAAGGAAATGGTCCTGGTGGCCGGCCTGAGCGCGGCAGTGGCCCTGATGGTGGGAATCATCCGGTGGCCTGACCGTATCGTGGCTCCGCTGGGTGTCGTCATGGCCGGACTCATGGGTCCCCTCGCCGGTCTTGTATTCTCTGATATTGCAGTACTTCCCGCGGCGTTGGTTGGCGTGGTGGTTGGCTCCGTCCTCGTGTCCTTCCGGCGGATGACCACCCTTCGGCGCGGCCGCCTGAACATTCCGGCAGCCGTGGGAATGGGAGTTGCCCCCGTCTGGGCCGTGGGGGCCTTGGTGTACTTCATAGACAAACTACTCATCTACTAACGGTTAGGATGGCATCATGTCTGTACTCGCATTTGAAATCTTCTTCCTCGTCCTCCTTGGCCTGGCCAGCGTTGCCATGGCATGGTTCGCAGGTTTTGTCGTTTACCGCCTTTTCAAGGGCCAGAAGTAAACTTTCCGGTCCTGCTCTCCAACAGAGGTAGTCGTTGTGCCTATTGAGATCCCTACTGATCTGACGCCTGAACTCGTCCCCCTTTCCTGGCTCATTGGTGAGTGGGAAGGACGCGGCCGACTCGGCAGCGGTGACGAGGATTCCGAGCATTTCGTCCAGCACGTTTCCTTCACCCATAATGGCTTGCCCTACCTGCAGTACAGGGCCGAGACCTGGCTCAGTGACGACGACGGCGCAAAGTTGCGTCCGTTGACTGTCGAAACCGGGTTCTGGGCCTTGGAGCGGAAGCTCCAGGAAGGCGACGGCGGACCCGGCCTGATTCCTGCGGACATCGTCCCGGTTCTCAAGACCGCCGACGATGTGGAAGAGCGCCGCAACAAAGACGGCGGCTTCGACATCTCGGTGTCGATTGCGCACCCCGGTGGCATCACCGAGCTTTACTACGGTCAGATCAAGGGACCCCAGATCCAGCTGAGCACCGACATGGTGATGCGTGGGAGCCACTCCAAGGAATACACCGCAGCCACCCGGATCTTCGGCCTGGTGGACGGGAACCTCCTGTGGCGGTGGGATGTTGCTGCCAGCGGCAAAGCACTCGAAGCCCACGCCTCGGCATTCCTGCACAAGGTGTCCTGACCCGGGGCTTCACCGGACGTTCCAGCAAGCAGCCAGCAGAAGGAGCAGAAAGTGAACACCCACCTCAAGCCCGAAGGCTACGAGGGCCTCAAGGCCGTCTTCTTCAATGGCACGCTGAAGCCTTCACCGCAACCCAGTAACACTGACGGGCTGATCAAGATCAGCCGGGACATCATGGAGAAGCAGGGTGTCACTACCAAGCTTGTCCGGACCGTTGACCATGACATTGCCAGCGGTGTCTATCCCGATATGCGCCAGCATGGCTGGGCAACGGACGAGTGGCCCGGGATCTACCCTGATGTCCGCGAGGCCGACATCGTGGTGGTGGCCGGCCCCATCTGGTTGGGTGACAATTCCTCCCAAACCAAGAAACTCATCGAGCGGCTGTATGCCCACTCCGGCGAGTTGAACAGCAACGGCCAATGGGCGTTTTATCCCAAGGTGGGCGGTTGCCTCATCACGGGCAACGAGGACGGCATCAAGCACTGTTCCATGAATGTGCTGTACAGCCTCCAGCACATCGGCTTCACCATCCCACCCCAGGCGGACGCCGGATGGATCGGTCCCGTGGGTCCCGGTCCCAGCTATCTGGACGAAGGATCGGGTGGTCCTGAGAGTGATTTTACTAACAGGAACACCACGTTCATGACCTGGAACCTGCTGCACATGGCCAAAATCCTCAGGGATGCCGGGGGTATCCCGGCTTACGGCAACCTGCCGGAGGAATGGAAAGCGGGTACCCGGTTCGACTTCGAAAATCCTGAATACCGCTGACCTGAAATATCGCCACCCCCGGAATACTGCTGAGCTGCAAGGACTTCTACTACATATGACTTACACGAGCCCTCTGTTGTCGCGCCCTGGCGCCGTCGAGGACACCGGCCTGGACGCCGGCGTCGCTGCCCACTATGGCGAGCCGCTGCGTGAGCAGCGTGCCTTGGCAGCCGGCACCGCCGTCGTCGATCTTTCCCACCGGGGTGTGGTGACCGTGTCCGGACCGGACCGGCTCAGCTGGCTCAATACGCTGTCCTCGCAGCAGCTCACCAACCTCCAGCCTGGCGTCGCCAGCGAACTGCTGCTGCTCAGCGTCCAGGGCCGCATCGAGTTTGATGCCAGGGTTATCGACGACGGCGAGACCACTTGGCTGATCGTGGAGGCCGCAGAGGCTGCACCTCTGGCCGAGTGGCTGAACAAGATGAAGTTCATGCTTCGGGTGGAGATTGAGGACGCTTCGGAGCAGTGGGCAGTTCTTGGCGCCACCAAGCCCGTGGAGCAGTTCTCGTCCCGCCTGGTGTGGGAAGATCCCTGGCCGCATGTCAGCCCGGGCGGCTATGCGTACAGCATTGTCCCGGAGGAGTCGCACCCTGGGCTCGAGCGGCCGTGGTTCGAATACCTCGTCCCTGCGGCGGAGCTTGAGCAGACGGTTGAGGGCCTTCCCCTGGCTGGAGCGATGGCTGCGGACGCCCTGCGGGTCGCGGCATGGAGGCCGCGCCTGGGTGCCGAGACCGACGAAAAGACGATTCCCCACGAACTGGATCTCCTGAGGACCTCGGTCCATCTGAACAAGGGCTGCTACAAGGGGCAGGAGACCATCGCCCGCGTCCACAACCTGGGCCATCCGCCGCGCCGCCTCGTGTTCCTGCAGTTGGACGGTTCGCAGCACACGTTGCCGGCTGTGGGAAGTGTTGTATTTGCCGGGGAGCGCAAGGTGGGTACTCTGACATCGGTGGCGCAGCACTTCGAAATGGGACCCGTGGCTTTGGCCGTGATCAAGCGTTCCGTTTCGGCGGAGGAGTCCCTGACGGTGATGGATGGCGAGGAGCCGTACATTGCCGCCCAGGAAGTGATCGTCGCCCCCGACGCCGGCCAGGTTGTCGGGCGCCAGACCGGATTCCTGAAGGGACCCCACCGATGAGCCAGCCCACAGGCCCTGCCGGCCACGACGCAGGTGTCGACGACGAAACGTTGGCCCTTGCCCATGCATTGTTTGATGCTGCCCGTGAAGGCGACACCGACGTGCTTCGGAGCTACTTGAATGCGGGCGCTCCCGCAACCCTGACCAACGCTGCCGGCGACTCGCTGCTGATGCTTGCGGCCTACCACGGGCACGAGGAAGCCGTGCAGGTGATCCTCCATCACGGCGCGGACGTCAACGCCGCCAACGACCGCGGCCAGACGCCCCTTGCCGGGGCGGTGTTCAAGGGCTACACGGCCGTCGCCCGGGCGCTGTTGGATGCAGGAGCGGACCCCGACGCCGGAACCCCCTCCGCGCGTGATGCTGCAACCATGTTTGCGCGGACGGAGATCCAGGCCCTCCTGGGCTGAGTCCTCAAGCACTCAAGCCCGACCGCCCACAGCGGTCGGGCTTATTTGCGCCCCTATATTCCACGTGGAATAGTTGTGGTGGAATATTACTTGCGGAAAGAGGTTTGGCATGCCCAAAGCTGCTGAGCTGACCCCCTTGGGTGTCGCGTCTCTGGCGCTCCTGGCGGAACAACCTCTGCATCCCTACGAGATGTATCAAGTGCTGATGGCGCGGCACGAGGACCGCCTGGTCAAGGTCAGGCCAGGGACGCTTTATCACGCCGTTGGCCGTCTGGAGGAAAGCGGGCTGGTCGAGGCAACAGGCACGGAACGGGAGGGCAACCGTCCTGAGCGGACCACGTACCGGATCACTGACGCCGGACACGACGCCCTGGAAGCCCGGCTCCAAGCCATGCTGTCAACCCCGGTCAACGAGTACCCACTCTTTCCGCATGCCATCGCCGAAGCGCATCACCTCCCTTCCAGCACGGTGGCGGAGCTGCTGGAAGAACGGGTGGTAGCACTCACTGCCGATCTCGACTTCCTGGTCCGGGCGGAGGCCACGGTGACGGCCAAGGGACTTGCCCGTAAGTACTGGATTGACATCACGTATCAACAAGCAATGCGCCGAACGGAGATCGCGTGGATCCGCGGCCTCCTCGAGGAGTTGGGCAACGGGCACCTGCCCTGGGACGAACCCCTGCCGGCTCCATCAGACACTTCACACAAGCCAAAGGAATCCCTTGGAAAACGTAGCTAAGCCGTGGCCCGCGCTGTGGTCACTCGTGGTGGGCTTCTTCATGATCCTCATCGACACCACCATCGTGTCGGTCGCGAATCCGCGGATCATGGAGGGCCTCAACACGGACATAAATGCCGTCATCTGGGTCACCAGCGCCTATCTGCTGGCGTACGCAGTGCCCCTGCTCATCACCGGGAGGCTGGGGGACCGGTTCGGACCGAAGAACCTTTACCTGATAGGCCTGGTGGTCTTCACCCTTGCGTCGTTGTGGTGCGGTCTCTCCGGTGACGTCACCATGTTGATCGCCGCCCGTGTCCTCCAAGGCCTGGGTGCAGCCATGATGACGCCCCAGACCATGGCCGTCATCACCCGAATCTTCCCGCCGGACCGCCGCGGTGCGGCCATGGGGCTGTGGGGAGCTACCGCCGGCATGGCCGTGCTGGTTGGCCCTATTCTTGGCGGCGTGCTGGTGGACAGCCTGGGTTGGGAATGGATCTTCTTCGTCAACGTCCCCATTGGGATCGTGGCCTTCATCCTGGTGATGCGTTTCGTACCGAAACTGACCACCCACACGCACTCGTTCGACGTTCTCGGCGTGGTGCTGTCCGCCGTCGGCATGTTCCTGCTGGTCTTTGGCATCCAGGAAGGCCAGACCTACAAGTGGGGAACGGTCACCGGATTCGTCACCGTTTGGGGGCTGATCATCACCGGACTGGTGGTCCTGGTTCTCTTTGTGCTCTGGCAATGGCTCCTTGAACGCCGGGGCGGGGAACCGCTGCTGCCACTTGGCCTGTTCAAGGACCGCAACTTCTCCCTGGGCAACACCACCATCATGGCCGTCGGTTTCACGGTGACGGCGTTCCCGCTGCCAACCATCTTCTACTACCAGACGGTCCGCGGATTGACGCCCACCCAGTCGGCGCTGCTCATGATCCCCATGGCCGTTATTTCCGGTGCCCTGGCACCGTTCGTAGGCAAGCTCATTGACCGGGCGAATCCTCGATACTTTGCCTCGTTTGGCCTGCTCTGCATGGCAGGAGCCCTCTTCTGGACCGCTGCCCTGCTGGGACCGGACACTCCCATCTGGATGTTCCTGTTGCCCAGCGCGCTGCAAGGTGTTGCCAACGCCTTCATCTGGGGACCGGTGTCCAACGCCACCACCCGCAACCTGGAACCGCGGCAGGCCGGTGCAGGCTCCGGTGTCTTCAACACCACCCGCCAAATCGGTGCTGTCCTGGGTTCAGCGGCCATCGCTGCCCTGATCCAGTCGCGGCTCTCCGCGGAATTGCCCGCAGCCCCGGCCGGTGCTCCCGTGGGCGAAGCGTCCATGGGCGGCGTACTGCCGGAAGCCCTTCATGCAGGATTCTCGACGGCGATGAGCCAGTCCATCCTGCTGCCCGCCTGCGCGATCCTGCTGGGCGCGGTGGTGGCGCTGTTCTTTGGGAAGCCGAAGTCAGTAAAGGGTTGGGGCGGCAGGTCCGCATCCGCGCCGGAAACTGCCAAGGCTGACCTCAACACCTAGGGTCTTGTCCACCTGATGCCCTGAAGAAGACTCCTCAAGGGCATCAGGTGGACAAAATCTGGGGGAATCAGCCGAGCAGCACGCCAGCGTGGAGCCCACCCGTGGCAAAGCCAAGGCTGCGGGCCATCGCGAGCGCTCCGGTGTTGCTGACATCGGCTTTCCACTGGAGGGTCAGCCCGGACGCCAATGCTTCGTGGGCTGCAATGGACGCCGCCAGGGTTCCCAAGCCGCGGCGACGCCACGGAGGCGCCACCAGAACGCCCATGTTGGCCAGGATGCCTTCCCATTCGGAGTAGGCACCGCAGGCCACGGGGGTGGGCGGTGCCTCGTCAGGGTGCATGATGGTGAACCGGTGTTCCAGGCCCTGCAGCCCCACCTCATTGACATCGTCCGGAGGGCACTGCCCTTCAAGGCTGATGGCCTCCGGGTTGCCCCGGGAGACTGTGAGGTCGTCGGAAGGTTGCTGCAGCGGCAAATCGTCAGCGAAGAACAGGGCCGTTGATCCCAGCCCGTGCCCTCCATGGGACCGGGTCAGGGTCAGCAGGGTCACGTGTTGGGCGAGCTCTGTATCAGGAAGTCCGACGGCGGCGTCCAAGGCCCACTGCGGCCCCACCATCGCGGAAACTCCGAAGAGCCTGAGGAAGACCACTGCCCGGGCTGATTCGTCCACGCGGGTGATGCGGTGTGCGGGGTCGCCGGGGTCCGTTGTCGAGTTGGTGAGCCGGGCTGCGGCGGTGGCGAAAGCGTCGTCGTCGAGCCCCAAATGGCGAGCCCACGCCAGCTGGATAATGGCAGCGGACGTGGGCTCAAGAGTCATGGATTCAGCCTAACCGACTAGCCGAAAAGCACAGACGCTTCGTCGTAGCGGTGCTGCGGTACGGTCTTGAGCTTGCCCAGGGCTTCCTCGAAGCCTACGTGGGAGATGTCCGTTCCCTTGAGGGCCACCATGGTGCCCCATCGTCCGTCCACTACGGAGTCGATGGCGGCCATGCCCAGGCGGGTTGCCAGAACGCGGTCGTAGGCGGTGGGGACGCCACCGCGCTGAATGTGGCCGAGGATCGTGGCGCGGGTTTCAATGCCCGTGCGGGCCTCGATCTCGGGGGCCAGCTGGTCCGCGATGCCGCCGAGGCGGGGACGGCCAAAGGTATCCAGCCCGCGCTCGGAGTGCGGGGACTCCATATGTTCCGGAACGAAGCCTTCAGCAACCACTACCAGGGGCGCGCGGCCACGATCGTGGGCTTCCTGGACCCACTCAGTGATCTCCTCGATGCTGACCTTCTGCTCGGGGATCAGGATGGCATGGGCGCCGGCGGCCATGCCGGCGTGCAGGGCGATCCAGCCGACATGGCGGCCCATGACTTCGGCGATCATGCACCGGTGGTGGGACTCCCCGGTGGTCCGGAGGCGATCAATGGCCTCCGTGGCGATCTGGACTGCGGTATCGAAGCCGAAGGTGTAGTCGGTGGCATCGAGGTCGTTGTCCACGGTCTTGGGGACGCCGACGATTTTCAGGCCTGCATCGGTGAATCGAAGCCGAAGGTGTAGTCGGTGGCATCGAGGTCGTTGTCCACGGTCTTGGGGACGCCGACGATTTTCAGGCCTGCATCGGTGAGGCGCTTGGCCGCTGCCAGGGTTCCCTCGCCGCCGATGGCGATGATCGCGTCAATGCCCAGGCGTTCCATGTGGGCTTTGATGACGTCCGGGCCACCGCCGTTTTCAAACGGGTTGGTGCGGGATGTGCCCAGGATGGTGCCACCCTGCTTGGCGATACCGCGGACCATGGTGCGGGGGATGTCAATGACATCACCTTCCACAACACCACGCCAGCCGTCACGGAAGCCCACAAATTCCTGGCCGTGGATGGCGATGCCCTTGAGGACGGCTCCCCGGATCACTGCGTTGAGGCCGGGGCAGTCGCCACCGCTGGTCAGAATGCCAATTTTCATGTTTGCTCACTCATGGCTTGGAGGAATACGTGCAGAGCGCCACGCTGAGCTCCCCATGATTGTAGACGCGCATGTGGGGTGGGACACAAACGGTTACTTTTGAACCCGGCCGTGCGGTAGTGGAAACGTGTCTGAAAACAAAGGAAGCGCCCCGCCTGGTGGCGGGACGCTTCGTGTGCTTTGTGACCGGGACTTACCGGGAACGCTGGCTGATGAACGATTCGAGGGCGATCTTATTGTTCTGGTCCGGCAGGATCAGCCAGCCAAGGATATAGATCACGAACGCGGGTCCCGGCAGCAGGCAGAAGAGCAGGAATGCCACCCGGACGTATGCCACGTCCACCCTGAGCTTGGCCGCGATTCCTCCGCAGATCCCGCCCAGCCAGCGTTGCGGTCCACGCTTCAGGCCGAAGCCCCTGACGATGCTGAAGAACTTGTCCATGGCTACAGACTTCCCTGTTGTGGTTGCTTTGTCACTTCGTAGTGGTCACTTTTTTGGAACCTTTGCGGGCGGAGAGGAGTCCTCCCACTACCAAGGCTGCTCCTGCACCGATCATCAGGCCTATCAGGACGTACGTGCCGTTCAGTGTGACCCAACCGAGCGTTGAGATGACGATCAAGGCCGCCAGGGCTATCACGATCAACCCCCACACCACGGTGCCGATCCGGGCTTGCCGGGGCTCGTCGTCGTCCGCGTGCTCCACCTGGAAGCTGCGCTCCAGCGGTGGCGTCAGCGGGATTTCCTGGAGCCGTGGCTTGGGCAGGGCCTCGGTGGGGTTGGTTTCTTTGGGCAGGGGCACTGTGGGCTGGGCTTCGTTGGCCTTGCCGGGCTCGTTGGTGCTCATGTCAGTTTCCTTCCTGGATGGTCACGTTGCTGAACGTGCCGTCGATTTCCACCACGAGGTTGGCTCCGGGCTTCCCGGTGTTGTACAGGGTCCGCTCGTCCTGGAGCCGGCCGCCGCGGTCCGAGCCGCGTTCGTTGAGGTTGCCGAAGGTCATGTCCGCCCTGACTTCCACAGGCACGTCGTCGGGAATGATGACCGTCACGTTGCTGGCGGTCGCATCAACGGGGATCAGGACTTCGGAGATCAGCGGGGGATTCATGGTGATGTCGGTCAGGTCCACCACCCCTTGGGCGCCGGTGACGTCGATCCCTTGCCGCGCTTGCTCCAGGGATGTGGGTGCCCAGTTCACGTCGTGGAAAGTGAAACGGTCTCCGTCCCTGGGGACCACGTTGAAGATCCCGCCGATGATGAGGGCAGCCACTGCAAGGAAACCAAGGAACCCTGAGGTCCGGCCGCGGAGCCCCGCGACCAGGATGCCCAGGCCCAGGACTGCGGCACCGGTGGCCCACACCACGGCGTTGGCGGAGTTGCCCAACTCAATGACGTTCCCGGCGTCGAGCGCTTTCAACGTACCGCCGGCCAGCAACGCAGCTCCGGCGGAGACTGCCACGATCGCAGCCCCGGGTCCCTTGCGCTTGGGGGCGGCGGGCTGGGGCTGCCAGTCCTGCGGGGGAATGGGGCCCTGCGGTGGACGGGGGCCGGACGGATTGGACGGGCTGTAAGGACCCGACGGCGTGTACGGGCCCGATGGCGGTACGGCGCCGGCGCTGTGACCATGGAGGTTGGTCCCGTGCTGGCCGACGCCGTAGACAGGGACGCCCGTGTTGCCCGCGGTCGAAGTCCCATACGCGGCAGACGGTCCGTAAGCGGTTGACGGCCCGTGGGCCACTGGCGTCCCCGGTGCGGGGGTTCCGTACGCGGAGGTCTTCCCGGGTGCTGCGGAATAGTTCTGCTGGCCCATGGGCGGAGTTCCCTTCGAAGCTTTGTTGCGTTGGACCAGGAAGTAGATGAGGTAGAAGATGCCACCCATCCAGAACAGCGTCCAGAACAGGCCAGGCAATCCGTCCCAGCCCCAACCCCAGAATCCCCGGCCCAGGCTCGGGAGTCCGATGATCGTGGTGATCAACGCGCCGGTCATGCCTCCGGACCAGCGGCCGGCAGCTGCTTCCTGGACGTGGATGCGGCCATCGGGCTCCGGCAGGAGGGCCCAGGCAATGCCGTAAAGCAGCACCCCAACGCCGGCGAAGAGCGCCAGGACAATGAAGATGCCCCGCACAATCAGCGGATCGATGCCGAAGCGGTGGGCCACGCCGCTTGCGACGCCGCCAATCCAGCGGTCCGGTCCGCGGCGGATGCCTTGGTTGCGGATCCAGTCGAAGAAGTTCTCCTGGGAAACGGCCGGAGCGGCGCCGGCCGGCGGGTAGTTGCCATTGTCCGGACCAGTTCCCGCGGAAGTGCCGGCGGTGGGTCCTTGCTGTGCGCCGGAGGTGCCGGCAGTGCCTGGCGTTCCGGGTTCCTCTGGATTGATGCTGTTCGCGTTCATACTTCGATCCTGCCGCCCCGCCCGTCCTTCCCTCTACTGGGGGATACCCTGAATGACCCCTGAGGGACCCCCGAACTACGCTGGTTTCCAGTCCGGGTCACCCTTATCCGTGTTTGGATTGGTACATGACTACCGCTGTACAACGCCCCGTGCTGGTTCGCAGCAGCGACCGCATGATTGCCGGCGTCTGCAGTGGGCTGGCAGATCACTTGGGCTGGCCGGTCAAGTTCGTCCGGCTTGGCATGATCCTGGCGTGTTTCGCCGGCGGCGCTGGCGTGGCTTTCTACGCGTGGCTGTGGACCATGGTTCCCACGGCGGATGAGAGCGCCAAGCGCAATGCCCGCCGTCCGGCGTCGCCCATTGCTCCTGCCGTAAGCCTGCCGCCCAATGGTGGAACCACGCCTGCCGGATTCACACCAGGCGCTGGAAGTCACCAGGCATCGAAAACGTACGACGCCGGATGCCCACCATCGGCGGCCGGCGCACCTCCTGTCCTTGGTTCCGTCCCGGTGGGCGGGCCGTTTCCCGGGGCAGCTGCTGGCCATCCGGTCCCGGGCGGCAGCGACGCCGCGGGCCGTGGTCAGGTTCCCGCTGCTGAACCTGCAGGGTTTGGCAGTCCCACCGCCGCGTGGGACTGGGCGGGCAGCGGCGGTGGGGGCGGCTTGGCATCCTGGTTCTCCTCACGGCGTATCCAATATGGCAAGGAAATCCTTCTCGGCGCGGCCCTGCTCCTGGTGGCCGCCATCCTGATTGCCCGCCAGTTCGGCGTCGACGTTCCCCTGGGGACCCTCATACCGGCTGCGGCCATCCTGGGCGGTGCGGCTATCGCCTGGATGCAGCTCGACGAAACGCGCAGGGCCGGCCTGGTGGACAAGACGAAAGCCGATCAAGCCGGGGGCTGGGTCCGGCTGGCAGCCGGGCTGGCGCTGGTGGTGGCGGGCGTCCTGGTCATGGTGTCCGGCTCGGGATCGTGGGAACAGACCTGGCTGGCGCTGCTGGCGTCCGTGGCCGTCCTGGGTGGGGTTGCCCTGGTTCTGCTGCCCTGGGGACTGAAGTTTTGGAAGGACCTGGAAACCGAACGGGCAGGACGCATCCGGGAGACAGAACGCGCCGAGATTGCCGCCCATCTGCACGATTCCGTGCTGCAGACCTTGGCGCTGATCCAGCGCAGGGCGGGGTCGGAGCAGGACGTCGTACGGCTTGCCAGGGCACAGGAACGCGAACTCCGGGCCTGGCTTTTCAGTGATGCAGCCAAGGAATCAGGGCTCCTGGCCGAGCGCATCAAGGCTGTCGCAGCGGAGGTTGAAGACTCCCAAGGCCATGCGGTAGAAGTGGTGGCGGTGGGCGATACCGACATGACGGAGCGGCACGAGGCCATGGTGCAGGCAGCCCGTGAAGCGATGCTCAACGCCGCGCGGCATGGCGGCGGAGCGGTGTCCGTGTACGTGGAGAGTACTGCGGGCACTACGGAAATCTTCGTCAAGGACCGCGGTCCCGGCTTCGATCCGGAAGCTGTTCCGGACGACAGGCTGGGCGTCAAGGAATCGATCATTGGCCGGATGAAGCGGCACGGTGGCACAGCGACCATCAACAGCAGCAGCGACGGAACGGAAGTCCGGCTGACCCTGCCGTCCGCCAACGGCGACGCGGGCGAACAACGGAACAGTGAAACCCGGAACAGTGAAGCCCGGAATGGAGAAGCGAAGCAATGAGCACCAACCCCCAGAATGGTCCAGGACGCACGGTGCGGGTGGTGATCGTGGATGACCACACCATCTTCCGGTCCGGGCTGAAGGCCGATCTCGATGCCCGCATGGACGTCGTGGGAGAAGCCGGAACGGTGGAGCAGGCCATCGCCGTCATTGCCGAAACCCGCCCGGAGGTGGTGCTCCTGGACGTTCACCTTCCCGGCGGACTGGGCGGTGGCGGCCGTGAGGTCATTGCCGGATCGACCGCGTTGCTGGGAACCACCAGTTTCCTGGCGCTCAGTGTTTCGGACGCAGCCGAGGACGTGGTCTCCGTCATCCGCGCCGGTGCCCGTGGGTATGTCACCAAGACCATCTCCGGCAAAGAGATTTCCGATGCCGTGATCAGGGTGGCCGATGGCGACGCAGTCTTCTCACCGCGGCTTGCGGGCTTTGTGCTGGATGCGTTCGGTACTGCTCCGGCGGATATCGCGGACGACGAACTGGACAAGCTTTCTGCGCGCGAACTCGAAGTCATGAGGCTCATCGCGCGGGGATACAGCTACAAGGAAGTCGCCAAGGAACTCTTCATTTCCATCAAGACCGTGGAAACCCATGTTTCGGCCGTCCTGAGGAAGCTGCAGCTCTCCAGCCGCCACGAGCTCACCAAGTGGGCGGCCGAGCGCCGCCTCCTCTAACGCCCGTTCACTTCCCGTCGGGTTTTCCCGATCGCTCTCTCAGATCCCGCGCCTTAAACGCAAACGCTCTCCCACCTACCGATGGTGGAAGAGCGTTTGCGTTGGCTGGTTGCTTACTTGGCCTTGCCCAGGAATTCCTGAATGCGGCGGACACCCTCGGCGAGGTCTTCGTCGCCCAAAGCGTAGGACAGGCGGACGTAGCCGGAGGGCCCGAACGCTTCACCCGGAACCACGGCTACCTCAACCTCGTCGAGGATGAGGGTGGCGAGTTCAGCAGAGGTGGAAGGACGGACGGGACCGTTCGAAGTCTCAAATTCCTTACCCAGCAGCCCACGGACGTCCGCGTACACGTAGAAGGCGCCGGTCGGCGTCGGGCATTCAACGCCGTCAATCGCGTTGAGTCCGGCGACGATCGCTTTGCGGCGGCGGTCGAAGGCTACCTTCATTTCGTCGACGGCGGTCAGCGGACCCGTGAGGGCAGCGGCGGCGGCCACCTGCATGATGTTGGAGACGTTGGACGTCGCGTGCGACTGCAGGTTGGTGGCTGCCTTGATGACGTCGGCCGGGCCAATCATCCAGCCAACGCGCCATCCGGTCATGGCATAGGTCTTGGCCACACCGTTGAGGATGACAACTTTGTCGCCCAGTTCCGGAGCGGCAGTGGCGATGGAGGTGAACTCCACACCGTCATAGGTCAGGTGCTCGTAGATTTCGTCCGTGACAACCCACAGGCCCTTGGACGCGGCCCATTTGCCGATCTCCGCAACTTGCTCCGGGCTGTAAACGGCACCGGTGGGGTTGGACGGGGAAACGAACAGCAGGATCTTGGTCCGGTCCGTCACGGCTGTTTCCAGCTGCTCGACGGTCACCAGGTATCCCTGTTCCGGCCCGGCGAAGACCTCAACGGGAACGCCGCCGGCGAGGCGGATGGCTTCCGGGTAGGTGGTCCAGAACGGGGTGGGAATGATGACCTCGTCGCCCGGATCCACCAGTGTAGCGAAGGTGTTGTACACGGCCTGCTTGCCGCCGTTGGTCACCAGCACCTGGGAGGGGTCAACCTGGTAGCCGGAGTCCCGCAGGGTCTTCTCTGCGATGGCCTTCTTCAGCTCAGGGAGGCCGCCGGCGGGGGAGTAGCGGTGGTACTTCGGCTGGCCCGCAGCTTCAATGGCGGCCTGGACAATGTAATCCGGGGTGGGGAAATCGGGTTCCCCGGCACCGAAACCGATCACGGGACGGCCTGCGGCCTTCAGTGCCTTGGCCTTGGCATCAACGGCAAGGGTGGCGGACTCGGCAATGGCGGAGATTCGCTGTGAAATGCGGGCGGTAGTTGTTCCGGCAGACATCTATGTACCGTTCTTCGCAGGCAGCTCGTGGGCTGGATGATGGGATTCGACGTAAACTACCTTATGCTGTTCTGCGGACCTCCCGCGTGCCTGCCGGACTTTGTGACTGATAATGCTGATCACAGGTTTTTAGGGCTGGGGGGACCGGAAACGGGCCGGTTCGACTATCGCGAAATTCTTGCGTAGACTGGTTCACCGGTGTTGAAAAGCACCACAGGCTGAAGTGCGGCCTGAAACATGGATTCGATCCATAGGGTAGTGGCGCAATTGGTAGCGCAGCGGTCTCCAAAACCGCAGGTTGCAGGTTCGAGTCCTGTCTGCCCTGCGCAAGCTGTCCCGGCGGAAACGCCGGGGCAAGCGCAGCAACCATGGCTCTGATCAGAGTCGGGTCAACGACTTTGCAAGGTGAGTGAGGACCAGGTGACCGAAACAGCTGCCAGCAGCTCGAAGGGCCGTCCCGCCAAGAAAGCCGATCGTGGCTTCTTCGCCCGTATTGCTCTCTTCGTCCGCCAGGTCATTGGTGAACTGAAGAAGGTCGTTGCTCCCACCCGCAAGGAACTGATCAATTACACGCTCGTGGTGCTGGTGTTCGTGGCCATCATGATGCTCATCGTCACCCTTCTGGACCTGGCCTTCGGCACGGGAGTCAGCTGGGTCTTCGGTGGGTCAGGGGCTACGGACCGCTAAGCGGATCTGTCCGCAAACTGTGTGAAATTCCTCGGTAATTCAGGAGTTTTGCGGGGTTTGCGGAATTGAGCCATTTAAATAGGCATGTTAGGCAATGAGGAAGCAGGAGACCAAGTGTCTGAGCAGGAGCTCGAGGTAAACGAGACTGAGCTGGAAGAAACTGAGGGCGCTGCAGTTGAGGCTGCGGAAGAGTCCGAGGTTGATTCTGCTGCGCCCGAATCTGCCGACGCCGATGATTCCGAAGAGGACTTCGAAGCTGACGTCGACGCCGAATCTGATGACGCGTCCGGCGATGTTGCAGACGAGGACGACGCTTCGGAAGAGTCCGACGGCGACGACCTGGCAGCCGCCGCTGCTGCAGCTCCGGCCGATCCGGCCGAAGAATTCAAGGGCAAGCTGCGCCGCCAGGAAGGTGACTGGTACGTCATCCACTCCTACGCAGGTTACGAAAACCGCGTGAAGGCAAACCTTGAGACCCGTATCCAGACCCTGGACATGGAAGATTACATCTTCGAAATCCAGGTCCCCATGGAAGAGGTCGTCGAGATCAAGAACGCGCAGCGCAAGGTCATCAACCGCGTTCGCATTCCCGGCTACGTCCTGGTCCGCATGGACCTGACCGACGCCTCCTGGGGCGCCGTTCGCCACACCCCTGGCGTCACCGGCTTCGTGGGCAACGCCCACAACCCCGTGCCGCTGCGCCTTGACGAGGTCTTCTCCATGCTCGCCCCGGTCTTCGAGGAAGAGCAGGCAGAGCAGGGCAAGCCGGTCAACAAGCAGAACCAGGCTCCCGTGGCCGTCGACTTCGAGGTCGGCGAGTCGGTCATCGTCAAGGAGGGCCCGTTCGAGACCCTTCCGGCAACGATCTCCGAGATCAAGCCCGAGTCCCAGACCCTGGTGGTCCTGGTCTCGATCTTCGAGCGCGAAACCCCGGTGACGCTCGCATTCAACCAGGTCACCAAGATCTAGCTGATTCCAAAATTTCGCTCCAGTCCTGCCTGCTTAGCAGTTCGGGAGCGGCCGGCCGCCTCGCCATGGCGGCCAAAAACCTGGGACGCGCTCCTGTGCCCCAGGAAGCTATTGAGAGAAGGACCCTACATTGGCTCCCAAGAAGAAGGTCACCGGCCTCATCAAGCTGCAGATCCAGGCAGGTGCCGCTAACCCGGCCCCGCCGATCGGTCCTGCGCTTGGCCAGCACGGTGTCAACATCATGGAATTCTGCAAGGCGTACAACGCTGCAACGGAATCCCAGCGCGGAAACGTTATCCCGGTGGAAATCACGGTCTACGAAGACCGTTCCTTCACCTTCATCACCAAGACCCCGCCGGCTGCAGAGCTCATCAAGAAGGCTGCAGGCGTCGCCAAGGGTTCAGCTACCCCGCACACCGTCAAGGTTGCCAAGCTGACCCAGGCACAGGTCGAGGAAATTGCTTCCACCAAGATGGAAGACCTCAACGCCAACGACATCAAGGCTGCTGCCCTGATCATCGCCGGCACCGCCCGCTCCATGGGTATCACCGTAGAAGGCTAGTAGTCTTCGAAGGCCATTGTGGCCTTCACCCGCCGGGCAACCGGCATCTGAAACATTTGAAATGTCGCAGGATCCTTGCCGGATCCACGACTGTGGCAGGGCCCAGCGCGGTCCGCAGACCACAACTGCACAAGGAGAAACAGCAGCATGGCAAAGCGCAGCAAAGCATATGAGGCAGCCGTAGCCAAGATCGAGGCAGACAAGGTCTACGCCCCGATCGAAGCCATCACCCTCGCGAAGGACACCAACCCTTCCAAGTTCGACGCAACCGTTGAGGTAGCTTTCCGTTTGGGCGTTGACCCGCGTAAGGCCGACCAGATGGTTCGTGGCACCGTCAACCTGCCGCACGGCACCGGTAAGACCGCCCGCGTCCTCGTTTTCGCAACCGGCGACAAGGCTGAAGCAGCAATCGCTGCCGGCGCCGACTTCGTTGGTTCCGATGACCTGATCGAAAAGATCGCAGCTGGCTGGACCGATTTCGACGCCGCAGTGGCAACCCCTGACCTCATGGGCAAGGTTGGCCGCCTCGGTAAGGTCCTCGGCCCGCGTAACCTCATGCCGAACCCGAAGACCGGTACGGTTACCCCGGATGTCACCAAGGCTGTCAACGACATCAAGGGTGGCAAGATCGACTTCCGCGTCGACAAGCACTCGAACCTGCACTTCATCATCGGCAAGGTTTCCTTCGACGCCAACAAGCTGGCCGAGAACTACGCAGCTGCACTGGAAGAGGTGCTTCGCTTGAAGCCGTCCGCTTCCAAGGGCCGCTACATCCAGAAGGCTACCGTTGCCACCACGTTCGGTCCGGGCATCACCGTTGACCCGAACGTCACCAAGGTTCTCACCGACGCGTAAGCTTCGCGAGCACTGGCTCTGATAAAGGACCGTCCGGCTATGCCGGGCGGTCCTTTTTGCCTTGTTCCCTGTTCACCGGCAGTGGTGCGCCGTAGGCTGTGGTGCGTGTCGTCGTCGAACCCTTCCATCCCTGGCGGGCTGTCCGTAGAACGGATCCCCGTGCCTGCGCAGCCTGGTGACGATGAGTCGGAATTCAATGCGTTCCATGGGCTGGACATTGCCCACCAGCTGGAGCTCTGGGGCAACCGGGACCGTTGTCCCACGTTGGCTGAAGCAGCTGTCTTTTGGCGGGGGAGTGAGTACGAGGAGCGGCAGGCGTTCCTGGCCTATCTCGATGGTGCCGTGGTGGGACGGGGAACGCTGACACTGCCACTGAGGGAAAACACGACGACGGCGGGCGTGGACGTCCTCGTCGCCGCACCTTTCCGGCGGCGCGGGTTTGGATCCGCCATCCTTGGCGTTGTGGAGGAACTGGCGCGTGGAAGAGGCCGCATCTCCCTTGACGGGTACTGCGAGGAGCCACTCGGGCCGGCCACGGAACGGGCCCGGTTGCTGGAGGCCAAGTCCGGCACCGGCGGTGTGCCGCTGGATTCCGCATCCACCCTTTTCGCCCTCCATCATGGGTACTCGCTGGAACAGGTTGAAACAAACAGCACGCTGCCCTTCCCCGTCGGGGAGGACATCCTGCGGGAGCTCGAGTCTGAAGCTGTGCAGCGGGCTGCCGGGTACAGCGTCATCGCCTGGCAGGACCGGTGCCCGGACCATCTGGTGGACGTCTTCGCACGACTCAAGAGCCTCATGAGCACGGAAGTGCCCATCGCCGGGTTGGGCTGGGAGGGTGAAGACTGGGATGCCGCCCGGGTACGCCAGGAAGAATCCGCCTGGAGGGCGGGCGGTGTTGACCCGGTGGTGGCGGTCGCCCGGCACGACGCCACTGGTGAGCTGGCTGCCTACACAGTCCTGACACATCGCGCAGCCCTGCCTGCAGTGATCTACCAGGAGGACACGTTGGTGGCCCCTGGACACCGTGGCCACCGCTTGGGGATGTTGGTCAAGATCGCCAATCTTCGTCGCGCAAGGGACCTCTGGCCAGACGCCACGTCGGTGATGACATGGAACGCCAATGAAAACCGGCATATGCTGGCCATAAATAACGCCCTGGGATTCAAGCCCTCCGGCTTTGAAGGCGAATGGCAGAAACGGCTGGGATGACTGTAGACGAGGCAAAGACCGTTCACGTCGAGCAGCTGTGGGTGCCTGACACCCTGGACAGCCCCGACGCCGCTGATTTCCTGGACGCTGTGGAAGTAGGCCGACGGGTACGCATGGAGACCTGGGGGAGCGACGACCTCGCCTACACACCCCTGGAGAAGCTGCTGGAGTTCTCCGATCCCTATGAGCGCCAGATCATCCTGGTGGCCAAGGTCGATGGCGCCATTGTGGGCACCGTGGATATTGCCTTGCCCCTGGCCGACAACATGGACCTGGCCGAATTCACCTTGGATATCCTGCCTGAGTATCAAAGCCAGGGCGTCGGACGGCAATTGCTTGAAGCCGCCGAACAACTGGCGCGGGCAGAGGGCAGGACCATGATCCTGGTGGACACCAACCATCCTGCAACATCACTGACTGAGGTCCCCGAGGACCAGCTGATCCCTGGAAGCGGTGCGGGCTTTATTCCCGTGAGCAGCAGGGAAGTGGATTTTGCCAAACGTGCCGGCTACACCCTGCAGCACATTGAGCAGTTCAGCTCCTGCGTCCTGCCCCTCGACTCCAAACTGGTGGGCGACCTGCAGGTGGAGGCCGAGGAAGCCAATGGCGGCCGCTATGTCCTGCACCACTGGACGGACCGCTGCCCGGAACCGTGGCTTGAAGCCGTGGCGGAGTTGGAAAATGCTGCCGGCGAGGTGGTCCGCGATGAGGGGGAAGAAGATGCCCCCGAGGTCGAGGCAAGCGGCATGGTGTTCGATCCCGTTGTCCTGCGTGAAACAGAAGACGCAGCCCTGGCGCAGGGACGACGCACGGTGGTCACCGCCGTCGAGCATAGTGAGAGCGGACGTTTGGTGGGCCTGACCACCATCAGCGTCCTGGCGCACCGCCAGGACGTGGTTTTCCAAGACGACACCTTGGTTCTCCAGGAACACCGGGAACGCGCCCGAGAACCGCTACCTCCTCACAGTGAACAAGCAGTTGGGATTTACGACGGCGGGCGTCACCGGACTCTGGCAGAAGGAACTTCCCGGACGGGGCAAGGACACGACGTCGTCGGACTAGTACCGCCGTCGATTTGGTTTGGGGAACACTCTCCCGTAACCTTGAAATACCAAAGACCGTCGGTTGATGGGAATCCACTCTTTCGAGCGAAGCTCAATTCTGCAGCTACGCCCTTGAGGCTAAAGTGAATTCCTTGACGAAGGACCCTGAACATAGGGCGGCCGGCGCAGGTGAACGAAGCAAGTCTCCACGGATTCAGTCTGTGTTGAGCCAAGCCCCGTGCATCTGCGCGGGGCGTTTTTAGTTTTAGCTCTCGTGAGCGGGGACCCGGAAGACCGGCTTTATTCCCCGGAAGGAGGGTTATGACAACGCCTAGCAAGATCTCCGCAGTTGCAGAGATCACCAACGATTTCAAGGAATCGAACGCGGCTGTCCTGACCGAATACCGCGGGCTCACTGTTGCACAGCTCAAGGAACTGCGTGTTGCGCTCGGCCAGGACACCAAGTTCTCGGTCGTCAAGAACACCCTGAGTGCCATTGCAGCCAAGGAAGCTGGAGTTGAAGCATTCAACGATCAGCTCGCCGGCCCTACTGCAATCGCCTTCATCAAGGGTGACGCTGTTGCTGCTGCCAAGAGCCTGACGGACTTTGCCAAGGCCAACAAGCAGCTGGTTATCAAGACCGGCGTCTTCGAAGGCAAGGCATTGGACGCAGCAGGAGTTGCCGCACTGGCAGCCCTCGAGTCCCGCGAACTGCAGCTTGCACGCGTTGCTGGTGTCCTCAAGGCTCCCGCATCCGCTGCTGCTCGTATCATCGACGCCCTGCGCCTCAAGCTTGAAGAAGAGGGCGGCGCATCTGCACCGGCCGCTGAAGAAGCTCCGGCTGAAGAGGCTGCTGTTGAGGCTGCTGCTGAAGAGGTTGCGGCTCCGGCCGAAGCCGCTGAAGCTGCAACCGAAGAGAACTAAGTTCTCCCCCCAATCAAACTCCGGTGCATGTCGCGGCCTGGTCCGCATCTGCACCAACTAATGGAAGGACGCCACCATGGCGAAGCTCAGCAACGAAGAGCTCATTGAAGCTTTCAAGGAACTGACCATCATCGAGCTCTCCGAGTTCGTCAAGCTCTTCGAAGAGACCTTCGAAGTTACGGCTGCTGCTGTTGCAGTTGCCGGCCCCGCTGCCGGCGGTGCTGCTGAAGCTGCTGAAGAGAAGACTGAATTCGACGTCGTTCTCGAAGCTGCTGGCGACAAGAAGATCGCAGTGATCAAGGAAGTTCGCGCCATCACCTCCCTCGGCCTCAAGGAAGCCAAGGACCTGGTTGACAGCGCACCGAAGGCTGTTCTCGAAGGCGCCACCAAGGAAGCTGCCGAGAAGGCAAAGGCTCAGCTCGAAGAAGCTGGCGCAACGGTTACCCTCAAGTAACTCGTCTTGCTTGTGGAAGCCCCGCCCGTTCCGACAAAGGAACCGGGCGGGGCTTCCTGCGTTTAACCGCACCCAAGCAGGTGGCAGTTGAGCGCGTTTTGACGGCTCAAAACGCGCTCAATTGCGAGCTAGTTGGGTTCGCTGATGTCCGCTACTACTGCGCCCAGTGCGGCGGTGAGGGCGTCCGCGTCCACGAAAGCGCTCCGGCCGTGCGCACCTGCGCCCATGGAGATGCGACGCCCGCTGATGGTGGCGTCGGCGTACACGGGCCAGGCCGTGGTGCTGCCCAAGGGCGTGATGGTTCCCCGCTCGTATCCTGTGGCGGCCAGGGCGACGTCGGCGTGGGGGAGCGAGAGCTTGTTGACACCCACCAGTGCCCGCAGTTTCGGCCACGAGATCTGGCGGTCCCCGGGAATCAGTGCGAACAGGAAGCTGCCATCCCGGTGCTTGACCACCAACGACTTCACAATATCCGCAGGGCTGATGCCCAGGATTCCGGCAGCTTCTTCGAGGCTGCGCGCTGCGGGACGCTCGACGACGTCAACGTCCAGTCCGCGCGCGGCGGCATCGGACAGGAACCTCTCAGCGCCGTCCGTCACAGGTTCATTCACAACGTTTCCCATCAGTCCTCGTTCGAAGTATTAGTCGCGGTACAGGAGAAGGGCTTCACCCTGGCCGCCACCGCCGCACAGCGACACTGCGGCTTTGCCCGTACCCCGGCGTTTGAGTTCGTGGGCTGCATGCAGCGCGAGGCGTGCGCCGGACGCCCCGATGGGGTGGCCCAGGGCAATGGCGCCGCCATGGATATTGCACTTCTCCAGCGGATAACGCAGGTCCTTGAGGGATTGGACCGCCACGGAGCCGAACGCTTCATTGATTTCAATGAAGTCCAGGTCCTCTGCCGTCCAGCCGGCCCGTTTCAGGGCTTGGGCAATGGCGTTGGAAGGCTGGGAATGCAGTGAGTTGTCCGGGCCGGCAACCTGGCCGGGCTTCCCCACAACGGCCAGGTATTCCAGGCCGTTGTCTTCGGCGAAACGGCGGCTGGTCAGTACCAGCGCGGAGGCGCCGTCGGACAGCGGAGAGGAGTTTCCTGCCGTAATGGTGCCGTCGGTAGCAAACGCGGCCTTGAGCGGCGCCAGGGTTTCCACTGTCGTGTTGGGGCGGACGCCTTCATCCGTGCTGAGGACCAGAGGATCGCCCTTGCGCTGCTTGACTTTCACCGGAGCAATTTCGACGTCGAACGTTCCGTCCGCGATGGCGGCAGCGGCACGCTGGTGGGAGGCAGCAGCAACCTCGTCCTGTGCCTTGCGGTCAATGCCAAGGGTGAGGTTCTTGGTTTCTGTGGACAAACCCATGGACTGTCCGTCGAAGGCGTCCGTGAGTCCGTCGTGGGCCGCTGCGTCCAAGGCCTGGATTGCACCGTAGGTCCAGCCCTGCCGGGAGCCGGGAAGGAGGTGCGGTGCCCGGGTCATGGATTCCTGGCCGCCGGCCACCACTACGGTGGCGTCACCGCTGCGGATCATCCGCGCGGCATCAATGACGGCAGTGAGCCCGGAGAGGCATACCTTGTTGATGGTCAGGGCTGGAATATTCCAGCCAACGCCCGCTGCAATAGCGCTCTGACGGGCCGGGTTCTGGCCCGCTCCGGCCTGGAGCACCTGCCCCATGATCACGGCGTCCACTTGTTCGGCTTTCACGCCGCTGGCGGCCAGGGCAGCGGTGATGGCATGTGCACCAAGGTCGACGGCGGTGAAGCCCGCCAGCTGGCCGTTGAGTCGACCCTGTGGGGTACGGGAAGCGGCAAGGATGACAACGTCATTGTCGTCAGCGGAGTTGGTCATGGTCTCTCTTCCGATCCGGGAGTGGTGGTGCAAGGCTATCGCGGGGCGTGCGCCAGCCTACCCTTTCAACGGTTGTGCCTTCCGCTGCATTCCATCTCTTTTGCAGGAGCTCTTTGGCGGGGGATGCCTGCTGAAGCTTCGGGTTGCGCGGCTGGTGGATGCCTGTGGCGCCCGCCGCTTAGGTGCCTGCAGCAACGGTGCTTGCAATCACGGACGATCTGGGGTAGACAGGAAGGCTGCTTTGCCGTATTGTAGATATTTGCGTCTTCCCTGTTAACCTTCAGCCTTCATATAGCGGTGGGCTTTACCTCTCAGCTGCGCCATTGACGTGCCGTTCCTTAACGTGCACAGCCAATGAGTGGACTGGGTCCGGGTCATATAGCGGAACCGGAATAAGTATCCTGCGGAGCACTCTGCGGGATGCAAACGGGGGAGATCTGAAAACGCCTGAAGGTCTGTGGAAGGATCCCTCTTGGTCGCCTCGAGCACCTCTAATAACGAAACCGCTAACACGGCAAGCACCGATGGTGCCACCCGCCGCCTCTCATTCGCAAAGATTCATGAACCGCTTGATGTTCCGAATCTTCTCGCCCTGCAGACGGACAGCTTTGACTGGCTCGTCGGAAACGAACGCTGGCAGGCGCGGGTAGCGAAGGCTGTCGAGGAGGGCGACCTCAGCGTCGCCACCACCTCCGGACTTGCCGACATCTTCGAAGAGATCTCCCCCATCGAGGACTTCCAGGGCACCATGTCCCTGAGCTTCTCCGAGCCGGAGTTCGCTGACCCGAAGTACACCATGGCCGAATGCAAAGACCGTGACGCCACTTACTCGGCACCGTTGTACGTCAAGGCCGAGTTCATGAACAACAACACGGGCGAAATCAAGCAGCAGACCGTGTTCATGGGCGACTTCCCCCTCATGACTGAAAAGGGAACGTTCGTCGTCAACGGCACCGAGCGTGTTGTTGTCTCCCAGTTGGTCCGTTCGCCGGGCGCCTACTTCGAGCGCACCGCCGACAAGACCAGTGACAAGGACATCTTCACTGCGAAGATCATCCCGTCCCGTGGTGCATGGTTCGAACTCGAAATCGACAAGCGCGACCAGGTCGGCGTTCGCCTCGACCGCAAGCGCAAGCAGTCGGTCACGGTTCTCCTGAAGGCCCTCGGCTGGACCGAAGGCCAGATCCTGGAAGAGTTCGGCCAGTACGACTCCATGCGTGCAACGCTAGAGAAGGACGCCACCGAGACCCGCGAAGACGCGCTTCTGGACATCTACCGCAAGCTGCGTCCGGGCGAGCCGCCCACAGTCGAGGCTGCCCAGTCCCTGCTGGACAACCTGTACTTCAACGCCAAGCGCTACGATCTTGCGAAGGTTGGCCGTTACAAGATCAACCGCAAGCTCGGCATCGACCGCTCCCTTGGTGACAAGGAAGCCTCGGTCCTGCACGTTGAAGACATCGTTGCCATGATCAAGTTCCTCGTCGCGCTCCACGCCGGCGAGAAGACCCTCATGGGCAAGCGCGACGGCGAAGACCACGAGCTTCGCGTCGACGTCGACGACATCGACCACTTCGGCAACCGTCGCATCCGCGCCGTGGGCGAATTGATCGAGAACCAGGTCCGCACTGGTCTGTCCCGTATGGAACGCGTCGTCCGCGAACGCATGACCACACAGGACGTCGAGGCCATCACGCCGCAGACGCTGATCAACATCCGTCCCGTTGTTGCAGCCATCAAGGAGTTCTTCGGAACTTCCCAGCTGTCGCAGTTCATGGACCAGAACAACCCGCTGTCGGGTCTGACCCACAAGCGCCGCCTGTCGGCACTTGGCCCGGGTGGTCTGTCCCGTGACCGTGCAGGCATGGAAGTCCGAGACGTTCACCCGTCCCACTACGGACGTATGTGCCCCATCGAAACCCCTGAAGGCCCGAACATTGGTCTGATCGGTTCGCTGGCATCCTACGGCCGCATCAACCCGTTCGGCTTCATTGAGACGCCGTACCGCCTGGTCTCCGAAGGCGTCGTATCCGACGAGGTCCAGTACCTGACTGCCGATGACGAAGCCGAGGTCCTGATTGCACAGGCCAACGCTCCGCTGGATGCTGACAAGAAGTTCTCTGAAGAGACCGTCCTTGTTCGTGCCCGTGGTGGTGGAGGCGAGCCTGTTCTGGTTCCCGCCGCTGACGTTCAGTTCATGGACGTTTCCCCGCGCCAGATGGTGTCCGTGGCAACTGCCCTGATTCCGTTCCTCGAGCATGACGATGCAAACCGTGCACTCATGGGTGCCAACATGCAGCGCCAGGCCGTGCCGCTGGTCCGTTCCGAGGCTCCTTTCGTGGGCACCGGCATGGAGCGCGCAGCAGCCGTCGACGCCGGTGATGTTGTCATCGCGAAGAAGGCAGGTGTGGTCACCGAAGTCTCCGCCGAACTGGTTGTCATGATCAACGACGACGGTACTGAGACCAACTACCGCATCAACAAGTTCGCCCGTTCCAACCAGGGCAACTGCTACAACCACCGTGTCCTGGTCAACGAAGGCCAGCGCCTGGAAGTTGGCGGCATCATCGCTGACGGTCCCGCAACGGACCAGGGTGAATTGGCCCTCGGTAAGAACCTGCTCGTGGCATTCATGTCATGGGAAGGCCACAACTTCGAGGACGCCATCATCCTGTCGCAGCGCATTGTTGCTGAGGATGTCCTTTCCTCCATCCACATCGAGGAGCACGAAATTGATGCCCGCGACACCAAGCTTGGTGCCGAGGAAATCACGCGTGACATCCCCAACGTGTCCGAGGAAGTCCTTGCAGGCCTGGACGAGCGTGGCATCATCCACATTGGTGCCGAGGTTGAAGCCGGCGACATCCTGGTTGGAAAGGTCACCCCTAAGGGTGAAACCGAACTGACCCCGGAAGAGCGCCTTCTCCGCGCCATCTTCGGTGAGAAGTCCCGCGAAGTCCGCGACACCTCCCTGAAGGTGCCCCACGGCGAGTCCGGTACGGTCATCGGCGTGCGCGTCTTCGACCGCGACAACGACGACGAACTGCCCCCGGGCGTGAACCAGCTGGTCCGCGTCTACGTAGCAGCCAAGCGTAAGATCACCGACGGCGACAAGCTCGCCGGCCGTCACGGCAACAAGGGTGTTATCTCCAAGATCCTCCCGATCGAGGACATGCCCTTCCTTGCAGACGGTACCCCGGTGGACATCGTCCTGAACCCGCTTGGTGTTCCGGGTCGAATGAACGTTGGACAGGTCCTGGAAACCCACCTCGGTTGGGTCGCCAAGACCGGTTGGAAGATCGAAGGCGAGCCGGAGTGGGTCAAGAACCTGCCCAACCTGCCCCGTGAAACCGGCCAGACCACCGTTGCCACCCCGGTGTTCGATGGCGCCCGTGAAGAAGAAATCACTGGTCTGCTTGACTCCACCAACGTGACCCGCGACGGCGACCGCCTGATCGATTCCTCCGGCAAGACCCGTCTGTTCGACGGCCGCTCCGGCGAGCCGTTCCCGGACCCGATCTCCGTCGGTTACATGTACATCCTGAAGCTCCACCACCTGGTGGACGACAAGATCCACGCGCGTTCCACCGGCCCGTACTCCATGATCACGCAGCAGCCGCTGGGTGGTAAGGCTCAGTTCGGTGGCCAGCGCTTCGGTGAAATGGAAGTCTGGGCGCTCGAAGCTTACGGTGCTGCCTACACGCTTCAGGAACTCCTCACGATCAAGTCGGATGACATCCATGGTCGTGTGAAGGTCTACGAAGCCATCGTCAAGGGCGAGAACATCCCTGAGCCTGGCGTTCCCGAGTCCTTCAAGGTCTTGATCAAGGAAATGCAGTCGTTGTGCCTGAACGTGGAAGTTCTTTCCACGGACGGAACCACGATCGAAATGCGTGACTCTGATGACGCAGTCTTCACGGCTGCGGAAGAACTGGGCATCGATCTGTCTCGTGCAGAGCCCAGTTCCGTAGAAGAGGTCTAGCAGCTGTTCCGGCGGGCAGCCTCAACAACTGTCCGTCGGAACAGCTCCCTCTTCCCGTAACCAAGACTTCAGAATTTAGAGAACAAGAGAGAACAGGGACCCTATGTCCAGCGAATCCTCCTTCGGCCTCATGCAGATCGGCCTCGCCACCGCGGAAGACATCCGCGGATGGTCTTACGGTGAGGTCAAGAAGCCGGAAACCATCAACTACCGCACGCTCAAGCCCGAGAAGGACGGCCTCTTCTGCGAGAAGATCTTCGGCCCGTCCCGCGACTGGGAATGCTACTGCGGCAAGTACAAGCGCGTCCGCTTCAAGGGCATCATTTGCGAGCGTTGTGGCGTTGAAGTCACCCGCGCCAAGGTGCGTCGTGAGCGCATGGGCCACATCGAGCTGGCCGCGCCTGTAACGCACATCTGGTACTTCAAGGGCGTTCCCTCGCGCTTGGGCTACCTTCTGGATCTGGCACCGAAGGACCTCGAGAAGGTCATTTACTTCGCTGCCTACATGATCACCAGCGTTGACACCGAAAGCCGTCACGCCGAACTGCCGAACCTCCAGGTTGAGCACGACCTCGAGAAGAAGCAGATGGTGGACAACCGCGACAGCGACATCGCCACGATCGCCCGCGACCTTGAAGACGAGCTTGCCCGTCTTGAAGGTGAAGGCGCCAAGGCTGCCGATAAAAAGAAGGCCCGCGACTCCGCAGACCGCCAGATGGCGAACGTCCGGAAGCGTGCCGACGCCGACATCGAGCGCCTCGAGCAGGTCTGGGACCGCTTCAAGAACCTCAAGGTCGCTGACCTTGAAGGTGACGAGGGCCTGTACCGCGAACTGCGCGACCGTTACGGTCTGTACTTCGAAGGCTCCATGGGTGCCGAAGCCATCAAGAAGCGTCTTGAGACCTTCGACATGCAGGCTGAGGCTGAGTCGCTGCGCGACACCATCCAGAACGGCAAGGGCCAGCGCAAGACGCGTGCCCTGAAGCGCCTGAAGGTTGTCAACGCATTCCTGACCACCAACAACAGCCCGCTCGGCATGGTTCTTGACGCCGTCCCGGTGATCCCGCCGGAACTGCGCCCGATGGTCCAGTTGGACGGTGGCCGCTTCGCGACCTCCGACCTCAACGACCTCTACCGTCGTGTGATCAACCGCAACAACCGACTCAAGCGACTGCTTGACCTCGGTGCTCCGGAGATCATCGTCAACAACGAGAAGCGCATGCTTCAGGAAGCCGTTGACAGCCTCTTCGACAACGGTCGTCGTGGCCGTCCCGTCACGGGTCCGGGCAACCGTCCGCTGAAGTCCCTGAGCGACATGCTCAAGGGCAAGCAGGGTCGTTTCCGCCAGAACCTCCTCGGCAAGCGCGTTGACTACTCCGGCCGTTCGGTTATCGTTGTTGGCCCGCAGCTGAAGCTGCACCAGTGTGGTCTGCCCAAGCAGATGGCCCTGGAGCTCTTCAAGCCGTTCGTGATGAAGCGCCTGGTTGACCTCAACCACGCCCAGAACATCAAGTCGGCAAAGCGCATGGTTGAGCGTTACCGTCCGCAGGTCTGGGACGTGCTGGAAGAGATCATCACCGAACACCCGGTGCTGCTCAACCGTGCACCTACCCTGCACCGCCTCGGCATCCAGGCCTTCGAACCGCAGCTTGTGGAAGGCAAGGCAATCCAGCTTCACCCGCTGGTTTGTGGCGCCTTCAACGCTGACTTCGACGGCGACCAGATGGCAGTCCACCTGCCGCTGAGCCCGGAAGCCCAGGCCGAAGCCCGCATCCTGATGCTGTCCTCGAACAACATCCTGAAGCCGTCCGATGGCCGTCCGGTGACCCTGCCTTCGCAGGATATGATCATCGGTCTGTACCACCTGACCACCAAGCGCGTCGGTTCTGCCGGCGAAGGCCGCATCTTCTCCTCGGTTTCGGAAGCCATCATGGCGTACGACGCCCGTGATCTGCACCTGAATTCCCAGGTCAAGATCCGCCTGGATGACTTTGTGCCTTACGCAGGGTGGGAAGCTCCGGAAGGTTGGGAGCCCGGTCAGCCGGCTCTCGTTGAAACCTCCCTGGGCCAGGTCATCTTCAACCAGACGCTGCCTGAGGATTACCCCTGGGTAGAGGCTGTTGCCGACAAGGGCGAACTGTCCCGGATCGTCAACGACCTCGCAGAGCGCTACCCGAAGGTTGTCACGGCGGCAACGCTGGACAACCTGAAGGACGCCGGCTTCTACTGGGCTACCCGTTCGGGTGTCACGGTTGCCATCTCCGACATCGAGGTGCCTACCTCCAAGCCTGCCATCCTGGCCGGTTACGAGGCCATGGCTGCCAAGATTCAGGGCCAGTACGACAAGGGCCTGATCGACGACGACGAGCGTCGCCAGGAACTGATCGAAATCTGGAACAAGGCAACCAACGAAATCGCCCAGGCGATGCGCGACAGCCTGTCTCCGATGAACACCATCAACCGCATGGTGTCCTCCGGTGCACGTGGTAACTGGATGCAGGTCCGCCAGATCGCGGGTATCCGTGGTCTTGTGGCCAACCCGAAGGGTGAGATCATTCCTCGCCCGATCAAGTCCTCCTACCGCGAGGGCCTGTCGGTTCTGGAATACTTCATCGCCACGCACGGTGCCCGTAAGGGTCTGGCCGATACCGCTCTCCGTACCGCCAACTCGGGTTACCTGACCCGTCGTCTGGTGGACGTTTCGCAGGACGTCATCGTCCGCGAAGAGGACTGTGGTACCGAACGCGGTCTGGTTACCCCGATCGCCGTGCCGGATTCCAACGGTGAGCTCGTCCTGGACGAGAACGTCGAGAACAGCGCCTACGCACGTACGCTGGCTGTCGACGTCGTCGATGCCCAGGGCAACGTCCTGGCTGCCGGCGGCACCGACTGCGGCGACGTCGTTATCGACCAGCTGCTGGCTGCAGGCATCACCGAGGTCAAGGTCCGCTCCGTACTCACCTGTGAGTCCAAGGTCGGCACCTGTGCTCTTTGCTACGGTCGTTCATTGGCCACTGGCAAGACCGTTGACATCGGCGAGGCCGTGGGCATTATTGCCGCACAGTCCATCGGTGAGCCCGGTACCCAGCTGACCATGCGTACGTTCCACACCGGTGGTGCTGTTTCCGCCGGCGGTGGCGACGACATCACCCAGGGTCTGCCCCGTATCCAGGAGCTCTTCGAAGCCCGTACTCCGAAGGGTGTCGCACCGATTGCTGAAGCAGCCGGCCGCATCACCATTGAAGAGTCCGAGCGCCAGATGCGCTTGGTCATCACTCCGGACGATGGTTCCGAAGAGATTGCCTACCCGGTACTGCGCCGTTCACGTCTCCTCATCGAAGATGGCGAGCACGTCAGCGTCGGCCAGAAGCTGATCAACGGTCCGGTGGACCCGAAGCAGGTTCTGCGCATCATGGGTCCGCGTGCTGCACAGAAGTTCCTCGTGGACGAAGTACAGGGCGTTTACCGCAGCCAGGGTATCGGTATCCACGACAAGCACGTCGAGGTTATCGTCCGCCAGATGCTGCGTCGCGTGACCGTCATCGAATCCGGCGACTCCGACCTGCTCCCCGGTGAGCTTGCAGAGCGCGCCCGCTTCGAGGACGAGAACCGCCGCGTCGTGTCCGAGGGCAAGTCCCCGGCTTCGGGTCGTCCGGAACTCATGGGTATCACCAAGGCTTCCTTGGCTACCGAGTCCTGGCTGTCGGCAGCTTCCTTCCAGGAAACCACCCGCGTCCTGACGCAGGCGGCCATGGAAGGCAAGAGCGATCCTCTGCTCGGCCTCAAGGAAAACGTCATCATCGGTAAGCTCATCCCGGCTGGTACGGGCCTGCCCCGCTACACAGAGGTCACTGTGGAGCCGACGGAAGAAGCAAAGGCAAGCCTGTTCACGGGCCCCAGCGCTTTTACCGACTTCTCCTATGACGCACTGGGCGGCGACGGAGCTCCCGAGTTCCACGCCATCCCGCTGGATGACTACGACCTCGGTAACGACTTCCGCTGATCCGTTGTTCGCCAGCCGTCAACGTTGAGTTGACGCGGTAAAAGTCCGGCCCCGTACTCCATGAGTGCGGGGCCGGACCTGTTAACGGCGGCAGCTTTTCGCGCGGTCAGCCGGGGGAGTGGAGGACGACGGCGGCAGACGGGTTGCGCCGTCGTCCTCCATACACCCGATTAAGGCCCTAGATCAAGCCGTGCTAGACTTTTGGTAATTGTTCTGTGTGGCAGTGGATGAAGGCCGCCGCAGCATCATTTTGGTTTTGTTCTCATGGTGCTGGGTGGAGCCTGTTTCCGGGTTGCGGGCAACATGCGCAACGAATGCCGCACTTTTGCACGCCTACCGGAGTTTCGGCCGGCTGCACGAGCAACGCCAAAGTTCCCACGTTTACCCAGGCTGGCGCCTGTGTGTGGGGGCAGAGATCAAACAACGGAGAACACGAAAGTGCCTACGATTAACCAGCTGGTCCGCAAGGGCCGCACGCCGAAGGTCTCCAAGACCAAGGCTCCCGCGCTGAAGGGCAGCCCGATGCGCCGCGGTGTTTGCACCCGCGTTTACACCACCACCCCCAAGAAGCCGAACTCGGCTCTCCGTAAGGTGGCACGTGTGCGTCTCAACGGTGGCGTAGAAGTAACCGCCTACATCCCCGGTGTTGGCCACAACCTCCAGGAGCACTCCATCGTGCTCGTCCGTGGTGGTCGTGTGAAGGACCTTCCGGGTGTCCGCTACAAGATCGTCCGCGGCGCACTCGATACCCAGGGTGTCAAGAACCGCAAGCAGGCTCGCAGCCGTTACGGCGCAAAGATGGAGAAGAAGTAATATGCCTCGCAAGGGTCCGGCCCCGAAGCGGCCGCTAGTTTCCGATCCCGTTTACGGCTCCCCGTTGGTCACTCAGCTGATCAACAAGGTTCTGGTCGACGGCAAGAAGTCCACCGCAGAGCGCATCGTTTACGGTGCACTTGAAGGTGCACGTGCCAAGTCCGGCGGCGACCCCGTTGCCGCTCTCAAGAAGGCCATGGACAACGTCAAGCCTTCGCTCGAGGTACGTTCACGCCGTGTTGGTGGCGCTACCTACCAGGTTCCGGTTGAGGTCAAGCCGGGTCGCTCCACTGCCCTCGCTCTGCGTTGGCTCGTGGGCTACTCCAAGGCCCGCCGCGAGAAGACCATGACCGAGCGCCTCCAGAACGAAATCCTGGATGCCTCCAATGGTCTTGGTGCCGCTGTGAAGCGTCGCGAAGACACCCACAAGATGGCCGAGTCCAACAAGGCCTTCGCACACTACCGCTGGTAAAAACTTTCCGGACGCCGCCGGCTCACTGAGCCGGCGGCGAACGTGTAGTCCATCCGAAAGGGAGACCCCGTGGCACAGGACGTGCTTACCGACCTTAATAAGGTCCGCAATATCGGCATCATGGCCCACATCGATGCCGGCAAGACCACCACTACCGAGCGCATCCTGTTCTACACGGGTGTGAACCACAAAATCGGCGAGACGCACGACGGCGCTTCGACGACTGACTGGATGGAACAGGAAAAGGAACGCGGCATCACCATCACGTCTGCCGCCGTGACTTGCTTCTGGGACAAGAACCAGATCAACATCATCGACACCCCGGGCCACGTGGACTTCACGGTTGAGGTTGAGCGCTCCTTGCGCGTCCTCGACGGTGCAGTTGCAGTGTTCGACGGCAAGGAAGGCGTGGAGCCGCAGTCCGAGACTGTTTGGCGCCAGGCTGACAAGTACAACGTTCCGCGTATCTGCTTCGTCAACAAGATGGACAAGCTGGGCGCTGACTTCTACTTCACCGTAGACACCATCATCTCCCGCCTTGGTGCCAAGCCGCTGGTTATGCAGCTGCCCATCGGTGCTGAGAACGACTTCATCGGTGTTGTTGACCTCCTCGAAATGCGCGCCCTGGTTTGGCCTGGCGACGCAAAGGGTGACGTCACCATGGGCGCTTCCTACGAAGTGCAGGAAATCCCGGCGGACCTCCAGGCCAAGGCTGAAGAGTACCGTGCACAGCTCGTAGAGACTGTTGCCGAGGCTTCCGAAGAACTCATGGAGAAGTACCTCGAAGGTGAAGAACTCACCCTTGAGGAACTGAAGGCCGGCATCCGCAAGATGACCATCAACTCCGAGCTTTACCCGGTGTTCTGTGGTTCTGCCTTCAAGAACCGCGGTGTCCAGCCGATGCTTGACGCTGTTGTTGACTTCCTGCCGAACCCGCTCGACGTCCCGCCGATGATCGGTCACGATCCCCGCGACGAAGAGAAGGAACTCACCCGCAAGCCCTCTGCTGACGAGCCGTTCTCGGCCCTCGCCTTCAAGATTGCTGCGCACCCGTTCTTCGGTCAGCTGACCTTCGTCCGCGTGTACTCCGGTCACGTTGAGGCAGGCGCCCAGGTGGTCAACTCCACCAAGGGCAAGAAGGAACGTATCGGCAAGCTGTTCCAGATGCACGCCAACAAGGAAATGCCCGTTGAGGGCGCTACCGCCGGCCACATCTACGCAGCCATCGGTCTGAAGGACACCACCACGGGTGACACCCTGTGCGATGCCAACAACCAGATCGTCCTCGAGTCCATGAGCTTCCCGGAGCCCGTGATCTCGGTTGCCATCGAGCCCAACACCAAGGGTGACCAGGAGAAGCTCTCCACGGCCATCCAGAAGCTCTCCGCTGAGGACCCGACCTTCCAGGTTTCCCTCAACGAAGACACGGGCCAGACCATCATCGCCGGCATGGGCGAGCTCCACCTGGACATCCTGGTGGACCGCATGCGCCGCGAATTCAAGGTCGAGGCAAACGTTGGCAAGCCGCAGGTTGCTTACCGCGAAACCATCAAGCGCGCAGTCGAGCGTCATGACTACACGCACAAGAAGCAGACCGGTGGTTCGGGTCAGTTCGCAAAGATCCAGATCGCGATCGAGCCCATGGACACAGCTTCCGGCGAGCTGTACGCATTCGAGAACAAGGTCACTGGTGGCCGCGTTCCGCGTGAATACATCCCGTCCGTTGACGCTGGTATCCAGGATGCACTGAACGACGGCGTCCTGGCTGGTTACCCGGTTGTCGGCATCAAGGCCACGCTGATTGATGGCGCGTCCCACGATGTTGACTCCTCGGAAATGGCGTTCAAGATCGCCGGACGTATGGCTTTCAAGGAAGCTGCACGCAAGGCGAACCCTGTTCTGCTTGAACCGTTGATGGATGTTGAGGTCCGCACACCTGAGGAATACATGGGTGATGTTATCGGTGACCTGAACGCCCGCCGCGGCCAGATGCAGTCCATGGAAGACGCAGCAGGTGTGAAGGTTATCCGTGCACACGTTCCGCTGTCCGGCATGTTCGGCTACATCGGTGACCTCCGGTCCAAGACCCAGGGTCGCGCTGTGTACTCCATGACGTTCAACAGCTACGCGGAGGTCCCGAAGGCAGTTGCCGACGAGATCATCCAGAAAACCCGCGGCGAGTAATCTCCCGGTAACGGATGCAATTCCGGTATCGGGAAGGCATCTAAGCGCATGAGGCGGGGCTGCGGCGAGAGCCGCGGCCCGGTCCCTGCGCAAACAGGCTCGAGGAACTATTATTGGTTCCTGAATCTGCAATTTCACCAAAACCAAGCCCCCAAGTAGACTTGCTAAAGTTTCTGCCGCGAAAAGCGCGGCCGAGGAGCACTTCACTTGAAATCGTTCTAGGAGGAACCTGTGGCAAAGGCAAAGTTCGAGCGGACTAAGCCGCACGTCAACATCGGCACCATTGGTCACGTTGACCACGGTAAGACGACATTGACTGCCGCCATTTCCAAGGTGCTGTACGACCAGTACCCGGATCTCAACGAGCAGCGCGACTTCGCGTCGATTGACTCTGCTCCGGAAGAGCGCCAGCGCGGTATTACCATCAACATCTCCCACGTGGAGTACCAGACCGAGAAGCGCCACTACGCACACGTAGACGCCCCGGGTCACGCTGACTACATCAAGAACATGATCACCGGTGCTGCCCAGATGGACGGCGCAATCCTCGTGGTTGCTGCAACCGATGGTCCGATGGCTCAGACCCGTGAGCACGTTCTGCTCGCCCGCCAGGTTGGCGTTCCCTACCTGCTGGTCGCACTGAACAAGTCCGACATGGTTGATGACGAAGAACTCCTCGACCTCGTCGAAATGGAAGTTCGTGAGCTCCTGAGCTCGCAGGGCTTCGATGGCGATGAGGCTCCGGTTGTTCGCGTTTCCGGCCTCAAGGCTCTGGAAGGCGACCCGGTTTGGGTCAAGTCCGTCCAGGACCTGATGGCAGCAGTCGACGAGTCCGTTCCGGACCCCGTACGTGACCGCGACAAGCCGTTCCTGATGCCGATCGAAGACGTCTTCACGATCACCGGTCGTGGCACCGTTGTTACGGGTCGCGCCGAGCGTGGAACCCTCGCCATCAACTCCGAGGTTGAGATCGTTGGCATCCGCCCGATCCAGAAGACCACGGTTACCGGTATCGAGATGTTCCACAAGCAGCTCGACGAAGCATGGGCCGGCGAGAACTGTGGCCTCCTGCTCCGCGGTCTGAAGCGCGACGATGTCGAGCGTGGCCAGGTTGTCGTCAAGCCGGGTTCAATCACCCCGCACACCGACTTCGAAGCCAACGTCTACATCCTGTCCAAGGACGAAGGCGGACGTCACAACCCGTTCTACTCCAACTACCGCCCGCAGTTCTACTTCCGTACCACGGACGTAACCGGCGTCATCACCCTGCCGGAAGGCACGGAAATGGTTATGCCTGGCGACAACACTGAGATGACCGTTGCGCTCATCCAGCCGATCGCTATGGAAGAGGGCCTCGGCTTCGCTATCCGCGAAGGCGGCCGCACCGTTGGTTCGGGACGTGTCACCAGCATCATCAAGTAGTCACTACTTGTAGATCGGTGACCTTCCGGCTCAACCGGTAGTCATTCAAGAAGAACCCCACCGTTTCGGCGGTGGGGTTCTTTTTGGTACAGTTACTCTATCGATTGGAATAAACGTCGGCGAAATGCCAGATTCCCGTGACATCAAGGAGTAGCCATGGAAGTCCTGTTAGTACTGATACTCCTTGCTGTGACAGCGGCGGTGAGCAGTGCCATCGGTCGAGGCCGGGGCCGGAAAGATGCCGCGGGGACCGCTGCCGCCACAGGCATCGCTGAGCACCGCGCCTACCAGGCAGGCTTTCTGGCAGGCCACATGGCCGGCTGGCGCGACGCCGAGGCCAAGATCCACGCTGCAGAGGTGTCGACGCCCCCTCAACCAGCCGCTTCGGCTCCGATAACCTACGGGGCCGGGGCCGCCGTGATGCCTGCATCAGCACCACTGCATCCACCGACGCACGTGGCGGCGCCCTTCCCAGCGCAGGCCCCCGCGCACTCAGTGCATCCACCGACGCACGTGGCAGCGCCCTTCCCAGCGCAGGCCCCCGCGCACTCAGTGCATCCACCGACGCACGTGGCGGTGCCCTTCCCAGCGCAGGCCCCCAAGCCGCCGTCGGGCGTTCACCCTCCCGCAGTCCCGCAGCGTCCCGTCATGGCCACACAGCCGCAGTGGGCAGCGGGCCAGCAGGTACCGATACATCGGGAAACTCCCGAGGCGGCCGCGGCCCGTAAGGCCAAACGCGACCAACAGAACATCAACGTCACGCTCTACGTAGCCAGTCTTCTCTTGGTCGCCGCGGGTGCCCTCTTTGTGGGGACAAGCCTTCCTGCACTCTTCCGCTTTGCAGGTATCTGCTTCATCACCACCCTGTTCTACGTTGCCGGTTTGGTCATCCATGCCAAAATGCCGCGGTTGCGTCCAGCCGCAGTTGCCTTCGTCGGCACGGGTTTGGCGCTCATTCCCGTGACGGGCCTTGCCATGTACAACTTTGTGCTGCCCAACGGTCCGGCCGCGTGGCTGGTCACCTCACTGCTGGGAACAGCTGTTTATACGTATACCGCGGTTCGTCTGGACAACAAGGTCCTGGCCTTCCTTTCCCTGAGCTTCGTTGTCTCTACCGCGTGGTCCGGAGTTTCAGTGCTGGGCGGCGCTTTGGTCTGGTACTTCACTGCGCTGATCGGAGTCGCCATCGTCCTGACCCTGGGTGCGCTGACTCGTCCGCGGTGGTTGCCACCGCTTTATGTCCGTCCGCTGATGGTGCTCCATCCCTATGTAGTGCCCTTGGTGGCGCTTGCGGTCACGGTCACACCTCACCTCCTGGCCAAGGGTGAGTACCCGCTGGTCATGCTGATGTGCGGCATGTACTTCGCCGTAATGGCCTTCATTCCACAGGCCCGGTACAGACTGCAGCACGCCTACGGAGCGCGCGCAACGCTGACGTTGGCGTTGCTGGGAGTGGTGTGGGATACCACCTCGGATGTCAGCGCAGTGATGCTAGCGGCAGTTATTTGCTGTGGAGTCCAGTCCCTGGGAGTTGCGCTCGGGGGTAAGGGGCTGAATCTGCGGCACTGGTGGTACGACGCCTTGTCCTGCCTGGGCCTTCAATTGGCGACGGCAGCCATCCTGACAGTGGTCTTGGCCCTCGGGGCTTACGACTTGCCCGGCTATGTTCCACTCAGCGTGACCATGGTGACCGCCATGGTGGTGGGCTGGAAGTTGGGCCACGGCACCGAGTTCGCGCCCGGCGTCGTCCTCGCGGTGTCCCTGCCGTTCATGGGTCTGTTGGGCGCATGGCCGGTGTCGGCGCTCCTGGCGTCTGCCGCACTGTACTGGTCAGTGCGGGCGGCTGCTCATCCGGCATCCTTCCGTCAACCATTGGTGCTTGCAGCACGACTTGCCGTGACGGTGGCAGCGCCTACCGCGGCTGCCGGTGTTTTTGCCGAAAGCCCGGACAGGATTGCCCTTTCCTTGGTAGCACTTGTGGCTGCGGCTGGAGTGCAGCAACTGGTCAGCGCCTGGCTTGAACGTGCTGGAGTCCACCTTTTGGTTCCGCAGGCGACCCTTGCTGGATTCGGTGGGCTCGCAGTAGCGGGCTTGCTCGTCCTGCCGTTCGTGGACCGAGCTGCGGGTCATCCCCTCGTAGGGACCGCGGTGCTGTTGGTGTTGTTCGCAGGTGCAGCCTCAGGTGCTTTGATGTTCCCGCCCACCCGGCAAAGCAAGGCCGGCGTCGGGTCCTGGCGTCCTACCCTGGGCGAGGTCCTGGCCCCGGCTACGGCCATCGTTGCAGGCGTGGTGGCATCGGCCACGGTGTCGCTGGCGCTGGGCAACGTGGTCCTCCTGGTAGCGGTTGCCTACTTCGCCGCGACCGCCATCCGAATGCCTGTTTCCTCCCACCGCCAGTCCTATTGGTGGCTTGCTCGGGCTGCAGGTACCGTCCTGGCCGGTTCTTCCTACTTTGACGCGATGCGGCATGGCTTCAGCTTCAGCGTGGCTGGCGAGCTACCCAAGGTGGCCTTGGTCGTAGTTGCAGCGGGGGCCCTGCAGCTGGTCCTTCCCTTGCAGCAAAGCAGCCGCAGGCGCTTCCCCCGTGCATCCGTGGTCGACGCCGGAGCGGTGGTGACCGTGATGGCGGGAGCCGCCACCGTCCTGACGGTTTCCATGGCCTCAGGGGAGCAATTCCTGCGCGGAGGCTGGCAGCCTGGGGTTGCAGCAATCGCGACGGCACTTGCGGCAATTCTCTGCGGCGTAGTCCTGCGCAGGCATTCGGCAGCATGGCTTTTCGCGCCGGCGGCATTGGTGTTGCTTCTGGCTCTACGGCTCGGAAGTGTGCGGGATGTTGAGATCCTGCTGGGACTCTTCGCGGCCTACAGCGGCTTCATGGTGGCAGCGGCAAAGGGCCGTTTAGTACGGGGCGCCTACATGCTGGGACTCCGTGTTTTGTCTTTGGCCTTCATTGGCGTGCTGGTGGGGGATCTTTCCGGGTCGACCACCACCGTCTCCATGACCTTGGCTGTGGTCCTCGTGCTGCAGCATGCCGTGACCTGGATCCAGAGAAGCCGTGGTGTGGACATCGCCTTCCAGCAGGCCATGGTGTGGGGTACTCTGGCTGCCCAGCTCCTTCTGCCCGCGGCTTACCTGCTGGCAGTGACCTACAACGGCGGCGGCCGTTGGGTGGTCCTTATCGAGTTGGGACTCTGCGCGGCCTCCGCTGTGATCGCTTGGCGTCTTCTGGGAATCCATGGAATCCAATACTTCGGTATCCCTGCCGTGGTCGGGGGCGTGATTGCTTCCGGTCCGTCCTTGACGTTCCCGTCGGGCACCTGGTTGTACCAGCCACTGCTGGACAGGGCCCAGGTACCGGTGGTGCTCCTGGGGCTCGCAGCCGTGCTCGTCGTTGTCCGGGTTGTGCGTGCCACGGTCCGTCCCGGACAAGGTGCCGCCGGCCACGTTGCGGAGCGCTGGTTCTGGTTCATTGCTGCAGTGGCGTTCGTCGTCACCGGTGGTCTGTTGACCCTTGCCGTGTCCTACGCCCTGGCTGGGCTGGCAGTGCTGGTCCTTGCGTCCGTGCTGTTCGCTGCCTCGCACGTTGAGCACTTGCCCGCCCTCTACCTCGGCGCCGCGCCGTCCATGCTGGTTGGTGCCGTTCCCGCCGTCGAAGGTTTGCTGAGGGACATGGCGCCGGGAGTATGGAGCGACTACGCACCATGGCTGGTGGGTGGTGTTGGAACAGCAGTGCTTCTTTACGCGGTGAAGCGGCTCGGAGGAGCAGCAATCAGCGGGGAACCGCTGAGGCGAAACGCCCTGACGGGAACAGCAGCCGTGGCGCTCGCGTCGTCGGCCGCCATTGGTTTGATCAGCGATGAGACATCATGGGTCGGTTTTTTCCTGGTGGTCGCGACCGGTGCGCTGGTAGTTGTTGAGATACCGTACGGCAAGTGGCTTGCTGGAGAAATTGCGGCGCTGGCGTCTTTAGCCGCCCTCCAGCGTGCGGTGCTGTTCGTGGGCGACACTGGGCCGGACTGGTTCTGGACCGTGCAGTGGTACGTCCTGGCCGGGGCTGTTTTAGCAGGGCTGCGCTACATGAGAAAGCAGCGGAGCGAAGGTCTGCTTCGGCTGGTCCTTGCCGCGGGCGCCCTGTCTTTGACATCCTTGGGGACCATCTTTGGCGGAACAGCCCCGCAGCAGTTGTATGTGCTGGTGGGCCACGCGGTGCTTCTGGTCGCCGGGTTGCTGCTGGCCGAACGGGCCATGGTGTGGTGGGGCGCCGTGGGCGTTGCCCTCAGTGTCATGTGGGCGTTGCGCTCGTACGCGTTCGCCATGCTGGCGCTGGTTGCCCTGGCGTTGATTGTCCTGGCAGTGTGGCGCCTGAACCGGAAGCCGCAGCTGCCCGGTGGTGTTCCGCCGCAGAACTTTGCGCCCGGGGGTGTTCCGCCGCAGAACTTTGCGCCGGGTGGTGTTCCGCCGCAGAACTTTGCGCCGGGTGGTGTTCCGCCGCAGAACTTTGCGCCGGGTGGTGTTCCGCCGCAGAACTTTGCGCCGGGCGCCGCCAGTACCGACGGCTTCAACCGGGGCGATACTTCACCCGACAGTGCTCACTCCGACGGTGTCTACCCGGGCAATGCTTCGCCCGGTAATGCCCCGTGGGGACAGGACAGGGACGGAATCCGATAATCTGGCAGTCTACGAAGAGGAGCGCAGTATGGAATTCCTGATTTTCCTGGCAGTCATTGCCGCCATCGGTGGGGGCGTGCTGTGGGGCCGCAAGAACTTCCGGAGCGAGATTGAACGCGCAAAGCGCATCAGGCGTGCCAACAAGAACAAGTAACCCGTCGTTTTAGCAGGACTGGGCTAGCCAGGCGGCCTACGGTTCTTGGGAGCGGGCTCGCTCCAGTGCACGCAACCAGTAATAGGACTCCTTGGGAGTCCGTTCCTGGGTGTGGAAGTCCACATGGACCAATCCGAAACGCTGTGAGTAGCCGGCCGCCCATTCGAAATTGTCCAGCAGCGTCCAGACGTAGTAGCCGCGCAGATCCACATCCTCGGCAATACCGCCCGGACCTGTCGCTGTCAGGGCGTGGCCGAGGTGCTCAGCCAGGTAGGAAATGCGGTTGGTGTCCTGGACGGGGCCGTCAACGTGGGGCGGCTCCGGAAAACTTGCCCCGCCTTCGGTGATGTACACCGGGGGAAGAGCGTCCCCGTACCGGTCCTTCATTTGTCGCAGCAACAGCGCCAGGTACTCCGGTGCAACGGGCCAGCCGAACCCTGTGGTTTCATACTCCTGGTAGGCGGCCAGGTGGAAGGGAACTTCGCTCATCTCCGGTGACTTTCCGGTGGGGATCTCCGCAGGCCCGGGTCCTGCTGCCACCTTCACGGGGTAGTAGTAGTTGAGCCCGTAGAAGTCCAAAGGTTGGCTGATCAGTTCAAGATCGCCGTCGTGGATGGTGCCGAGTGAGCGGAACCACGGCTTCATGGGCCAGGGTGGCTTGGGGTATTGGCCTAGCAGTATCGCATCGGCATAGATGCGGTTGAGGATCAGGTCCAGCGCCTGCGTCATCAGCCGGTCGCCCAGACTGTTGCTGGCAGACTCGACGGGGCAGTGCATGTTGGACACTCCGATCTGCCCTTTGACGCCGGCGTTCCGCAGGGCCCGGACGGCCATTCCGTGTCCCAGTAATTGATGATGTGCGGCAGGCAGGGAATCGAAAAGCAGTTGCCGGCCCGGGGCGTGCACTCCCAAGGAGTACCCCTGCACGGTGACTGACACGGGTTCGTTCATGGTGACCCAGTGATCAACACGGTCACCGAAGCGGTCTGCAGCGGCGGCGCAATAGACAGCAAAGCGCTCGGCAGTGTCGCGGTTCATCCACCCGCCTGCATGCTCCAGTTCCAAAGGGGTATCCCAGTGGAACAGGGTAGCCATGGGGGAGATGCCTGCGGCCAGGAGTTTGTCGATGAGGCGATCGTAAAAGTCCAGACCGCGTTGATTGATGGAGCCCTTGCCGCCGGGTTGGATCCGCGGCCAGGACAGCGAGAAGCGGTAGGAGTCCACGCCAAGCTCCTGCATCAACGCGATGTCTTCATCGGCGCGGTTGTAATGGTCGCACGCTACAGTGGGGGAGTCGCCGTCGACTATTGCTCCTGGCTTTTCCGCGAAGGCATCCCAGCCCGACGGACCACGGCCATCAGCGGTCAGTGATCCTTCAATCTGGAAAGCCGCAGACGCCACCCCCAGGGTGAAACCCGGACGCAGGCGCGCGGCAAGATCTTCCACTGAGCCTGAATCCTGGACGGTCATGCACCCATCTTCCTCAGGTGCAGGCGCCCGGGCAATGGTCTTGCAGGGGCCCTTATACCGTCGATTGGCCTTTGCCTCATATTTCCGCCATACTGGATGAGTTGTTCAAGCGCTTCTTCGTGTCCCGATCCGGATAATGCCGGGTGTCAGGGTCCAAGTGGAAGACCAAACATAACCCTGAACCCCATGGAATGCGGTCGAGTCTGCGTGGAAATCGCGACACGCCCGACCGCGGGGGTCGGTGCGCCGGCAGGTTGAGGAACCCGGAATATCCGGATTCAGCTTGTGCGGCGTGTGGTGGTAAATCCTCAAACGCTTCGGCGGCCACATCAACAGGTAAGTAAACAGAGCAGCCCTAACTAGAGCAGCACTAGCTGAAAGAGAGTCAGGCGACATGGCGGGACAAAAAATCCGCATCCGGCTGAAGTCATATGACCACGAGGTCATTGATGTTTCAGCGCGGAAGATCGTTGAGACGGTCACGCGCGCAGGCGCAACGGTAGTCGGCCCGGTGCCGCTGCCCACGGAGAAGAACGTTTACTGCGTAATTCGCTCTCCTCACAAGTACAAGGACAGCCGTGAGCACTTCGAAATGCGTACTCACAAGCGTCTGATCGACATCATCGACCCCACGCCGAAGGCCGTCGACTCGCTTATGCGTCTCGATCTGCCTGCAGACGTGAACATCGAAATCAAGCTCTAGGGAGGTGCTGAGAGACTATGACCGCAACCCGTAACGTAAAGGGCCTGCTGGGCACGAAGCTCGGCATGACCCAGGTCTGGGACGAGAACAACAAGCTCATCCCGGTAACTGTTGTCCAGGCTGACTCCAACGTCATCACCCAGCTGCGCAACGCAGAGGTAGATGGCTACGTCGCCGTACAGATCGGCTACGGCCAGATCGATCCCCGCAAGGTCACCAAGCCGCTGGCTGGTCACTTTGAAAAGGCTGGCGTCACCCCTCGCCGCCATGTCGTCGAACTGCGTACCGCAGACGCCGCATCCTACGAGCTGGGCCAGGAGCTCTCTGTTGAGATCTTCGAAGCCGGCCAGAAGATCGACGTCGTCGGCACCTCAAAGGGTAAGGGCTTCGCCGGTGTTATGAAGCGTCACGGCTTCCACGGCGTTGGCGCTTCCCACGGTGCCCACAAGAACCACCGTAAGCCTGGCTCCATCGGTGGCGCATCCACCCCGAGCCGCGTCTTCAAGGGCCTGAAAATGGCCGGCCGCATGGGCGCCGAACGTCACACCACGCTGAACCTCACGGTTCACGCTGTTGACGTTGAGAAGTCGCTGCTCCTTATCAAGGGTGCCGTCCCCGGCGCCCGCGGCCAGGTCGTACTCGTACGCACCGCCGTGAAGGGAGCCTAGTTCAATGACTAGCACTGTCAAGGTAGACCTGCCTGCAGAGATCTTCGACGTCCAGACCAACGTGCCGCTGCTGCACCAGGTCGTCGTCGCACAGCTCGCTGCTGCACGCCAGGGTACCCACAAGACGAAGACCCGCGCCGAGGTTTCCGGTGCAGGTCGCAAGCCGTTCAAGCAGAAGGGCACCGGCCGCGCCCGTCAGGGTTCAATCCGTGCTCCTCACATGACCGGCGGTGGCGTTGTCCACGGTCCGACCCCTCGTGACTACAGCCAGCGCACCCCCAAGAAGATGAAGGCTGCTGCACTCCGCGGCGCCCTGTCTGACCGCGCCCGCAACGGCCGCATCCACGTCATCGCTGAACTGGTAGCCGGCACCAAGCCGTCCGCCAAGGACGCACTGGCTTCGCTGCGCTCCGTCACTGAGCGCAAGAACCTGCTCGTCGTAATCGAGCGCGCCAACGATGTTGCTGCACTTTCCGTGCGCAACCTCCAGGATGTTCACGTTCTGTACGCAGACCAGCTGAACACCTACGACGTGCTTATCTCCGACGACGTGGTCTTCACCAAGGCTGCTTTCGAGGCGTTCGTCGCTGACAAGCTAAAGAACGAGGAGGCCTCCAAGTGAGCGTAACCACCATCAAGGACCCGCGCGACGTCGTGCTTGCACCCGTCGTTTCGGAAAAGAGCTACGGTCTGATCGACGAAGGCAAGTACACCTTCCTGGTGGACCCTCGCTCGAACAAGACCGAGATCAAATTGGCCGTCGAGAAGATCTTCTCGGTCAAGGTTGACTCGATCAACACCATCAACCGTGCCGGTAAGCGCAAGCGCACCAAATTCGGCTGGGGTCAGCGCAAGAGCACCAAGCGTGCAATTGTCACCCTCAAAGAAGGCACAATCGACATCTTCGGCGGTCCGCTCGCGTAGCGGAGACCACTTTAACGAGGAAATAAATTATGGGAATCCGTAAATACAAGCCGACTACCCCGGGCCGTCGTGGCTCGAGCGTAGCCGACTTTGCTGAAATCACGCGATCGACTCCGGAAAAGTCGTTGCTGCGTCCGCTGCACAAGACTGGCGGCCGTAACAACTCCGGTAAGATCACCACCCGTCACAAGGGTGGTGGGCACAAGCGCCAGTACCGTCTGATCGACTTCCGTCGTCACGACAAGGACGGCGTCAACGCCCGCGTTGCCGAAATCGAGTACGACCCGAACCGCACGGCTCGCATCGCACTCCTGCACTACGTTGATGGCACCAAGCGTTACATCATCGCTCCGAACAAGCTGTCCCAGGGTGACTTCGTCGAGGCTGGTCCCGACGCTGACATCAAGCCGGGCAACAACCTGCCGCTGCGCAACATCCCGGTTGGTACCGTAATCCACGCAGTTGAACTGCGTCCGGGTGGCGGCGCCAAGATGGCTCGTTCCGCAGGTGCTTCGGTACAGCTCGTTGCCAAGGAAGGCCGTTTCGCCCAGCTGCGTCTGCCCTCCGGTGAAATCCGCAACGTTGACGTGCGCTGCCGCGCAACCGTCGGCGAGGTGGGCAACGCCGAGCAGTCGAACATCAACTGGGGCAAGGCCGGCCGCATGCGCTGGAAGGGCGTTCGCCCGACCGTCCGTGGTGTAGCCATGAACCCGGTTGACCACCCGCACGGTGGTGGTGAAGGTAAGACTTCCGGTGGACGTCACCCGGTTAACCCGAACGGCAAGCCCGAGGGCCGTACCCGCCGTCCGAACAAAGAGAGCGACAAGCTTATTGTTCGTCGCCGCCGTACTGGCAAGAACAAGCGATAGGAGCCTGGACACATGCCACGCAGCCTGAAAAAAGGTCCTTTCGTTGACCAGCACCTCTTTGTGAAGGTCGCACGGGAAAACGATAAGGGCACCAAGAACGTCATCAAGACCTGGTCCCGCCGTTCGATGATCATCCCCGACATGCTCGGGCACACGATCGCCGTACACGACGGACGCAAGCACATCCCGGTGTTTGTCACAGAGTCGATGGTCGGGCACAAGCTCGGCGAATTCGCTCCCACGCGGACATTCCGCGGCCATGTTAAGGACGACCGTAAGGGCAAGCGCCGCTAGGCGCCTGACTTTACGTCTTAGACGAGAGAAGGAAAGCAATGGAAGCCAAGGCTATTGCGCGTCACATCCGCGTAACGCCTATGAAGGCCCGGCGCGTCGTCAACCTTGTTCGTGGTAAGCAAGCGAATGAGGCTCTGGCAATTCTGAAGTTTGCCCCCCAGGCAGCTTCGGAGCCGGTATTCAAGGTACTTCAGTCGGCAATGGCCAACGCACGTGTCCTCGCGGACCGTGACGGCGTTGCATTCGACGACAGCGACCTCTTCATCACCGAAGCATTTGTTGATGAAGGCCCGACCATGAAGCGGTTCCAGCCGCGTGCCCAGGGCCGCGCCTACCGCATTAGGAAGCGGACCAGCCACATCACGCTGGTTGTCGCAACCCCGGAGAAAGAGGAGGCTCGCTAAGTGGGACAGAAAGTAAACCCGCACGGGTTCCGACTCGGCATCACCACCGACCACGTTTCGCACTGGTTCGCTGACAGCACCAAGCCCGGACAGCGCTACAAGGACTTCGTCCGCGAGGACATCAAGATCCGTCAGCTCATGTCCACCGGCATGGAGCGCGCCGGCATCGCCAAGGTCGAGATCGAGCGCACCCGTGACCGTGTCCGCGTGGACATCCACACGGCACGCCCGGGTATCGTCATCGGCCGCCGCGGCGCTGAAGCAGACCGCATCCGCGGCGAGCTCGAGAAGCTCACCGGCAAGCAGGTTCAGCTGAACATCCTCGAGGTCAAGAACCCCGAGATGGAAGCACAGCTTGTTGCCCAGGGCATCGCTGAGCAGCTGACTTCCCGCGTGGCTTTCCGCCGTGCGATGAAGAAGGCAATGCAGTCCGCACAGCGTGCGGGTGCCAAGGGCATCCGTGTTGCTTGCTCGGGCCGTCTGGGTGGCGCAGAAATGTCCCGCTCGGAGTTCTACCGCGAAGGCCGTGTGCCCCTGCACACCCTCCGCGCGAACATCGACTACGGCTTCTACGAAGCCAAGACCACCTTCGGCCGCATCGGTGTGAAGGTTTGGATCTACAAGGGTGACGTAACTGCCAAGGAACTGGCTCAGCAGGCAGCTGCTGCTCCGTCCCGTGGCCGTGCAGGAGACCGTCCGGGCCGCCCGGGTGGCGACCGCCGTCGTCGTAACGACCGTCCGGCAGCTGAGGCAGCACCCGCTGCCGTTGAAGCACCGGCCGCTGAAGCTGCTGCTCCCGCAGCAGAAGGAGGACAGGCTTAAATGCTTATCCCACGTCGAGTAAAGCACCGTAAGCAGCACCACCCGGGTCGTTCCGGCGCTGCTACGGGCGGCACCAAGGTCAGCTTCGGTGAGTACGGTATCCAGGCCCTGAGCCCGGCATACGTTACCAACCGTCAGATCGAGTCCGCTCGTATTGCGATGACCCGCCACATCAAGCGTGGCGGCAAGGTCTGGATCAACATCTACCCGGACCGTCCGCTGACGAAGAAGCCTGCTGAAACCCGTATGGGTTCCGGTAAGGGTTCTCCGGAATGGTGGGTCGCAAACGTCAAGCCGGGCCGGGTTCTCTTCGAACTCTCCGGTGTCAATGAAGAGGTAGCTCGCGAGGCCCTGCGCCTGGCAATCCACAAGCTCCCGTTGAAGGCACGCATTGTGCGTCGCGAAGGTGGTGAATAGAAATGGCAGTAGGGTCGAAGGATCTCGCACCCGCACAGCTGGACGGTTTCGACAACGAGCGTCTCGTTGAAGAACTCCGCAAGTCCAAGGAAGAGCTGTTCAACCTGCGTTTCCAGTCCGCCACCGGACAGCTGGAGAACCACGGTCGCCTGCGTGCGGTAAAGAAGGACATCGCACGCATCTACACCGTTCTCCGTGAGCGCGAGCTGGGCATTCGTGCCGAGGTTGCCGCACCGGTTGTGGAAGCCAAGGAAGAAAAGAAGTCCAAGAAGGCTGCCAAGGCTGAAAAGGCCGAGGTTGAAGCTGGAGAGGACGCCAAGTGAGCGAGAAGGAAACTGTGACGGAAGCAGCAGCCAGCGCTGAACAGCGCGGTTACCGTAAGACGCGTCGCGGCTACGTTGTCTCTGACAAGATGGAAAAGACCATCGTTGTTCAGGTTGAAGACCGCGTGAAGCACGCTCTGTACGGCAAGGTTATTCGCCGCACCTCGAAGATCAAGGCTCACGACGAAGAGAACACCGCCGGCATCGGCGACCTCGTTCTCATCTCTGAGACCCGCCCGCTGTCCGCTACCAAGCGGTGGCGTCTGGTGGAGATCCTCGAAAAGGCCAAGTAAATCCGACGCCGGGCATGCCTGGCAGTGATTCACTGGAAAGGCCCGTGTTCCCCAGGGAGCGCGGGCCTTTCCGCATCTCCGGCCGTTTCGGCTTCAGGCCGTAAACGTGCTAGGATATTGAGTTTGTATGGCGCCACTTGTGCGCCGTCAACTACCTCGTAAACAATCGTGCCGCTGCATACTGCCCCGCGCAGAGTTTTCTGCAAGGGAAGCTGATGCTTGTGGCACGGGCGTTTAGGCCTGTACTGGCAAAATCCAGGCAGGTCAAGAGACACCCCGATCAACCGTTCCGCAAGGCTCATTCCGTATGCATGATTTCGGTCTGAGAACCGGCGCGACGCAAGGAGTAGAAATTGATTCAGCAGGAGTCGCGACTCAAGGTCGCCGACAACACGGGTGCTAAGGAAATCCTTACCATTCGCGTTCTCGGTGGATCTGGTCGTCGCTACGCAGGCATTGGCGACGTGATCGTCGCTACCGTCAAGGACGCTATCCCTGGCGGCAACGTAAAGAAGGGTGACGTCGTCAAGGCTGTCATCGTTCGTACCAAGAAGGAACGCCGCCGTGCGGATGGTTCCTACATCAAGTTTGACGAAAACGCAGCTGTGATCCTGAAGAATGACGGTGACCCCCGCGGTACCCGTATCTTCGGCCCGGTTGGTCGTGAACTTCGCGACAAGAAGTTCATGAAGATCGTTTCGCTGGCCCCGGAGGTGCTTTAGTCCATGGCTAAGATCAAGAAGGGTGACCTCGTTCAGGTCATCACCGGCGCCAAGCAGGAACGCGGCGGAGACCGCGGCAAGCAGGGCAAGGTTCTGCGCGTATTCCCGGACACCAACCGCGTGCTGGTAGAGGGAATCAACCGCGTCACCAAGCACACCAAGGTCGGTCAGTCGCAGCGCGGCACCAAGACCGGTGGCATTGAGGTCGTTGAGGCCCCGATCCACGTTTCCAACGTTGCTCTGGTTGACCCGTCGACCAAGAAGCCGACCCGTGTTGGTTTCCGTCTCGACACCGTTGAGAAGGATGGCGCTACCAAGACCGTCCGTATCCGCGTGTCCAAGGCCACCGGGAAGGACATCTGATGAGTGAGACACTCGAGACTCCAGTGAAGATCGTTCCGCGTCTGAAGACCAAGTATGCAGAGACCATCAAGAAGTCCCTGCAGGAGGAATTCAGCTACGCGAACGTCAACCAGGTTCCCCGCCTGGTCAAGGTTGTAGTGAACATGGGTGTTGGAGATGCCGCCAAGGACTCCAAGCTGATCGACGGCGCTGTCCGCGACCTCACCCTGATCACCGGCCAGAAGCCGCAGGTAACCAAGGCCCGCAAGTCAATCGCACAGTTCAAGCTGCGCGAAGGCATGCCGATCGGTGCACACGCAACTCTGCGTGGGGACCGCATGTGGGAATTCGTGGATCGTCTGGTTTCGCTGGCTCTGCCGCGTATCCGTGACTTCCGCGGCCTCAACGGCAAGCAGTTCGATGGCAACGGCAACTACACCTTCGGTCTGACCGAGCAGGTTATGTTCCACGAGATCGACCAGGACTCCATCGACCGCGTTCGCGGTATGGACATCACGGTCGTCACCACCGCCAAGACCGATGACGAAGGCCGCGCGCTGCTCAAGGCGCTTGGTTTCCCGTTCAAGACCGAAAACTAACTACGTGACAGGTCCGTCTTCGCAGGCTCTTGAGAGCCGGCGCAGCGGAAACCGGTACGAGGAAGGGCTATAGCCCAAATGACTATGACAGATCCTGTCGCAGACATGCTCACGCGTCTGCGCAATGCAAACTCGGCATACCACGACACCGTGTCCATGCCGTACAGCAAACTGAAGGCACGCGTTGCTGACATCCTGAAGGCAGAAGGCTACATTGCCGGCTGGAAGGAAGAAGACGCCGAGGTTGGCAAGAAGCTGACCATCGACCTTAAGTTCGGTCCGAACCGCGAGCGTTCCATCGCTGGCGTCCGCCGCATCTCCAAGCCGGGTCTCCGCGTTTACGCGAAGTCCACCAACCTGCCGCACGTGCTGGGTGGCCTGGGTGTCGCAATCCTGTCCACCTCTTCCGGCCTCCTGACTGACAAGCAGGCCGGCAAGAAGGGCGTGGGCGGCGAAGTCCTCGCGTACGTCTGGTAACGGGAAAGGAAGAGAATAATGTCACGTATTGGACGTCTCCCCATCACCGTTCCTGCCGGAGTTGAGGTCAAGCTTGATGGCTCCGTCATCAACGTCAAAGGTGCCAAAGGCGAGCTGAGCCACACTGTGGCCAGCCCGATCGAGGTTACCCAGGAAGAGAACACCCTGACGGTCACCCGCCCGAACGACGAGCGCAACTCGCGTTCGCTGCACGGCCTGACCCGCACCCTGATCGCCAACATGATTCAGGGCGTTACCGAGGGCTACGAGAAGAAGCTTGAAATCGTTGGTACTGGTTACCGCGTTCAGGCCAAGGGTTCTGACCTGGAGTTCGCTCTGGGCTACAGCCACCCGGTTAACGTCTCTGCACCCGAAGGCATCACCTTCGTAGTAGAGGGTCCGACCAAGCTCTCTGTTTCGGGTATCAACAAGCAGCAGGTCGGCGAGGTTGCTGCCAACATTCGCAAGCTGCGCAAGCCTGACCCCTACAAGGGCAAGGGTGTCCGTTACGCCGGCGAAGTCATCCGCCGCAAGGTCGGAAAGGCTGGTAAGTAAACCATGGCCATCGCAATTAATAAGAAGCGTACGAACAAGAGCAAGTCTGCTGCACGCAGCCGTCGCCAGCTTCGTATCCGCAAGCGCATCACCGGTACGGCTGTACGTCCTCGTCTGGTCGTCAACCGTTCGGCACGTCACGTATTCGTCCAGGTTGTCGATGACAGCAAGGGTGTAACCGTGGCTTACGCTTCCACCCTGGAAGCTGACCTTCGCGCATTCGACGGAGACAAGACTGCCAAGGCCAAGCGCGTCGGCGAGCTCGTTGCAGAGCGCGCCAAGGCTGCAGGCGTCGAGGCTGTTGTCTTCGACCGTGGCGGTAACAAGTACCACGGCCGCATCGCCGCCGTCGCTGACGGTGCTCGCGAAGGTGGGCTGGCACTGTGACCGTTGAAAATAACGAAAAGGACATTCAGGTGACTGAAGCTGTAGCTGCTGAAGCAACTGAGACCGCACCCGCTGCCGATGACCGCCGCGGCGGACGTCGTGGCGAGCGCGGCGACCGTGGCCAGGGCCGCGGCGACCGTGGTGGCCGTGGTGGCCGCGACGGCGGTCGTGAGGCTGAGAAGAGCCAGTTCGTAGAGCGTGTTGTCACCATCAACCGCGTTGCCAAGGTCGTCAAGGGTGGTCGTCGCTTCAGCTTCACCGCTCTCGTCGTCGTCGGTGACGGCAACGGTATGGTCGGCGTCGGCTACGGCAAGGCCAAGGAAGTTCCCGCTGCTATCGCCAAGGGCGTTGAAGAGGCCAAGAAGTCCTTCTTCCGCGTACCCCGCGTTGGCAGCACCATCCCGCACCGTGTGCAGGGTGAGGCTGCTGCAGGCGTAGTCCTGCTGCGTCCGGCTTCCGCCGGTACCGGTGTTATCGCCGGTGGCCCGGTCCGCGCGGTATTGGAGTGCGTGGGCATCCACGACATCCTCTCCAAGTCGCTCGGTTCTTCCAACGCGATCAACATCGTTCACGCGACCGTTGCCGCTCTGAAGCAGCTCGAAGAGCCCGCTTCCGTGGCTGCCCGCCGTGGCCTGCCGCTGGACGAGGTTGCTCCTGCTGCTCTGGTGCGCGCGCTCCAGAACCAGAAGGCAGGTGTTTAGTCATGGCTAAGAACCTGACTTCCTCCGACGCCAAGTTGGAAATCACCCAGATCAAGGGCGTCATTGGCGCCAAGCAGAACCAGATCGCCACCCTTCGGTCCCTCGGCCTCAAGCGCATCGGACACACTGTTGTCCGCTCCGCTGATGCCGTGACCGTTGGAATGCTGAACACGGTTCCGCACCTCGTGAATGTAGAGGAGGCGAAGTAATGGCAGAGAACAAGACCGCCGCAGAGACTGCTGAGAAGCAGAACGCTCTGAAGGTCCACCACCTGCGTCCCGCCCCGGGTGCCAAGACCGCCAAGACCCGTGTTGGTCGTGGTGAAGGCTCCAAGGGTAAGACCGCTGGTCGCGGTACCAAGGGTACGAAGGCCCGCTACCAGGTAAAGGCTGGCTTTGCCGGCGGCCAGCTGCCGCTGCACATGCGCCTGCCGAAGCTGCGCGGCTTCAAGAACCCGTTCCGGGTTGAGTTCCAGGTTGTCAACCTGGAAAAGCTCAACGAGCTGTTCCCGGAAGGTGGCGCTGTCACCGTTGAGTCCCTGGTTGAGAAGGGTGCCGTTCGCAAGAACCAGCCCGTGAAGGTGCTTGGCACCGGCGACATCACCGTCAAGGTTGATGTTACGGCCCACGCATTCTCCGCCAGTGCTACGGAAAAGATTGCTGCAGCAGGCGGAAGCACCACTGCTCTCTAAGAGCCAGTGGGGCAGATGCCCGTTGTAAAAAAGGATCCCGGTACGCGGGGCTTCGGCCCTGTGTACCGGGATTTTTTTCGTGGTTGAGGACTCTCGATTATTACGACGGCGTCACAAGCAGTTAGACTCGGTTGTTGGGTTTCATTGAGCCCGATCACATCCTTGTACTTTCTACTCAGGAGGACGCTTGCTAAGCGCATTCGGCCGGGCGTTTCGGACGCCTGATTTGCGACGCAAGTTGTTGTTCACGCTGGGAATCATCACAATCTTCCGCTTGGGAGCTTTTATCCCCTCGCCTGGTGTGAACTACCAGAATGTCCAGCAATGCTTGAACACCGGTGACACCTCGCAGGGCATCTACCAGCTGGTTAACTTGTTCAGCGGCGGCGCGTTGCTGCAGGTCTCAGTCTTTGCCTTGGGCATCATGCCCTACATCACGGCGAGCATCATCGTGCAGCTGCTCCGGGTGGTCATTCCCCGGTTCCAGCAGCTCTACGAAGAGGGTTCCTCGGGACAGTCAAAGTTGACCCAGTACACCCGGTACCTCACTATCGCCCTCGGCCTGCTGAACGCCACCACTCTGGTGTCGCTGGCCCGGTCCGGTCAACTGCTCCCGGGCTGCAACCTGCCCATCATCCCTGATGAGAGCATCATGACCACCATCCTCATCATCATCACGTTGACGGCCGGTACCGGCCTCATCATGTGGATGGGCGAGCTGGTGACGGAGAAGGGTGTGGGCAACGGTATGTCGCTGCTCATCTTCACCTCCATCGCTGCAAGCTTCCCGGGTTCGCTGGGTGCCATCTGGGAGAGCAAGGGTCCCGGCACCTTCTTCACCGTGCTGGCTGTCGGTTTGCTGACTGTGGCCTTGGTTGTTTTCGTGGAGCAGTCCCAGCGCCGTGTTCCGGTCCAGTATGCGAAGCGCATGATCGGCCGCCGCACAGTGGGCGGTACCAGCACCTACATTCCCATCAAGGTGAACATGGCCGGCGTTGTGCCTGTCATCTTCGCGTCCTCCATGCTCTACCTGCCCGGGCTGATTTCGCAGTTCAACCAGCCGGCGCCAGGGGAGCAGATGGCCCCGTGGGTTGAGTGGATCAACAACAACCTCACCCGTGGCGACCACCCCATCTACATGGCGCTCTATTTCGCCATGATCGTGTTCTTTACGTACTTCTACGTGGCCATCACCTTCAACCCTGAAGAAGTGTCGGACAACATGAAGAAGTACGGCGGGTTCATTCCGGGCATCCGGGCGGGTAAACCGACCGCGGACTACCTGCAGTACGTGCTTTCCAGGATCACCCTGCCTGGAGCCCTCTACCTGGGCTTCGTGGCGTTGATTCCGCTGGTTGCACTCGTCCTGATCAATGCCAACCAGAACTTCCCGTTCGGTGGCACCTCAATCCTGATCATGGTGGGTGTCGGCCTGGAAACCGTCAAGCAGATTGATGCGCAGCTACAACAACGTCACTACGAAGGGCTTTTGCGATGACGAGAATGCTGATCATTGGACCTCCCGGTTCGGGCAAGGGTACGCAGGCTGAACGGATTTCCGAGCGCCTCGGCGTAGTCGCCATTTCCACTGGCGATATCTTCCGTGCCAACGTCAAGGGCGAAACACCCTTGGGCATTGAAGCCAAGAAGTACATGGACGCAGGCGACTTTGTTCCGGACAGCGTTACGAACGACATGGTTCGGGACCGCCTGAGCCAGAGCGACGTGGAGAACGGCTTCCTCCTGGACGGCTACCCGCGTACCACGGCCCAGGTTGATTACCTGGACCAGATCCTCGCCGAAGGCCAGCAGGAGCTCGACGTCGTGCTCCAGCTGACCGCCGATGACGAAGAACTGGTGACCCGTCTCCTTGGCCGTGCCAAAGAGACCGGACGTTCCGATGACAACGAGACCGTGATCCGTCACCGTCTTGATCTGTACCACGAGCAAACCGAAGCCGTTGTGGCCAAGTACGCCGAGCGTGGAATCCTCACGCAGGTTGATGGCATTGGCGGTATCGATGAAGTTACCGATCGTGTCCTCACCGCGATTGAGTCGGCCAAGGCCGTCTAGCTTGTTTTCCACATAGCCGGTTCGCGCGGCTCTGGAGCGAAGGGTGTGTCCCGTACCATTGGTGCGGGGCACACCCATTTTTCGTTTCGCGGCAGACTGTTGGGGGAACCGCATGCACACTGCTTTATCTGGGCACAGCCGGATTTCGGGGCTCGAGGTCTACCTGCCACCCGCCCGGCTGGACACGGCCGCCGTCGAGCGCCGTATTGCTGAGCACAGTCCGGGGTTCCGGGTCCCTCAGGGCCTGATCGGTCGCGTCACGGGAATCCGTTCCCGCAGTGTCATGGCTGAAACCGAACAAGCGTCGGACCTGGCGGCCAACGCTGCGGCCAAGGTTATGGCTGAGTGTGGACTGCAGGCTCCGGAAGTAGACCTCTTGATCTTTGCTTCGGCCAGCCAGGACATGGTGGAGCCGGCCACCGGACATATGGTTGCGGCAAAGTTGGGGCTCGCATGCCCGGTCATGGACGTCAAGAACGCCTGCAACAGTTTCCTCAACGGCGTCGAAGTGGGGGACTCCCTGATCGCTACGGGACGCTATGCCCGCGTGCTGGTGGCCACCGGTGAATCGCCGTCGAGGGCAGTTCGGTGGAAGGTTCCGGACTTTGAGACTTTTGCGTCCAGTTTTCCCGGGTACACCATGAGCGACGGCGGTGCCGCAGTTTTGCTTGAGGCGGCAGACCGGGAGCCGTCAGGTCCCGAAGGGGCGGCCGGAATCCTGTCCATGGCCTTCACGGCGCGGAGCAGCCACTGGTCTGTGGGTACGCTCTCAGCGGGAGGTTCCGCGTTTCCCCGCGATCCGGAAGCCAGCTATTTCAGCATGGACGGTGAAAAGCTGAAGGACGCGTTCCTGGATCTTGGTTCTGAGATTCTTGACCAGACGCTCGAGCGGCTTGACCTGTCATGGACGGACTTCGCAGTGGTGTGTGTTCATCAAGTCAGTGCTCCGTACCGGGCGATCTTCGCTGAGCGTGCCGGTGTTCCCAGTGAGTTGCTGGTCCCTTCCGTGGAGGATTTCGGCAACCTGGCGTCAGTCAGCCTGCCGCTGCAACTGAAACTCGCCATGGACAGCGGGCGGTGTGGACCAGGTGACCTCGTCGCGTTGGTGGGATTGGCCGGCGGCGTCAGCCTGGGCATGGCAGTGGTGCGGCTGTGACGGCCATGAACGCACGGCCGGAGCCTGCAAGCCCAGGGCTGGAAAGCAGCGCTCCCACCAGGCCGCTGTGTATCGCTGTTCCGATGCTGAACGAGGAGAAACTGGTACGTCAGACACTGCTGTCCCTGGCGGCCCAAGAGCACAAGGATTTCACGGTTGTTGTGGTGGACAACGGCTCCACTGATAACAGCCGTGGCATCGTGGCTGAGTTCGCCGCGGAACATCCCGGAATGGACATCCGGCTCCTGACCGAAGGGCAGAAGGGTACTGGGGCGGCAGCGGATACGGGCATGCGCTTCGGTGTGGAGCACGGCGCAGTATGGTTGGCCCGCACCGATTCCGATTGCCTTGCAGCTCCGGACTGGACTGCCAGGATCATGGCCGCCTTCGATGACGGGCTGGAACTGATCGCTGGTCAGCTTAATCCGAGGCTTGATGAGGGAATCAGCGCCGGTGAACGGCGGATGATGTTGCTCGCGGTGGAGGTGGCCTCATTCTTTGGGCGTATTCGTCCCGGCAATAAGGGCGAGGGGTACCTGGGGCCGTACCAAATGCTCCCGGGCTGCAACATGGCCATCACCGCAGATATGTACCACCGGTCCGGCGGATTCCCCCGCTCCAGCATCGAAGACCTCCATGAGGACAGGGCACTGTCCAACCGGGTCAGAAAGCTGACCCGGAACTACGCCCTGCGGCGGGATGTTGTGGTGTTCGGCTCATCACGCCGCGTCAAGGCCTGGGGCTTGAAGAACACTCTGGCGTGGTATGCAGACCACCGGTACCGTCCCGAGCACGTGGATATCCGGTGATGGCGGACGTGGCCACGGCGGAGCAATGGGAACGACGCATCCACCTGGGCGCCCACCCTCTGCTGTATCCGTTGATTCGAGGTTTGGGCAGCCTCCGTCCGGTGGTCAAGCTGCCAGGGTTGGGGGTGCTGGTCAGTGAAGCCGGCTTGGTTCGTGAGGTCCTCATGGACCAGCAGAGATTTGTCAAGAATGGCCGCTCGGGTTCAGGCGCCCTCTGGACTCCCGTGGTGGGCCCCAAAGCCTTGGTGAACATGGATGGAGAAGACCACAAGAAATTGCGGCAACGCCTCGGTGATCTGTTCACGCCGCGATCGGTAGCCGGGATAGTGGAGCCGGCGGCATCCGCCTTTGAGTCACGAATCGCCAAGGAACTGGACGCGGGACGTTCGGTGGACGTGGTGGAATGCGTGAAGGACCTGGCAGGGGGAGTGATCTCCCGGTTGCTGGGAGTGCCCGACGACGCGCCGGGCAGGCTACCCAACAAGGAACTCTTCAACCTGGGCTCTTCCATTTCCTCGCTTGTCCGCTTGGGGCGTCCCTCCCTGACGGCGCGGCAAATCGCGAAGGGGCGTTCCGCCGTCGGAATCCTGGCAGGACCGGCCAGGGTGGCTTACCGGGAGAGTGACCCCGGGACATTTCCCGGGAGGCTCCGGGAACTCGGCATGAGCGAGGAAGAAGCGATGGGCATCATCAGTGCCTTCGTCATGGTGGGCACCGAAACGCTGGTCTCATTCCTTCCGCGGATGGTGGCGCTCCTTACGGACAGCGGACGGGTGGAGGAACTGGCCAACCAGCGCTCAACCGTTCCTGCCGTGATCAATGAGGCCCTTCGCTTCACAGTGCCATCGCCCATGATGATCCGGGATGCAGTGGCCCCCGGGGTCATTGGAGGGACGGAGGTCCGGGCCGGCGACAGGATACTGCTGTCCACCGTCCATGCTGCCAAGAGCCTCCGCGGCTTTGACCCGGCAGAAGCCATACCCCCGCAAGCGCGTCAGCTGTGGTTCGGCGCGGGAGCACACTTCTGTATCGGCATGCCGTTGGCCATGGCCGAGATCAACGCAGCCTTGGACGTACTGCTGGACCGGTATCTTCAGCAACCCTGGACCATCCGGAGCCGCCGTGTCAGCAGAGGTGTTCTCATTCCGGGATACAAGAGTCTGGAACTGGCGAATGTCTGAGGAGACAGTTGAGCAGTCAGCGGGCACTGCCGACCTGATCGCCGCCGTATATGCAGCAGCGGAACGGTTCCCGCAACACCCGGCGATCACAGCCCCAGGCAAAGCACGCCGCATCAGGGGCGTGCGTGGTGCGGAGGCAGTGAAACCCGGACAGACCATCACCTACCGTGAGCTGGTGGACGGGATCGAGGCGACGGCGCTCAGCCTCCAGAAGGACGGATTCGGCTTGGGGGAGCGCATGTTGTTCTCCGTACGTCCCAGCCCTGCGGCGTTTGTCCTGGCCTTGGGCGCTGTACGGGCGGGTGGCTCGGTGGTGTTTATTGACCCGGGAATCGGTCCTTCCCTCTTTCGGGATCGTGCAGGGCTCGCGTCGCCGCAGTGGGCAGCCTCGGAGTCGCTCCTGTACGCGTTGAGCGCCAAGAGCCCTTTCCGTCCCCTTGCACGGAGACGGGGCCTGCTTCTCCCCGACTATGGCGCCATGGAGGTCCGCCACTACTACGCGGGACCGTGGTTGCCTGGCGTGCCACGGGGCGCGTCGCCGGTGAGGGCCCTGGCGTCGACGCGGATGGCAACGGGGGATGGCAAAATTGGCGGCGACGCGGTGAATGCGTCCTCGCAGGAAGCCGTCATCATCTTCACATCGGGGACTACCGGTGCTCCCAAAGGCGTGATCCACACCCGGGGATCGCTCGCCGCGGGCTTTGGACAACTCACCACGCGCTGCACCTTCAGGGAAGGCGACAGGGTCCACTCGGAGCAACTCATGATGGGCCTGCCCGCGCTCATTGCCGGTGCGCACTGGACCATGCCGGCGTACGGATTCTCCGCCCACATCGATCCTCTCCGGCTTGCGGGCGAACTTGGGCCTGTGGCCGGCCAAAAAACAGCGTACGACGGCGCCACCCACCTTTTCCTGGTGCCGTCACAGTTGGCGCCCATCCTGGACTCGATCGAGGAAGGAACGGTCAGGATGCCGGCATCGCTGAGGACAGTCATGCTTGGGGCGGCGCCGATCCTGGCGCCATTTCTGAAACGGGCCATGCAACTGCTTCCGGGCATCGAGTTCAAACTGATCTATGGCATGACCGAAGCGCTTCCAATCGCCATTGCCGACGGACACGAGAAATTGGCCTTCGCGTCAGGTGCAGAGGCTGAAGTAACGGCCCCCGACGGCACAGGCGAAGGTGACTTCCTGGGGGAGCCGCTGCCCGCCGTCGGAATCCGGGTGGCTGAAGACCACGAACTGTTGGTCCGGGGTCCCAATGTGTGCCACGGCTACCTGGGCGAAGACCCGATGGTGGAGCACGCGACGGGGGACCTCGTCCGGCTGGACCACGGCAGCGCCGGGGCGCCCAGGCTGGTGATGATCGGGCGTAAGAAGGACATGATCATCCGAGGGAAGACCAACATCTACCCGGCACTCTACGAGCCGGTCATTGCCGGGATCCCCGGGGTCCGGCAAGCAGTGATGGTAGGCGTTCCGGATGACGTCGGAGACGAGGCAGTGTGGCTGGCCGTCGTCGTTGCGGCTGGCGAAAGTGCAGCCCTGATGAAGTCGCGGCTTGCCCGAGACCTCCCACGGCTCATCGACGAATCCGCGCTCCCGGACCACATTGAAGTCCTGGAGTCCATCCTGTCCGGTGGCCGGCACCGGAAACCTGACCGTGCAGCATTGCGGCAGGAGTTCGCGTCACGCACCCAGCCAGAGGCAGACGCAGACGCAGCGGGAACACGGTGAAGATTGCAGTCACCGGCGCCACTGGGTTCATCGGGGGAGCCGTGGCCGCAGCTGCGGAGGCCCAGGGATGGGAGGTAGTCCGCTTCGCGAGACAGCACGGACCTGGCCTGAATTACTGGGATCTGACCGGGCTTCCCCCAGCGCGGCTTCCCGGCGTTGACGCTGTGGTGCACGCGGCAGCACACGTTGCCGATTGGGGTCCGTCTGCCCTCTTCCACCGGGCCAACGTCCTGGGCACCCGTGCCGTGGCCGAGGCCTTCGCTGGCACCCGCCTGGTCCACATCTCCAGTTCCAGCGTGTACCCGTGGTGGGAATCATGTGTCAACCGGGCCGAGGATGAGGTAGCCACACGCCACCTGAGTGCCTACGGACGCAGCAAGGCGCTCGCCGACGTCGAAGCCCGTCGCCATGGCAATGCCGTGGCACTGCGCCCGCACGGTGTCTACGGGCCGGGGGACCGGACGCTGCTGCCACGTCTGATCAGCAACATCAGGCGAGGCCATTTGCTGAGTGTCGGACATGCCCAGGTGAAACATCAATTGACGCACGTGGACAATCTGGTGCAAGCTACCCTTGCCGCCTGCCGCTCCGAAATCCGGGGCGCCGTCAACGTGGGGGACGCTGAGCCTGTTGAATTGGGTGGAGTGCTGCGCCAGGTGCTGGACTCCTCTGGATTCCACGGCGTGGACATCAGGTACCTTCCCGAGCCCGCGGCCATGGCTTTAGCCGGCATTTCGGAGGCGGTTTCACGGGCGAGCGGCCGGAATCCGCGGCTCACACGTTACGCGGTGAGCCAACTCGGGAGGGAGCGAACCTACTCCTTGGAACGCCTCCGGCACGAGCTGGGAATCGAGCCAATTTCGACCACAGTCTCGGATGCGGGAAAATGGTTCAAGCACGGAGCCTGATCGGCTCCGTCAGCAAACTTTCCAGAGGAGAACATGGCGTTCGGTCAGCCCCGCATTGAATACAAGACCAACGAGCAGATGCGCAAGATGCAGGAGGCCGGGCTTGTCCTGAGCCGTGCACTTGATGCTGCAGTTGCGGCGGCCAAGCCGGGCGTCACCACCAAAGACCTGGACGATGTTTTTGCCGCGGTCCTCAACGATGCAGGTGCCAAGTCCAACTTCCTCGGCTACCACGGCTTCCCCGCCACAATTTGCACCTCCGTCAACGAAGAAGTGGTCCATGGCATCCCCGGGACCAAGGTCCTCAAGGAGGGTGACATTATTTCCATCGACGGCGGCTGCATCGTGGACGGCTGGCATTCAGACTCTGCGCGGACGGTCATCGTGGGTACGGCGGATCCCGAAGACCAGCGGCTCTCCGACGTCACTGAGGCTGCCATGTGGCGTGGCATCGCCGCCCTTGCCAACGGAAAATTCGTCGGAGACATCGGCAACGCGATCGATGACTACGTCTCCTCCGTCCACGGCAAGCCCTTGGGCATCCTGGAAGACTACGTAGGGCACGGCATTGGCTCCGAAATGCACATGGCCCCGGATGTCCTGAACTACCGGACCGGCCACCGCGGACCGAAGATCCGCCCAGGCCTGTGCCTGGCCATCGAACCCATGCTGGTGCGCGGGGGCATCGAAACCGCCACCCTCGACGACGACTGGACCGTTGTCACCACTGACGGCAAGCGTTCCTGCCAGTGGGAGCATTCTGTCGCCGTCCACGAAAAGGGCATCTGGGTCCTGTCCGCCCCGGATGGGGGCGCCGAGCAGTTGGCGCCGCTCGGCGTCGTGCCTGTACCGATCCCGTAAGGCCTGTACCGATCCCGTAAGGCCTGTACCAATCCCGTAAGACCCGGGCCGTACGCCCCGAAGCACAAGAGCCGGGCTGCTGAAGCAGCCCGGCTCTCTTCATGCCTGGAGGAGAAATCAGGCCTTCAGCTTCGGCTTCACATCCGTGGTGTAAATGCCCTCGAGCGTCTTCTTAAGCTCGGTCATGGTTGCCTGCACGTCGCCCTGCTGCGTGAGGATCTTGGCAGCGGCCTTGGCCATCTCCTGGTCCGCACCCGGCAGGAACACGCGTGCGTTGTCCTGGACCTTGGTCACGGCGAGCTGGTCCATGGCGGTCTTGATTTGCGGTGTCGCGGCGAGGACAGCGGACATGTCGGCCGAGAGACGCGTGGGCATGTACCCGGTGGCAGCGGAGAAAGCGGCGGTGTTCTCCGGTTCGGTCATGAACTTCAGGAACGTGGCCGCAGCAAGCTGTTCCTCCTTGGTGATGCCGCTCGGGATGCCGAGACCGGCACCGCCCGTGGGGCAGACCCCGCTGGGCACTTCGGGCCCGCCCGGAAGGAAACCGACGCCAACGTTGAACTTGGCTGCCTTCAGGACGCCCAGCAAGGAACCAGTGGAGGAAATGGTGGACGAGGTGATGCCCGCGGCGAAGTCGTCTGCGGCTTCCTTGGACGAAACGCCCGCCCAGCCCTCCTTGTAAATGGAATCCTGCGCCCACTGCAATGCAGCGACTGACTCGGTGGAATCACACGTGATGTCCCAGTCCTTGGACCAGCTGCCGCCCCAGCCCCACAGGTTGTTTTGCAAGGTCCAGCCCGCGTAGCCGGCAAGGGCCGGGTAGATGTAGGCATACTGTGCGCCGGACGTGGCCTTAAGCTTCGGGGCCCACTCCGCGAATTCCTGCCACGTGGCCGGTGCGCGATCAGGGAGGCCCGCCGCCTTGAAATGGTCCTTGTTGTAGTAGAACAGCGGGGTGGACCGGCCGTAGGGGAGCGCCCACTGCTTGTCGTCGTACTTGTAGTCGTCCACCAGCGACTTCTGGAAGTCGTCGATCTTGATGTCCAGCTGCTTCACCAGTCCATCGATGGGGATGATGCTGCCATTGGAGAAGTAGCGGAACCACCACACATCAGAGAGGACAACCAGCGCCGGTAGACCCGTCTTGGCTGCCTGCGAGGTCTGGAACTTCTGGGCGATCTCCTCGTAGTTGGCCCCGGCCGTGACGAGGTTGACTTTAATGTCCGGGAACTTGGCGTGGAACTTCTCAATGATCGCCTTCTCCACGTCCTGCGACTTGCCTGGGTGGTTGGTCCAGAAGTCGATGGAGCCAGCCGGCTTCACGCCGCTGAAATCGATCGCTGCGGTCTCGACGGCGTCTGCCGTGCCCGCCGTCGAAGGTCCGCCACAGGCGGCCAGTGCCGCGGCTCCGGCGCCCAGTCCGGCCAGGCCCAGGAAATGTCGGCGGTCAAGGTTGGTACGCATGGTGCTTCCTCTCAATAACTTCACTAGGGTATTTCGATGCGAATGGTGCGGAGGGAGAAAATCAGCCGGTGACGCTTCCTTGGGTCAGGCCGGCCACGATGTAGCGCTGGAGTGCTGCGAACACCAGCAGGATGGGGACGATCACCAGAACGGCGCCGGCCATGAGGATTCCCCAGCCTGCCCCATTGCCTTCCGAGTTCTGCAGCAACGTCAGGCCCACGGGCAGCGTCATGGTTTCGGGGCGGTCAGTGATAATGAGCGGCCAGATGTAGTCGTTCCATTCACTGACCACGGTCACCAACGCCACAGTGGCGATGGACGGGACCGAGACCGGCACAATGATCTGCCACAAGCGCCGCCAGTGGCCGGCACCATCGATTTCGGCCGCTTCGAGGATCGATGGCGGCAGCGTCAGGAAGTGCTGGCGCAGCAGGAACGTCCCAAACGCTGTGCCGAGGCCGGGGAGGATGATGCCCCACAACGTGTTCTTCCCGCCCATTCCTGCAATGAGGATGTAGTTGGGCAGGATGGACACTTGGGCCGGGACCATGAGGGCTACCAGAATCAGCACGAAGATCACGTTCTTGAACGGGAATCGCACGAACACGAGGGCGTAGGCAGTCAGGATGGCCAGGACGACCTTGATGGATGAGCCGATGACGGTAACGATCAGGCTGTTGGCGAAGAACTGCGCAAACGGGACGGTGGTCATCGCCGTGGCGTAGTTCTCCAGGTTCAGGGACTCCGGCAGGATCTTCAAATCCATGGTGACGATCTCGCCCGGCTGCTTGAAAGAGCTCAACAGCATCCACAGCAGGGGCAGGAACACCACCAGTGTGGCAATGATCAACGGGACGTACCCGGTTGCGACAGTCTGGAGCAGGTTGGCGCTGGAGAAGGGACGCGGCCGTTGCGGTTGCTGCGACTCTTGCCGGTTGTCCTGCTGTGAGTCCTGTGGGGAAGGCACGACGGCGGCTGGTAACGGTGCGCTCATGAGTAGTGGACCTTTCGCTCAACGAACCGCAGTTGGAGGACCGTGATGATCAGCAGGATGGCGAAGAGGATCACCGAGATCGCGGCGGAATACCCGGCCCGGTTATAGGCGCCGAATGCCTGCAGATACGCCTCATAAATCAACGTGCTGGTGCCGTTGCCCAACGGAGTCATGATGCGGATGAGGTCGAAGGCCTGCAAAGAGCTCAGCATGGTGGTGATCAAGAGGAAGAACGTAGTGGGGGAAAGAAGCGGCATGGAGATGTTGAAGAACCTCCGCACGCTGTTTGCCCCATCAAGCGCTGCAGCTTCCATGACGTCGCGGGGAAGGGACTGCAACCCGGCGAGGTACACCACGGCGCAATAGCCCAGGTTCTTCCAGATGTAGACGATGATGACCATCACCAACGACAACTGGGGATCGTTGATCCACTGTGGGCTCTGCTGCCCCATTCCCCGAAGAATCCACGCCAGCACGCCGTAGCCGGGATCGAAGATGAACAGCCACACCAGGCCGACGCCCACCCCGGACAGCACGTAAGGGGCAAACACCGCGGACCTCGCAAAGGTGGTTCCACGGACCTTCGAGTTCAACGCCAGGGCAACCAGCAACCCGAGAACCATCGACCCACCCACCGTCACCAACGTAAAGACGGCTGTGGTCCCCAGAACCTTGGACGCATCCTCGCTGGTGAAGAAGGTGACATAGTTCTGCAGCCCCACCACCGTGGCCGACGCCGAACCCAGCGTCCAATCCAGCGTGGAGTAATAGATGTTGTTGATCAGGGGCCAATACGTGAACGTGCCGATCAACACTAGGTTCGGCAAAGCCATGGCTAGGAAAACCATGAAGTCTTTGCGGCTGCGGCCAGACCAGCCCCTTCTTACCGGAGGGTGCTGGGCGGCATCGACGGGCGGAACCGGCGGCGTGGAGTCCGGCCTGCCTGCAGGCGCGGTGCTGCTGTGAATCTGTCGGGTAGTCATGGGTCACTAACGTTTTTTGGCGAACGTGGGGCAGCCAACTCCCGGAACGGGGCGGCGAAGACAGGCCTAGCTCACCACACGCACAGCGGCTGAATGGGCCGAATACGCGGTCCGTAGCGATAGTTGTCTGACACTTCCCAACCCGTTTACTCGGCGTTACTCGCTTGTTCGTATTCGAGGCCGGGCTCCCACTTTGCCCTTCATCGGTGGCAGCCAATTGGCTGCCACCCTCTGCGCGCTCGGTCGTTCCTCCCTTAGACGCGCGCTGCCGGGTGCCAGTCAATTCGCTGAGTCCGCCTTCGTGCAGGTGGAGAATGGAGCCATGAATTCGATCACCGATGTTGCCGGCATACGGGTTGGGCATGTGCAGAGGGTGGGGGAGGGGTGGCTGTCCGGGGTGACTGTTGTTCTTCCTCCCGTGGGGACCGTGGGGTCTGTGGATGTTCGCGGTGGAGGTCCTGGGACTCATGAGACCGACGCACTGGATCCCACCACGCTGGTATCCACTGTGGATGCCGTGGTGCTGACCGGGGGCAGCGCTTTTGGGTTGGCCTCGGCTGGCGGGGCCCAGTTGTGGTGCGAAGAACAGGGGAGGGGCTTCGCTGTTCCCGGAACTGTGGTGCCGATTGTGCCTGCGGCCGCCATCTTCGACCTCGGGCGGGGCGGTGACGTGAAAGCTCGACCCGGCGCCGACATGGGATACCAGGCAGCCGCTGCAGCGTTCGCCTCAGGTGACCATGCCGTCGTCGAACGTGGAAACGTGGGTGCGGGGACTGGTGCCGTTGTTGCGCGCGGGCAGTACAAAGGTGGCATCGGAACGTCGTCCATCACCCTCGACGGCGGCGTGATTGTGGGGGCCATCGCGGTAGTAAATGCGCTTGGTTCGCCGGTGTTCAGCGCGACAGGGCCACAACCCTCTGCCGGCCCGGGGGTTCCACCGCAGGGGCTCAACACGACGTTGGTGGTGGTCGCTACGAATGCTGCCCTTGATGTTGCCGAATGCAGGCGGACCGCCAGTGCCGGGCATGCGGGGTTGGCCCGGGCCTTGGATCCGTCGCACACCCTTGCGGACGGTGATACCGTGTTCGCTTTGGCGACAGGCGCCGTCGTGCTGGATCGCAGTACTGAACAGGCGCGGCAAGTGTCGCTGATAACGCTTCAAAGTGCCGCGGCGGAAGCCGTTCGGCTCGCGATACTCGACGGCGTCGGGGCTGCGGAAAGTGTCTCGACGGCGGCAGGTGAATTCCCGGCTTTCAGGCCCGCAGGGGAGTGACGGCGGGGGACCCTTGCGCTACCATGGACGGATTTAACTTTCCGGCCTGATTGGCGTAGAGTTATTTGTTGGTTGTCTGTGCAGCCACGCCCTTTTTAGTGTCGTGGTTCAAGAGGGCCAAGCAAACAAAAAACGTCCGCTGGATCTTCGGTGCCTAACTGAAGGACAGCGGCAAACAACAGTTAGCGGAGGATATGGCCAAGAAGGACGGGGTCATTGAGATCGAGGGCGTTGTGACTGAGGCGCTGCCCAATGCGATGTTTCGCGTTGAGCTCACCAACAAGCACGTCGTTCTCGCACACATCTCTGGGAAGATGCGACAGCACTACATTCGAATCCTCCCCGAGGACCGGGTAGTGGTTGAGCTGAGCCCATACGACCTCACACGTGGTCGTATCGTCTACCGCTACAAGTAAATTGCTGGGCGGCCAGGCAATAGTGCCTAAGCCGCTCCAGCAGATCAACTGCAAAACACGCAAAGGAACGCCATGAAGGTCAAGCCGAGCGTCAAGCAGATCTGCGACAAGTGCAAAGTGATCCGCCGTAACGGCCGGGTCATGGTGATCTGCGAGAACCCGCGCCACAAGCAGCGCCAGGGCTAATTCCCCTTCCGGGAATCAGCGCCCGCAAGGGCAAACCTGGGTTGCTAGCCCACGCAAGTAAATAAAGGCAGCACAAGCTGTGCCAGGACTGCAGTATAGAGCCTGGTCAGCGAACCCCCGGTCGGAGGCTGGGGCCACACGGAACGTGTGGGTGTACTGCCTACGACCTCCGGTTTATTCAAGGAGTACCGCCACTATGGCTCGTCTCGCTGGCGTAGACATTCCCCGCGAAAAGCGGTTGGAAATTGCGCTTACTTACATCTACGGCGTGGGCAAGACCCGTGCACACGAAACCCTGGCTGCCACTGGCATCAGCGCCGACGTTCGCGTCAAGGACCTGACTGACGCCGAACTGGTTCAGCTGCGTGACTACATTGAAGGCAACTACAAGGTTGAGGGTGACCTTCGCCGCGAGGTAGCCGCTGACATCCGCCGCAAGGTAGAGATCGGCAGCTACGAAGGCCTGCGCCACCGCAAGGGCCTGCCCGTACGCGGACAGCGTACGAAGACCAACGCTCGTACCCGTAAGGGCCCGAAGCGCACCGTCGCCGGCAAGAAGAAGGCCGGACGTTAATCCCTCGGGATTGATCCGGTTTTCCCCCGATAACTTTCTGTAGGAGAAACAATGCCCCCGAAGACTCGTGGAGCGGTTCGTAAGCCGCGTCGCAAGGATAAGAAGAATATTGCGCTTGGCCAGGCGCACATCAAGAGCACCTTTAACAACACCATCGTGTCCATCACGGACCCGAACGGTGCTGTCATCTCATGGGCTTCCGCCGGTGAGGTTGGCTTCAAGGGCTCCCGTAAGTCCACTCCCTTCGCCGCCCAGATGGCTGCTGAAGCCGCTGCAAAGCGCGCTCAGGAGCACGGTCTGCGCAAGGTTGACGTATTCGTCAAGGGCCCGGGATCCGGACGCGAAACCGCAATCCGTTCGCTTCAGGCCGCTGGCCTCGAGGTTGGCTCCATCCAGGACGTCACCCCCAGCGCCCACAACGGTTGCCGCCCGCCGAAGCGCCGCCGCGTCTAATTAGGTCTTCCCTGCCTGACTGGCCGGGCCTGCTGTGGAGAGTTTCGACCCTTCATAAGCATGGCCCGGCTGGTCAGGCTGGAAACCGAAGCCGATTTCCACCACCTGTGTTGCGTCATATAGCGGATGCTCGCCGAAAGGAAACCTAAGTGCTCATTGCACAGCGCCCCACCCTGTCTGAAGAAGTTGTATCCGAGAACCGCTCCCGTTTCATCATTGAACCGCTGGAGCCGGGCTTCGGCTACACCCTCGGAAACTCCCTCCGCCGTACCCTGCTCTCCTCCATCCCCGGTGCCGCTGTAACCAGCATCCGGATCGATGGCGTGCTGCACGAGTTCACCACGGTTCCGGGTGTCAAGGAAGATGTCACCGAGATCATCCTGAACATCAAGAACCTTTCGGTTTCCTCCGAGCACGATGAGCCGGTTGTTGCGTACCTGCGCAAGCAGGGCCCCGGAGTCGTCACCGCCGCGGACATCGCTCCGCCGGCCGGCGTCGAATTCCACAACCCGGATCTGCACATTGCCACTCTGAACTCGAAGGGCAAGTTCGAACTCGAACTGACCATCGAGCGCGGCCGTGGCTACGTTTCGGCAGCTCAGAACAAGTCCGGCGACTCCGAGATTGGCCGTATTCCGGTTGACTCGATCTACTCGCCGGTCATGAAGGTAACTTTCCGCGTGGAAGCTACCCGTGTTGAGCAGCGCACCGACTTCGACAAGCTCATTGTCGACGTCGAGACCAAGCAGGCAATCGCTCCGCGCGACGCTGTTGCTTCCGCAGGCACCACCTTGGTGGAACTGTTCGGTCTGGCTCGTGAGCTGAACACCGCAGCTGAAGGTATCGAGATTGGCCCGTCGCCGACGGACGCTGCCCTGGCAGCTGACATGGCTCTGCCGATCGAGGATCTGGACCTCACCGTCCGTTCCTACAACTGCCTCAAGCGTGAGGGCATCCACACCGTGGGTGAACTCGTTGCCCGCTCCGAGGCTGACCTGATGGACATTCGTAACTTCGGTGCGAAGTCCATTGACGAGGTCAAGGCAAAGCTCGTGGAACTGGGTCTGTCCCTCAAGGACTCCCCTCCCGGTTTCGATCTCGCAGCCCGCGCCGCAGCCATCGAAGAGGACGACGCCGCGTTCAGCGACGACGAGCTCTAAACAGCAGATCTTGGCCGCTGGGTCCAGCAATGGACCTGAACGGCTTACATAACAGGAGAAATAACTATGCCTACCCCCACTAAGGGTCCGCGCCTCGGAGGCGGCCCGGCTCACGAGCGCCTGATGCTCGCGAACCTGGCAGCTGCTCTGTTTGAGCACAAGCGCATCACCACCACGGTCACCAAGGCCAAGCGCCTTAAGCCGTACGCAGAGCGTCTGGTCACCTTCGCCAAGCGTGGCGACCTCGCTTCCCGCCGCCGCGTTCTCGGCCTGATCAGCGACAAGGGCGTTGTCCACGAGCTGTTCACCGACATCGCCGGCGCCGTTGCCAACCGCGATGGTGGCTACACCCGCATCACCAAGATCGGCAACCGCAAGGGCGACAACGCTCCCATGGCTGTCATCGAGCTCGTTCTCGAGCCGGTCTCCCCGAAGCAGGCCGTTGTTGCTGAAGCAACCGCTGCCGCTGCCAAGGCTGCTCCGGCTGCTGAAGCTCCGGCTGCTGAGGAAGAGGTCGTTGAGACCGAAGCTGTAGAAGCAGAAGCTGCTGAGACCGAAGAGGCTCCGGCCGCTGAAGCCGACGCTGCTGAAGCTGAAGCCGCTGAAACCGAAGAGGCTCCGGCCGCTGAGGACAAGAAGTAATTCACTGAATTCTTCGCAGTAGACTTAAGTCTATGAACGAACGAAAACCCGCTGCCCCCGTTTTGGGGGGCGGCGGGTTTTTGCGTGTAAGGCTTGATCTCTCTTACGACGGCGCACCCTTCAATGGATGGGCCCTGCAGCCCGGGCTTCGTACTGTCCAGGGCTCCGTGGAGGAAGCGCTGGCGCTCCTGCTGCAACGACCTGTCCGCGTGACGGTGGCCGGCAGGACTGACGCGGGAGTCCACGCACGCGGCCAGGTGGTTCACCTGGACCTGACCGAAGCCGAGTGGCTGTCACTGCCGCGTGGGCACGAACTCGATCCCGCCGTCGCGCTGTTGCGGCGCCTCCGCGGAGCTTTGAGCCGGATCCTCGGCGACCTCACCGGCGCTGTGGAAGTGCACGACGCCGGTCTGGCGCCTGAAGGCTTCGACGCCCGCTTTTCAGCGTTGTGGCGCAGGTACAGTTACCGCATTGCCGACGGTCCCGAACGGTGGGACCCCCTGCTGCGGGGAATCACGCTGTGGCACAAAGCGCCGTTGGATGTTTCGCTCATGAACTCCGGGGCCGTGGCGCTGCTGGGACTCCAGGATTTCCGCTCGTACTGCAAGCCGCGCGAAGGCGCCACCACCATCCGGGAACTCCAGAAGTTCTCCTTTACCCGCGACAGCGACGGTGTCATTGTGGCCACCGTTCAGGCCGACGCTTTCTGCCACAACATGGTGCGGTCCTTGGTGGGCTCTGCGCTTCGGGTGGGGGAGAAGTTGGAGGCTCCGGGCTGGCTGCACTCGCGCCTTCTGGAGAGGAAGCGCGATGCCAAATCCGTGCTCGCCGCACCGCATCCCTTGGTGCTGGAGGAAGTTTCTTATCCTTCGGATGCCGAGATGCTGGCCCGGGCTGAGCTGACGCGGGCGCGGCGGGCGTAGCGTCTTCTTGTTTGCTGCTTTCCCTGGGCGTTGGAGGACCCCCTCCCGGCTCTGGGTACCGGAAGGGGGCCGTTGTGGCACTCCGTGGTCTGGGATCCGCGAAGTGCCGGTCTATTTCCCGAGGATCAAGATCAGGAGAAGGCCTCGGCTATCTTGATTACTGCGGGACCCAGAAGGACTATGAACAACACTGGGAAGATTGAAAACAGCAGTGGGAAAAGCACCTTGACAGGCAACTTCATCGCTTTCTCTTCAGCGTTTTGACGTCGCTTGACTCTTGCCTGCTTGGCCTGGGCCCGGAGCACATTGGCTATGCCAATGCCGTACTTGTCGGCCTGGATGACGGCAAGGACAAAGCTGCGAACGTCGGAAACAGTAGAACGCTCTGCAAGTGCTTCGTAGGCTTCCTGCCGAGGACGTCCTACTTGGATATCTTGAAGCGTCCTCATCAGCTCATGCGCCAGCGGGCCGTCCCCATGCGCTGACGCGCGCTCCATGGCAGATTCGAAACCGAGTCCTGCCTCAACCGAGATCAGCATCTGGTCCAAGGTGTTGGGGAACTCTACTTGGATGGCCTCCTGACGTTTGAGTCCGGTGTTGTACACAAGAAGGTCGCAGATGAAATAGAGAAAGACTGTGAGGAAAATGCACAATCCGATGCTGAGCGGGCTGGGATTCGCAAGAATAAGCAGCACACCCGCGCCGGCTCCTGACACCGCGAGGATTGGCTTCAGTGCGATGAGTTTTGTCAGCGGCATGGATTTGGGGCGACCGGCCAAAGCGAGCCAGTGATCAAGCTTGGCTTCGTAGCTTCCAGGGGTCAGTTTCCGGGCGACTCCCAGAAGCAGGGGCGGACGTCGGACGTCGACTCCAGTTCCTTGCGCAAAGCCGGAACCCAAATTGCTTTGAATGGCTACGATGCCTTTCCGGTCGATCGATGCGAGGGACCAGGCGAAGTAGCCGACGGGAAGGATAATTGCTGCAATGATCAACCACGGGATAAGCGTCATGACAGTCCTCCTAGAACCTGATCTTTACAGTGCGGCTCATCCAGAAACCGCCGATGACGAAGAGGATTGCGCTGGCAACCAGCATGGCGATCCCCACAGGATGGGTGACGAAGACTGACATGTACTTGGGGTTCATCAAGGTCAGGAGTAGACCGACACCAACTGGCAAAGCCATGAGGATGTAAGCAGACATCTTTCCCTCGGCACTCAGTGCCTTGACGTGGGCCTTGATTTCACTGCGTTCCCGGATAGTTCCTGCAACTTGCTCCAGGACCTCCGCAAGGTCGCCACCCACTTCCCGGTTGATCTGAATGGCCTGTCCAATCCAGCGAAAGTCCTCGGAATCCATCCGGGTGGCACATTCTTCCAGGGCTTGTCGTGGATCCTTTCCGATCCTCACTTCATTGACAATTCGGGACAGTTCTTCGGAGGTGGGTGCCTCTGCTTCTTGGGCAGCCGCCTCAAGGGAGCGCATGATACTGTGGCCCACGCGGAGGCCGCCGATGAGCATCTGGATGGTATCCGTCAGTTGTGCATCGAACTTCGATCGGCGCTTGTCTGTCTTGACTACCAATACGAGTTTTGCCACGAACGGAGTAGACAGCGCCATCAGGATTCCGATGATCACCGAGACGAGCAGCGATCCGAGGACACCTACTGCGATCGTTGCGATGGCCACCATAACCGTAAAGTCAGCTGGTGCCTGCTTCACGCCTGCTTGGTAGAGGACCTCCCGGTTGAAGGGGCCGCCCGAGCGACCAATTGCCGTGTCGACAAAGTGGACGGCGGATTGCGAGACTTTTCCGACTGCAGAGTCATCGGTTGAGGCACCAAGCCTGCGGCGTTCAAGGGGAATGGCTCCATTTTTCGGTTTCAAGACAATCAAGACCAAGACCGCAATAGCGGCAAAACACAGCCCTATGGCGACCACGAAGAGCACGGGGGAGTCCATGGTTACCGCCTTCCCAGGGGTGCAGGAGCTACGCCGAAAACTGATGGGGGAACTGCAATTCCCAACTCAGTGAAGCGGTCGAGGAATCGTGGTCGGATGCCGGTCGGAAGAGCGCGACCCAGAAAACGGCCTTGAGCATCAATTCCTGCAGAGTAGTCGAACAGAAAAGCATCCTGCAGGGTCACGACGTCGCCCTCCATGCCTTGCACCTCGGTAACATGCGTGACACGACGTGTTCCGTCGCGCAGCCGGGTGATTTGGACGATCAGATCCACAGCAGAGGAAACCTGCTCGCGAATGGCCCTGAGAGGTAGGTCCATACCAGCCATCAGCACCAGGGTCTCCAGACGAGCGATCGCATCGCGGGGAGAATTGGCGTGCACCGTGGAAAGCGACCCGTCATGGCCGGTATTCATGGCCTGCAACATGTCCAATGACTCACCCCCGCGCACCTCACCTACGATGATCCGGTCAGGCCTCATGCGGAGTGAGTTTCGAACGAGATCGCGGATGGTGATGGCACCCTTGCCCTCGATATTGGGGGGACGGCTTTCCAAGCGCACCACGTGGTCTTGCTGTAGTTGAAGTTCTACCGCATCTTCAATGGTGACGATGCGGTCAGAGGCGGGGATGAACGAGGACAAAACGTTGAGGAGGGTCGTTTTGCCTGTGCCGGTTCCGCCGGACACAATGACGTTGAGCCGGGCCCGAACACAGGCGCTCAGTAACTCCGCCATTTCCTGGCTCATGGACCCCCACTCGATCAGGTTCGCCACAGTGAGAGGAACATGGCTGAATTTCCTAATGGTCAGCGAGGGGCCGTTGACTGCCAGGGGAGGAATAATGGCATTGACACGGGATCCGTCTTCCAGCCGGGCATCCACCAAGGGAGATGATTCATCGATGCGGCGTCCCACCTTGGAAACGATCCGTTCAATGACTTTCCTCAGGTGATCATCCGAACTGAACTGCAGTTCGGTCAGGGCAAGATGACCGTGACGCTCCACATAAATCTGATCAAAGCGATTCACCATGACTTCAGTGACTGAGGGGTCCTCCAGCAGGCGTTGGAGCGGCCCATAACCCATCACTTCGTCCGAAATCTCACGGATCAACCTACGGCGTTCCTCGGGAGACAGCGGGACTTGTTCATCATCAATGACCGCTGACAGTTCCTCCACTGCGAAAGACCGGAGGTCCTCTTCGGAGGAAGACGTATCCCCGATCCTTGACCCCATTCGAGTAAAAAGTGCCGAAGCAGCGCGTTGCTTCAGCCCCGAAAGCGCGTCGACAACGGGAACTGAGGGAGCGCCGCCCAGCATCGGAACGGAGGGCCCTGGCACTGCAGGACCCGATGCAGCCTCATGATTACCCGCCACCGCTTGTCCGGACGATGCGTCGATGGTCTCGTTGACAGCAAAAGGATTGTTCTTCGAAAGCCGCTCCGAGAGTTTCATGACACCACCACCCTCCGGTGCAGTTTGTTCTGAGGTGTGGATTCCAGGCGCGGGTCAAAACGCTGAACCAGCTTCCGTAGTCCCTTGATGGCCGCGTCCCTGGCAGTCCCTTGAAGTACAGGAATTCCCCGGTTCGTGGAATAGGGGAGCGTGCGGGACCTAGGAATCACCGTGTCAATGGGAACCCCGATGGTAGCTTCGACATCCTGAACGGAAAGACCGCTCTTCCGGTCCGCGAAATTCAAGACGGTATGCCGGCCTTGTGGCAATAGCTGAAGTTCCTTCAGAACGCTGAAGCACTTTCTCAGACCCCTTATGCTGGGCACGTCCATCCCACACACCCATACTCCGTCGGTGGCCAACTCCAGGGTGGCGAGGCAATGCTCGCCAAGGCCTGGTGCAGTGTCCACCACGACGTACTTGAACTCGGTGGCAAGCTGGTTGATGAGCCGGGTTACATGTTCGGCGGTGATGTAGTCCGAATCGGACGGCTTTTGCGGGGCGCAGAGGGCATAGATTCCAGCCGGGTGGACTGTTAGGAATGCTTTGAGCACCATGGAGTCCTGGGCTGCAGCCCCGTGGACTGCCTCGGTGATTGAATGCTCCGGTTCCAACAGCAGACCCGAGGCGACGTCGCCGAACTGCAAATCGAGATCTACGATCACTACGCTCATCGGCGCGAGTGTTCCCAACCCAATTGCGAGATTGGTGGCCACCGTCGTCTTTCCGACGCCACCTTTCGGTGACATGACGGCAATGACCCTTCCTCGTTCCTGTCCGGATTCGGCAGCAGGCTGCATCCCTCGTCTCCGGCTCGCGGATGCCAAGCAAGCGCGCTCCAGGAGGACGCGGAGTTCATTGACCTCAGCTTCCGGCGCAACCACGTCCCTGACCCCGGCGTGCATGGCCTTAAGCACAATGTCGGCACTGGGTTCGGCCACCATCAGGAGGCTGATCTCCGGGTATTGGAGGTCGATCACTGTGGCCAGCTTGAAAGCATCGTCAGGGTTGACGCCTGGGCCAAGGATCATGACTTCAGGAGGAGCACCTGTGAGCTGCTTGAAGATCTCGTCGGTGCCGGATTGGAGGACCGTCGGAGACAGCGTTTGCAGCTCTCCGTGCAGTGCGCCACTGATGGCTTGCCGTACGCGTCCTTCAAAATCACGGACGGCGGTGATGGCTACGAAGCGGCTCATTGGACCAGCCCTCCAAAGGTGGTGGTGGGAGGATCGCTCTTGACAGTCTTGTCAGTCTGCTTGGAGAGCCATAGGGTGCCAAATTCGGCGCCAAACACCATCTTTGTGGCGTCGGCATCGCTGAGGGCGACAGTGACGTAGGCGGAGCCGTTGGGAAGTGCCACACCCTTGTCGGTTCCTGCTGATTTCTCTGCATCAGGTGCCGCTTGCTGGACGGCAGTGACCAAAACGTCGTGATAAAGCAGTTCTGTGAAATCTTTCCAACCGGTCAAGCCAGCAGGAAGGTTTGCTCCTGCAGGAACAGCTTCATCCAATTTGAAAGAGGCAAACACGGTGACGGCGTCGCCAGCCTCAATCCGGCCACCCAGGATTCGTTCGGGTGCAAGAACAAACGTTGCTTCCTGCAAGCCCTCGGGGACTGGTACTGTGCCTGGCGCGAGCTCTTTGGGATCCACCAGTTTGACGCCCAGTAGTTGTTCCCCGGGCTGTAGGTCCGCGGAGGTTACTTTGCCCTTCTGATCATTGAGGGCGCTGATGGTGCCGGGTGCGACTGCCGACTGCGGCAAGGTCTCGGTCTTGACCTTGGCCTGCAGTTCCTCTGCCTTGGTGCCGGCAGGGATGCGTTCTTTAACTACAAGTACGGTGACGGGATCAAGCCCTTGCTGCGCTCGCTTGTCGGCTCCCTGTACATAGGTAACCAGCAAAACGGTGCCTATGACTGCCAAAAGCAGTGCTGCAATGCCTCCCAGTAGGCGTGTTTTCACTTCTACTCCTCTGATTCTTTCGGATTCCAGAACAGCGGCATTTCAACCGGCTATTCAGTGAGCGTGACAACAGAGGCCCCGTAATTCGGGGTTCCCTCGGTAGCCTGCATGCCCTCTTCGAGCGAGACGAAGCGGGAGAAATACCCTTGGAGTCCTCGGCAATTTCCGTTGCAGCTTGGAGCAAGGGGATCGACAACGGCCCCAGAGCCGCTGAACTTGTAACCGGTCACCTGGAATGCCGCGAACCCGATCAAGGTGTACTTCGCATTGCTTCCATTGCCGGTTGCTGTGTTGAAAAGGGGGATGAGGGCGGGCTCATCCATGATGTTGGACAAGGCTGCATTGCAGCCTGCCGCATTCGGGAAATGGTTTCCTGTTTGACCATTGACTGTCATATCAAGATCGATGTCTGTGGAACATCCGGAAGTGGTCACCAACCAACCAAAGCCGCCGGGCTGGTACCCATTTTGGGCCGCGCACCCCGGCACGGTCGGAGTGTTCTCGTCATAGCGGAGGAGGATATGAGTAGGCACAGGATCGCCGGTGAAAGTGCCGGTGGAATTCAGCGATGCCAGTTGCGTTGGTGAGAGGTATTTCTTGAAAACACACTCGCTGACCGTCCACGGAAGAGTACTCGCAGAGGATGGAGCGCCCCAGGATGCTTCGGCTGCGGCATCAACATTTGCGGTGTTGAAGCCCATGGCCCGTGCGAAGAACAACGAGAAGCTGTTTTCCCCCGCTGTGTCGCGGGCGTTGGTGACCACCCGCACGGTGGCCGCGGCTGGAAAAGTTACGACAGCACCGCTGGTGTTGTCGTTGGAGTTGTCGTTGGCGAACTGGTTTCCCGTAGATGTGCTGCTTCCACAGCTGCCGCCGGCGCAGTCAGTGGCGATGGCCAGGGCGGCAGCGTCAGCCCCGTTCTGGAGCTGTGCCTTCTCCGCATAGAGGGCTCCGACGTCGACGGCCAGAGCGGCAAAGCCAAGCAGGACCACCATCATGCCGGCGACCATTATTGTGGCTGCGCCACGCTCCGAATCTTCCGCTGCTGTTATTGCCCGGATCCGGCGACTCATTCCTGCTAACCACCGCATCTCATCACCCCTACCCCTGTCATGTTGAGCGGAAAGATACCTGGAGCGCCAAAGAAACCTGAGTCGAGGAATCCCGACATGGAGGGCAACGAGACACTGGTAGTCACCGTGACAGTGGAGCCAGGAGCGCAGCTTGATGCGTTGTCGCTGACCGACACGCCCAGACCATCGAGCGAAGGTGCGGATGAGAGCGCCGTTCCAGCTACGTCCACTGCGCCGTCCTGGTAATGAACTGCTGCGAAGCGGGCACCTTCACGGGCTGCTTGCGTTAGTGAAACCTGGACGTTCAATGCCCGACCGAACTCGATGACCCCGATCAAGATCAGCAGTAGGAGCGGCAAGATGATTGCCATTTCCACGGCTACTGCGCCGCGTTCTTTCTCTTTCGTTTTCACGAGCGTCTCCCAGGCCCAGAATCGCGGAAGCAAATGTGGCGTTAAAGAGGAGGATTGACTGCGCCGGCGACTGGATCGCCAGCGCAGCCAAAGCTCAACCTAGAGTTGGCCGGCAACGCCGATGAAGAGATCGCGGATGGCGGGGCCCAAAATCAGAAGGCCGGCGATCACGACAATTGCGATCAAGGAGACCATGAGGCCGTATTCAACCATCGTCGCTCCCTTCTCCTCCTTGGTGAAGCGGGTCTTGACGCCGGCGATGTACGAAGTAATGGAAAGCATGAGTGCAGACATTGGAATTTCCTTCCCAGAAAAAATATTTACGAATTGGGTTATAGGTCCAGCAAATTATCGGAATTTGCTTCGACTTCCGAACTACCCCCATGTTGCCTTTAGCGGTTCGGAATTCGATGAGATAAGAATTCACCCTGGGAAGCAGTCGCGACAATGCGTAGCCGTACTCGACTTGGGGGAGGTGGCTCTACTCGCCGGCACGTACTGAGGGTAGGAAGTACTCAGTTTTGGAAGGAAAAGGCGCCGAAACTACTTGGTTTCGAAAGCTGCCTTATCAATTTGGGCGCCTGTGAAGGGGGAGGTAAGTGCGTACTAAGCCGCTTCAGTTCATGACCAGGGCAACGCCAAGGGCGGCGATGACCATTGCCGGGCCATGGGCTGATTCTGTGGGTTTTTCCGCGCGTCGCAGGCGCAACATCAGTACCGTGAGCACCCCGCCCACCACGAATCCCAGTAGTCCCCCGAAGAGTACTTGCTGCCAATCCAAGTACCCCAAGTACAGCCCCAGGGGTGCTGCGAGCTTCACATCGCCCATTCCGATGCTTCCCGGCGAAAGAAGTCCAAGAATTAAGTAGCCACTGAACAGAATGGCTGCGCCGGCGAGGGCCCGGAACAGCTCCGGCCATCCCGGGGCAAGGGCTGCGGATGCCGTCAGGAGCAGCAGCCCACCTCCGAGGAGGATCACGACGAGGGCGTTGGGCAGCAAATGGAGGGCAAAGTCGATGCGTGACAGTTGCACTCCAAGTAATGCCAGGAAAAGAAATGCCGGCAATTCCCATGAAGCGTCAAACCGCCACGCGAGCAAGCCAAACAGCAGCGAGGTGACAGCCGCCGTCGTGATCCGGACCCTCGGGGAAGGGGGTCCGCCGAGCCGAGGCAGCCGCACTGAGATGAGCCACTCTGCAGCAGGGCTCAGGAGGAGGCCCGCGAGGGCGATAATGAGTGGAAAGGCGGGCCCGTCGGTCATGTGCTCTCCCTCAATCAGTGCCCAAGCCCCAAGGGCGATTACCCCATTTTGACCCGGGCGGCCCGTTGAAGGTATTGTTTAGAGTCGTTGTGCGTGTCCTATCTCGATGACACATGCCTTACGGGGGATCCAGTTGCAGGATCGCCAACTCCTGAGGCATTTCGAGATTCTGGGATGACTGGTACATAGAGCCCTCACCTCTGCTCCGGTAGCGCATACATAGTAGGTACACGCCTTATTGCGTGTCGCCTAAAACATGAACGCCAGAACAAGAACGAGGCAAAACCGTGCGTACGTACACCCCGAAGCCCGGCGATATCAACCGCCAGTGGCACGTCATTGACGCCACCGACGTTGTCCTTGGTCGTCTTGCCAGCCAGACCGCAACACTGCTGCGCGGAAAGCACAAGCCGACCTTTGCGTCCCACATGGACATGGGCGACTTCGTCATCATCATCAACGCTGAAAAGGTTGCCCTCACCGGCGCCAAGCTGGAGCAGAAGCGCGCATACCGCCACTCCGGTTACCCGGGCGGCCTGACCTCCGTCAACTACGCCGAGCTGTTGGAATCCAACCCGGTTCGCGCTGTTGAGAAGGCCATCAAGGGCATGCTCCCCAAGAACTCCCTCGCCGCTCAGCAGCTGGGCAAGCTCAAGGTCTACGCAGGCCCCGAGCACCCCCACGCCGCTCAGCAGCCGAAGACTTTCGAAATCACCCAGGTCGCCCAGTAGTCCTGGCCACCAACTAAACTTTTTATTACAAGGAGAACCGTGGCTCAGAACGAAGAACTGACCGCCGAAGCCGTCGAGGCTGAGGAAACCCTCACCAGCTACACCTCTGAAAGCACATCTGGTGAAGATGCGCCCAAGAAGGAACGCCCGGCACTGACCGTTGCCGGCGCAGCTGTTGGCCGCCGCAAGGAAGCCGTTGCGCGCGTTCGCGTTGTACCGGGTTCCGGCAAGTGGACCATTAACGGCCGCACGCTGGACAACTACTTCCCGAACAAGCTGCACCAGCAGGATGTCAACGAGCCCTTCAAGATCCTTGATCTCGAAGGCGCTTACGACGTCATCGCCCGTATCCACGGCGGTGGCATCTCCGGCCAGGCCGGTGCACTGCGTCTCGGTGTTGCTCGCTCGCTGAACGAGATCGACGTCGACAACAACCGCGCCACCCTCAAGAAGGCCGGTTACCTGCGCCGTGACGCCCGCGTCATCGAGCGTAAGAAGGCTGGTCTCAAGAAGGCACGCAAGGCTCAGCAGTACTCCAAGCGTTAATTCGCTTCGCCCCTGCATTGGGGCATCGAAAGCCCGTTCCGCCACTTCGGCGGGGCGGGCTTTCGCCGTTAAACACGGGCGTCGCACGGCGCGCATGTGACGCTCCGACACGCTCCTGAACTGATGGTGTCCCGGCGTCGTCTAAACTTGAGCCGATGTCTAGATTATTTGGAACAGATGGCGTGCGCGGTCTCGCGAACGGATTGCTCACCGCCGAGCTGGCTATGCAGCTTGCCCAGGCCGCCGCCGTCGTACTCGGCCATGACCGCACAACCAACGGCAAGCGGCCGCGCGCCGTCGTCGCCAGGGACCCCAGAGCGAGTGGCGAGTTCCTCGCCGCCGCCGTGGAAGCAGGGCTTTCCAGCTCCGGAATCGACGTCTATGACGCCGGTGTTCTTCCCACCCCGGCGGCCGCTTACCTGGTGGCAGATCTCGACGCCGATTTCGGCGTGATGCTGTCGGCCTCCCACAACCCCGCGCCGGACAACGGCATCAAGTTCTTTGCCCGCGGCGGCCAGAAGCTCCCGGACCACGTCGAAGACGCCATCGAGGCACAGCTCGGCAAAGAGCCGCAGCGCCCGGTGGGAGCCGACGTCGGACGCATCCAGCGTTTCTCCGACGCTGAGGACCGATACATCGTGCACCTGCTGGGAACGCTTCCCAAGCGCCTTGACGGCCTGAAGGTGGTCCTTGATTGCGCCCACGGTGCTGCGAGCGGTTGTTCACCCCAGGTGTTCAAGGACGCCGGCGCGGACGTCGTAGTGATCGGCGCTGAGCCGGACGGCCTGAACATCAATGAGGGCGTAGGCTCCACCCATCTGGGCCCGTTGAAGGAAGCAGTTCTCCAGCATGGCGCCGACCTTGGCGTAGCCCATGACGGCGACGCCGACCGTTGCCTCGCCGTGGACCACGAGGGCAATGAAGTGGATGGCGACCAGATCATGGCCATCCTTGCACTGGCCCTCAACGAGGCTGGAAAGCTCAAGGACAGCATCCTCGTGGCCACCGTCATGAGCAACCTCGGCCTCAGGATCGCGCTCAAGAGTGCCGGTATCACCATCCGCGAAACCGGCGTCGGCGACCGTTACGTCCTCGAAGAAATGCGTAACGGCGGCTACAACCTGGGCGGCGAACAGTCCGGCCACGTGATCTTCTCCGATTACGCCACCACAGGTGACGGTGTTCTGACCGGCCTGCAGCTTGCAGCGCAGGTTGCACTGACAGGCCGCAGCCTCAAGGAACTCTCCACCGCTATGACCAAGCTCCCGCAGCTGATGATCAACGTCAAGGGCGTGGACAAGGCCCGCGCCGGTACCGACGAAGGTGTGGCGGCCGCTGTTGCTGCAGCCGAACTCGAACTGGGCGAAACCGGCCGCGTGCTGCTCCGCCCGTCGGGCACTGAAGCTCTGGTCCGTGTCATGGTGGAAGCCGCTGACATGGAAACGGCTGAGCGAATCTGCAACAGCCTTGCTGCAGTAGTTAAGGAACGCCTCGGCGCTTCCAGCGAGATGGCTGTCTAAAGAAGCCAGAACGAGCTTCGGCCCGCACCCCTGCCTGGCAGGGGAGCGGGCCGAAGCCATTTAAGGGCTAAAGGTAATCCGGGGCCGCTTCGAGGCCGAAATACTCTTCGAGCGTCACGATGCCCCGCGTGACCATGTCAGTTGCTGCCTCCACCCCGATGTAACGCAGGTGCCACGACTCGTAAAAGTACCCGGTGATGTCGTGGAACATCCATGGGTAGCGGACCACGAAACCGAACTTATGGGCGTTGGCCTTCGACCACACCGCTGCCGGTTGCTCAGCGAAACACGGCTGGAAGCTGCAGGCCCCACCACCGTCGGCAATGTCGAAGGACCAACCTGTTTGGTGTTCGGAGTGTCCCGGGCGGGCCGAGGCGCGGTCGGCTGCGGCTTGGCCCGTGCTGGCGACATAGCCGCCGTACGTGGCCACTTGGGTTGAGTAGGAGCGGTAGCCCGATGCCAACGCCATAACGACGCCTTCCGTCGCAGCAGCACCGAACATCTTTTCTGCGGCAGCCGCCGTCGTGCTGTTCAGCAGGGCGGCTTCGCCGCTGACGGCGAGGCGGATGTTCGGCTGTACCAGATCGGTTGGGACGAAGTCCTGGGGGTTGAGGGGGCGGTGTTTGTTGACGATGACCCAGGGGCTGGCGGGGTCCGACAGCGAATGCTGCGATGTAACTGCGCTGGAGGGCGCGGCACTGGAAGGCGTGGCGCTGGGCGACGGCGCGGCCGTCTCAGGCGCGATCGTTGCCGGATCCATGGCGGGGGAGCTGGAAGGGGCCGTAGAAGGCGCAGCAGCCCCACTGGCGGCGGTTGCGGCGGCGGGGGAGGGGGCGGCAGCTTCCGGCGTGCACGCGGACAACGCTGCCATCCCAGCGCCAGCGGCGATCAAGCCTGCAAAAGCGCGCCGGCTGGGCAGCGGCTGGGGATCGGCCACCTTAGACCTTCCTCAGCAGCATGCGGCGGATGGAGTGGTCGGCGTCCTTGGTGAGAACCAGCTGGGCGCGCCCACGGGTGGGCAGCACGTTTTCTTCAAGGTTGGGTTCGTTGATGCGCTTCCAAATGCCGCGGGCGGTGGATTCGGCGTCGTCGTCGGACAGCGTGGCGTAGCGGTGGAAGTAGGATTCCGGCTGCGCAAAGGCGGTGGTGCGCAGTTTGCGGAAACGGTCCACGTACCATTCCTCGATGTAGGAGGTTTTGGCGTCCACGTAGATGGAGAAATCGAAGAAGTCGCTGACGGCCAGTCCTTGTTTTCCGTCCATCCGGGGGCGCGCGGGGGCGAGGACGTTGAGCCCTTCCACGATCAGGACGTCGGGACGCCGGACCACCACTTCCTTGCCCGGCACGATGTCGTACGTTACGTGGGAATACCAGGGTGCGCGGACTTCCTCGGCGCCGCCTTTGACTTCCGACACAAAGCGGAGGAGCCCCCGCCGGTCATAGGACTCGGGAAAACCCTTGCGTTCAAGAAGGTGCCGGCGCTTCAGCTCGGCCAAGGGATAGAGGAAGCCATCCGTGGTGATGAGTTCCACGTTGGGGGTACCGGGCCATCGCCGGAGCATTTCCCGGAGCACGCGGGCGATGGTGGACTTGCCAACCGCCACAGAACCGGCGACGCCAATCACGAACGGAGTGCGCTGGGTCTGTTCGCCCAGGAACGTGGTTGTTGCAGCGTGAAGCTGGTGGGAAGCCTCTACATACAGGTGCAGAAGCCGCGAAAGTGGGAGGTAAACCTCCCTGACTTCCTTCATGTCAAGGGGGTCGCCGAGGCCGCGGAGACGGAAGATGTCCTCTTCGTTGAGGGGCTGCTCCATCTGCGCTGCAAGCCTGGACCACGTTTGACGGTCCAGCTCTACAAACGGGGAAGCGCCGTCGCCATTAGCTTCGGTGCGTTGCAAAGTCACGCTCATGATTCTGCCCTCCACGCGGCGGATCAGGAAATGCACGACGACGGGAGGGTGAATTGTGGGGGCCGGACATCATAGCGGCAACGGGAAGAGCTGGGATGTCCCACGTCAGTTGTTTGCGCTAGCCGTTAGGCTTGTACCCATGTGTGGAATCGTAGGCTATGTTGGCAATTCGTCTCGCAAGGCAGCTGGTCACAGCGCCCTTGACGTCGTCGTGGAAGGGCTGCGTCGTCTTGAGTACCGCGGCTATGACTCTGCAGGCGTCGCAGTGGTGGCTGACGGGGCAATCTCGTCCCGTAAAAAGTCCGGCAAACTGAGCAACCTGATCAGTGAACTGGAAGCAAATCCAGTACCTGAATCCCTGACCGGCATCGGCCATACCCGTTGGGCCACCCACGGCGGGCCGACCGACCGCAACGCGCACCCGCATCTCTCTGATGGCGGCCGCCTTGCGCTGATTCATAACGGCATCATCGAGAACTTCGCAGAGCTCAAGCAGGAACTGCTGGCCAAGGGCGTTACCTTCGAGTCCGAAACCGACACGGAGGTTGCCGCCGCGCTGGTTGGCGACATCTTCCGCACCCAGCTCAACGGCGACGGCGGAAACCTCACCGAAGCGATGCGCCTGGCCTGCCAGCGACTCGAAGGCGCTTTCACCCTTCTTGCAGTCCACGCAGACCAGCCCGACGTCGTCGTAGCTGCCCGCCGCAACTCCCCGCTGGTGGTTGGCCTGGGCGAAGGCGAGAACTTCCTTGGCTCCGACGTCTCCGGCTTCATCGACTACACCCGTCGTGCCGTGGAACTGGGCCAGGACCAGATCGTCACCATCACCGCGGACTCCGTGGAGATCACCGACTTCTTCGGCGCTCCCGCCGAAGGCAAGGAATACCACGTTGACTGGGACCCGGCATCTGCCGAAAAGGGTGGCTTCAACTCCTTCATGGAGAAGGAAATCCACGACCAGCCTGACGCCGTTGCGCAGACCCTCCTGGGCCGCTCGGATCTTGATGGCAAGCTGACCCTGGACGAGGTCCGCATCGATCCGGAGCTCCTCAAGCAGGTTGACAAGATCATCGTGCTCGCTTGCGGCACCGCGGCGTACGCCGGCCTGGTTGCCAAGTACGCAATCGAGAACTGGTGCCGCATCCCCACGGAGGTGGAGCTCGCCCACGAGTTCCGCTACCGCGATCCGATCGTCGACTCCAACACGCTGGTGGTTTCCATCAGCCAGTCCGGCGAGACCATGGACACGCTGATGGCCGTCCGCTACGCCCGTGAACAGGGCGCCAAGACGATCTCCATCTGCAACACCAACGGTTCCACCATCCCGCGCGAATCCGACGCCGTGCTCTACACGCACGCCGGCCCGGAAATCGCAGTGGCCTCCACCAAGGCATTCCTGGCGCAGATCACTGCCGCCTACCTGCTGGGCCTTTACCTGGCTCAGCTGCGCGGCAACATCTTCTCCGGCCAGATCAAGGACGTCCTCGCGGACCTCAACAAGATCCCGGCCAAGATCCAGAAAATCCTGGACAACGCAGGCCCCCTGCGCGAGCTCGCCCGCAGCATGAAGGACGAAAAATCCGTGCTGTTCCTGGGCCGCCACGTCGGCTACCCGGTTGCCCTCGAAGGTGCTTTGAAGCTCAAGGAAATCGCGTACATCCACGCTGAAGGCTTCGCCGCCGGCGAGCTCAAGCACGGTCCGATCGCCCTGATCGACGACGGCCAGCCGGTCTTCGTTGTGGTGCCGTCTCCGCGCGGCCGCGACTCCCTGCACTCCAAGGTGGTCAGCAACATCCAGGAAGTCCGTGCACGTGGTGCCCGTACCCTGGTGATCGCTGAAGAAGGCGACGAGTCGGTTAAGGACTATGCAGAGCATGTGTTCTACGTACCTGAAACGCCCACGCTGCTGATGCCGTTGCTCACTACCGTTCCGCTGCAGATCTTCGCTGCTGAACTGGCCGGAGCCAAGGGCTATGACGTGGATCAGCCGCGTAACCTCGCCAAGAGCGTGACCGTAGAATAACGCCATGATTGTTGGCATTGGCGTAGACGTCGTAGACATCGAACGGTTCGGCCGGCAGCTGGAACGGACGCCCGGACTCCGGGACCGCCTGTTTGTTCCTGCCGAACGGGAACTCAACACCCGCTCCTTGGCCGCACGTTTTGCGGCCAAGGAAGCCGTGGCCAAGGTCTTGGGTGCTCCCGCGGGCATGAACTGGCAGGACTGCTGGATCGGTCTCGATGAGAACGGTCCTACAGTCCAGGTCAAGGGAACTGTGCTGGCAGTGGCCGAGGCCAAGGGCGTCAAGCGCTGGCACCTGTCCATGAGCCACGACGGCGGCATCGCTACGGCGACTGTCCTCGCCGAGGGCTAGACGGACTCTCAACAGCAATGATCAGCGCCTTCACCGGACAACAGATCAGGGATGCGGAACAACCGCTCCTTGACGCCGGTGAGGGCGCTGTTCTTATGCAACGGGCAGCGTTCGGGCTGGCCCAAGCCGTGGTGCGCGAGGTCAAAACCCGGCGCAGGCTGGCGGGCACCAGTGTGACTGTCCTGGCAGGCAAGGGCAACAATGGCGGGGACGGTCTCTTCGCCGCCTCCCTGCTCGCCCGCCGGGGGATGCGAACGACGGCGGTACTCGCCTCGGCTGAAGTACACCCGGAGGCGTTGGCTGCTTTTGCCGCAGCCAACGGGAGGACCTTGTACCTCGAACCCGGGAATGCTGAAGAACTCGCGGTCCTGTGCGCCGCCGGCGATGTGGTCATCGATGCCCTGCTCGGGACGGGTGCGCGTGGGGGCCTGCGTGGCCCTTCAGCGGAACTGGTTGCGTGCCTCCAGGAACTGCGTCCACGGTTGGTAGTGGCCTGTGATCTCCCCAGCGGCCTGGACGCCAACAGCGGTGAAGTTCACTGGCCGGTGCTGGAAGCAGATGTCACAGTCACCTTTGGAGGCGTGAAGGCAGGGCTGATGACCGATCCCGGTGAGGGCAGTGCCGGGCGGGTGCACTTGGTGGAGATCGGCATCGAAGGATCGCTAACGTCCCAGCAGCCGGAGCTCCGCCGCCTCACCTCCCAGGATGTAGGGGCAGTACTGCCCCATCCTGGCCGCCGGGCACACAAATACTCCCGGGGTGTCCTGGGCGTCGTAGCCGGTTCGGTTCGGTTTCCCGGTGCTGCTGTCTTGGGTGTGCATGCCGCAGCCCTCGCAGGAGCTGGGATGGTGCGCTACGCCGGCCCCCAAACGGTGGGACAGTTGGTGCTCGCCCAAACCCCCGAAGCTCTCTGGGAACCCGACGAACCCGGCCGCGTCCAGGCGTGGTTGCTGGGCTCGGGCGTTGCTGGGGAAGAGCAGCTGGAGCGCGCGAGGGACGCTGCTGCGGCTGCCTTGGCCGCCGATGTGCCGGTGGTGGTGGATGCTGGTGCACTCAGCCTCCTTCCGGAGCGCTGCCCGCCCCATTGGATACTGACGCCACACGCTGGAGAACTGGCTACGCTTCTGGACTCCCTTCCGTCCACGGGGGAGGTAGCTGTGACCCGTGATGACGTGGAGTCGCGTCCGCTGCATTTCGTACGGCAGGCCGCCGAACAAACGGGCGCCACCGTGCTCCTGAAGGGAGCCACCACACTGGTGGCGTCGCCGTCGGGCGTTGTTTTCAGCCAATCCGAGGGCACCGCGTGGATGGCGACTGCGGGAAGCGGGGATGTCCTGGGAGGAGTGCTGGGCGCGTTGCTGGCGCAGAGCGCGGAAACGATCAAGGACGACGACGGCGCCTATGCCGGCTTGGGACTGGACGTTGCCGACCGCTGGGCTGCTGTGGCTGCTGTTGCGGCGAGCGTCCATGGACGCGCAGGAACGGCAGCGTCCGCGGAATTGGCCGGCGGCCCCATTACAGCGTCGGCGATCATGGCAGCGGTACCAGGCGTCATCGGTTCGCTCAACGCGGAATGCGACCGTCCAAGACCCTAAGGTTACTGTCCGTGTCATGGGTCATGAGTAGGCTTGCAGCAGTTGTTCGCATCATCAAGAGGAGAACGCATGGAAGTCTGGCCTGGATCGGCTTATCCGCTGGGTGCCACCTTTGACGGCACCGGCACCAACTTCGCGCTGTTCAGCGAGAAGGCCGAAAGAGTAGAGTTGTGCCTCTTTGACGACGACGGCGGGGAAGTCCGCGTGGAAGTCACCGAGGTGGATGGTTACGTATGGCACTGCTACCTTCCGCAGGTTCAGCCGGGGCAAAAGTACGGTTACCGTGTGCACGGCCCCTACGACCCCGACGCCGGTCAGCGCTTCAACCCCAACAAGCTGCTGCTGGATCCTTACGCCAAGGCCATCCACCGGCAGATCGACTGGGACCCGGCGCTGTTCTCGTACAACCTGGGGGACCCGGATTCCCGCAATGATGAGGACTCCGCACCGCACATGATGCTGGGCGTCGTCATCAACCCGTTCTTTGACTGGGACGGAGACAAGCTTCTGCGGATTCCGTACCACAAGTCGGTCATTTACGAGGCCCACGTTAAGGGCTTGACGCAGATGCACCCGGAGGTACCCGAAGAACAGCGTGGTACTTATGCCGGTGTGGCCCACCCGGCGGTCATCTCGCACCTGCAGAAACTGGGAATCACCGCCATTGAACTGATGCCGGTGCACCAGTTCGTCAACGACGGCATTCTGCAGGACAAGGGTTTGAACAACTACTGGGGCTACAACACCATTGGTTTCTTTGCGCCCCACAACAGCTACAGCTCCAAGGGCGATACCGGCCAGCAGGTCCAGGACTTCAAGGCCATGGTGCGTGCCCTGCACACGGCGGGCATCGAAGTCATCCTGGACGTGGTGTACAACCACACGGCAGAGGGCAACCACCTGGGCCCCACGTTGTCCTTCAAGGGGATTGACAACTCCGCGTACTACCGCCTGGTGGAAGACGACCAGAAGTACTACATGGACTACACCGGCACGGGAAACTCGCTGAATGTCCGGAGCCCGCACTCCCTTCAACTGCTCATGGACTCCCTGCGGTACTGGGTGACCGAGATGCACGTGGACGGTTTCCGGTTCGACCTCGCGTCCACGCTGGCCCGCGAGTTCTACGACGTCGACAAGCTTTCAACCTTCTTCGAACTCATCCAGCAGGATCCGGTGGTTTCCCAGGTGAAGCTCATCGCCGAGCCGTGGGACGTTGGTCCCGGCGGCTACCAGGTGGGTAACTTCCCGCCGCAGTGGACCGAATGGAACGGCCAGTACCGCGATACTGTCCGCGACTTCTGGCGCGGGGAACCGTCCACCTTGGGTGAATTCGCGTCCCGGTTGACCGGCTCCGCAGACCTTTATGAGCACTCGGGCCGCCGTCCGGTGGCATCGATCAACTTCGTCACTGCCCACGATGGCTTCACCCTGGCCGACCTCGTTTCCTATAACGAAAAACATAATGAGGCCAATGGCGAAGACAACAACGACGGCGAATCCCACAACCGCTCGTGGAACTGCGGCACCGAAGGACCCACCGAGGACCCCACAGTCCTGGGCCTGAGGGCGCGCCAACAGCGCAACTTCATCGCCACGCTGTTCCTCTCGCAAGGTGTACCCATGCTGCTCCACGGCGACGAGCTCGGCAGGACACAGCGCGGCAACAACAACGGCTACTGCCAGGACTCTGAACTGACGTGGATCAACTGGGAGAACGTGGACCAGCCGCTCATCGAGTTCACCGCGGCCGTGTGCGCACTGCGTGCCAAGCACCCCAGCCTTCGACGAAGCCGGTTCTTTGATGGACGCCCGGTGCTCCGAGGCGAAGGCGAACGTCTGCCGGACATCGTATGGTTGGACGCTGACGCGAGCACCATGAGTCCCTCGGATTGGGATGAAGCGCTGGGACGCTCCGTTGGTGTTTTCCTGAACGGCGATGGTATTCACGGCCGTGATAACCAAGGACGGCGCATTACCGACGTCAACTTCCTGCTCTACTTCAACGCGGATCAGGACGAGGTAGGCTTCCGGATTCCCTCGGATGAATACGCACCGGCATGGGATGTCATGATCGACACCGCCGGAGAAGGTGCCGAGGCGGGTGTCGTCAAGCCGGACCAGATCCTCATGGTCGGTGCCAAGTCCCTGGTAGTACTGCGTGCGCACAGCACTCCCGAGATAGAGCCTGACCACTCCGTGGCAGCATCACTGGCTGCGCTGACCCAGACGAGCACTCCGGAAACGGCGTCCATCACGGCTCCTGCTGTGACGTCGCTGCCCTTCGACTACAAGGGAGACGCCCCGGCCGACGAGGAGTCCGGAGCAACGAAGAAGGCGGATTCATGAGGACTCCCGTCTCGACGTACCGGCTCCAGATCCGGCCAGAATTGACACTCCAGGACGCGGCGGAGCTCACGGGCTACCTGCGGACCCTCGGGGTGGACTGGGTCTATCTCTCGCCCATCCTGACCGCGGAGGAGGGATCGGATCACGGCTATGACGTCACCGATCCCTCCACCGTGGATCCCTCGCGCGGTGGTCCCGAGGGGCTCGCTGCACTTTCAAAGGCGGCCCGGGAACAGGGCTTGGGCATTCTGGCCGACATTGTGCCCAACCACATGGGTGTAGCCTCGGCCGGGCAGAATGCCTGGTGGTGGCAGCTCCTGAAGGAAGGACCCGGGTCCAAGTACGCCGAGGCCTTCGACGTCGATTGGGATTTCGGTGGGGGGAAAATCCGTATTCCGGTCCTGGGCAGCGATGAGGACTTGGAGCAACTCACTGTGGTGGACAGTGAACTGCACTACTACGATCACCGTTTTCCCTTGGCCGAGGGCACCTTTGCCCCTGGTGACAGTCCCCAGGACGTCCACGCCCGGCAGCACTACCAGCTCATCGGCTGGCGCAGGGCCGACGCCGAACTGAACTACCGCAGGTTCTTCGCGGTGAATACCCTCGCTGGTGTCCGGGTGGAGATCCCATGGGTCTTCGACGAGTCCCATGAAGAGATCGTCCGGTGGTTCCGTGAGGAACTGGTGGATGGGCTCAGGATCGACCATCCGGACGGCCTGGCGGATCCCGAGGGCTATCTGGCCAGGCTGCGGGAAGCAACGGGCGGCGCGTACCTGCTTGTCGAGAAAATCCTGGAGCCGGGGGAGCAGTTGCCGGACACCTTCGACTGCGAAGGTACCACCGGTTATGACGCCCTCGCTGACGTGGACCGGCTTTTCGTGGACCCCGCAGCTGAGGAATACCTCGATTCCCTCGACGCCAGGCTGCGGGATGCGGATGCCCCGGCGGACTACGAGGAGATGATCCACGGGACCAAGCGCCGTATTGCGGATGGCATCCTGCGGTCAGAGATTCTGAGGCTCGCACGCCTGGTGCCTCCTTCCATGGACTTGCCGGCGGACAAGGTGGCCGATGCCATCGCGGAAGTCATTTGCTGCTTCCCGATCTACCGCACCTACCTCCCGTACGGTCAGGACGTCCTGGTGGAATCCATCCGCCATGCCGCGGAAAACCGTGCAGATCTCAAGGCGGTATTGGAAGACCTGACGCCGTTGCTGCTCGATTCCACCGGCGCCTTGGCCCGGCGTTTCCAGCAGACCTCCGGCATGGTGATGGCCAAGGGTGTGGAGGACACAGCCTTCTTCCGCTACACCCGTCTGGGTACCCTCACCGAGGTAGGGGCCGATCCCACCGAATTCGCCGTGTCCAGCGGGGTCTTCCATGAGCGCATGGCCCGCCGCCAGCAGGTCCTGCCGTTGTCCATGACCACGCTGAGCACCCATGACACCAAGCGAAGCGAGGACGCCCGGGCGCGTATTTCGGTCATTTCCGAGGCCGTCCCGGAGTGGGAACTCTTCTTGGGGACAGTGCAGGAGTTGGCCCCGATTCCGGACGGCCCGTTGGCCGCGCTGGTGTGGCAGTCAATTGTTGGTGCGTGGCCGGCAGACCGCGGGCGTCTTCAGTCGTATGCCCTGAAGGCGGCGCGCGAGGCCGGTAACTCGACAAATTGGACCGACCCCAACCAGGACTTCGAGCGCCACTTGGCTGCCGCCGTCGACTCTGTCTTTGATGTGCCGGAGGTTGCAGCGGCGCTGGCCAACTTTGTCGCTGAGCTCGAACCGTACGGGACGTCCAACTCGTTGTCGGCCAAGCTGGTCCAGCTGACCATGCCCGGGGTTCCTGACGTCTACCAGGGCACGGAATTCCGCGACGGCTCCCTGACTGATCCTGACAACAGGCGGCCCGTTGACTTCCAGGCCCGTATGACTGCCTTGGCGGAGCTGGACAACGGCGCTGCGCCACAGTTCACGGATGAGGCAGCCAAGCTGCTGGTGGTGTCCCGTGCGCTGCGGTTGCGGCGCGATCGGCCTGAGCTCTTCGGCGGATACCTGCCGGTGGTCGCACAAGGTGCGGCCGCAGATCACGTAGTGGCCTTCGACCGCGGAGCTGATCGGCGCGGTGCCCTCACGGTTGCCACCCGACTGCCCAAGCGGCTTGCGCGGGAAGGCGGCTGGCGGGACACAATCATCGAATTGTCCGTCAACGCCCGGGACGAACTCACCGGACACACATACAGTGCCGGCACTGTCCAATTGGCCACGTTGTTGGAGCAGTACCCCGTGGCACTGCTGGTGCCTACGGACTGATCCCCACCACCGCAAACCATCACTGCAACGCACGCTTGAACACGCATAAGGGAGCATGATGCTGGAGCACGCTGCTGGAAAAAACCGCTACGACGTCTGGGCGCCGAACGCCGACTCGGTCCGGCTTGTTGCCGATGGACGTGAGTACCCCATGGAACACCACGACGCCGCCGCCCCGGGCTGGTGGCGGGCGCCGGCTGATGTGGCTGGCCAGGAAAGTGACGGTGTACCGTACGGGTACATCGTGGACGGAGAGGGTCCGTTCCCTGATCCGCGCTCGCGGAGGCAGCCGGACGGAGTGCACGAGTTGTCCGCCACGTTCGATCCCTCCATCCATGAGTGGCAGGACTCGGCTTGGAAGGGACGGCAGCTCAAGGGAGCCGTCATCTATGAGCTTCACCTGGGTACCTTCACACCGGAAGGAACGCTGGATGCCGCCGCTGCCAAGCTGGACTACTTGGTGGACCTTGGCGTGGACTTCATCGAGTTACTTCCGGTCAACGGTTTCAACGGTGTCCACAATTGGGGCTACGACGGAGTGCTTTGGTACGCCGTCCATGAGCCCTACGGCGGCCCAGCGGCGTACCAGCGATTCGTGGACGCCGCGCATGCTGCCGGCTTGGGCGTCATCCAGGATGTCGTCTACAACCACCTTGGACCCAGCGGAAACTACCTGCCCAAGTTCGGCCCCTACCTGAAATCAGGGGAGGGAAATACGTGGGGTGACTCCGTCAACCTGGATGGCCCAGGCTCGGACGACGTCCGGCGCTACATCCTGGAGAACGCGGCGATGTGGCTCCGTGACTACCATGTGGACGGTCTCCGCCTCGATGCCGTCCACGCGCTGCGTGACGAACGGGCCGTCCACATTCTGGAGGAGTTCGGGGCTCTGGGCGATCAGATCGAGGCCGAGACGGGAATTCCCCGGACTTTGATCGCTGAGTCGGACTTGAACAACCCGCGCCTCATATATCCACGCAAGGACAACGGCTACGGACTTGATGGGCAGTGGAGCGACGATTTCCACCACGCCGTTCACGTCAACCTGAGCGGGGAAACCACCGGCTACTACGCGGACTTCGATTCACTGGCGGTCCTGGCCAAGGTGCTGGAGCATGGATTCCTTCACGATGGCAGTTACTCCAGCTTCCGCGGACGGCACCACGGCCGGCCCATCCGCAGGGATCTGGCGCACCCGTCAGCTTTGGTTGTCTGCCTCCAGAACCACGACCAAATCGGCAACCGCGCCATCGGTGACCGCCTCACCGCGTCGCTGTCCTATGGGAAGCTGGCCATCGGTGCTGTGCTGACCATGACATCTCCATTTACGCCCATGCTCTTCATGGGCGAGGAATTCGGTGCGTCTACGCCGTGGCAGTTCTTCACCTCCCATCCGGAGCCCGAGCTCGGGAAGGCTACCGCAGAGGGCCGCATCAAGGAGTTCGAACGCATGGGGTGGGACCCCGCGGTGGTGCCGGACCCACAGGACCCGGAAACCTTCCTCCGGTCCAAACTCAAGTGGGAAGAAGCCGGCGAGGGAAACCATGCACGCCTGCTCCAGCTGTACAAGGATTTAGCACAACTGCGCCGAAACACCCCCGAGTTGGTGGACGGTGGCTTCGGCAGCACAGTGGTGGAATACGACGACGACGAACACTGGCTGCAGATCTCCCGCGGCACTGTCCGGGTGGTGTGCAACTTCGGTGACGAGGCACTCGGGACACCCCTCAGCGGCTCCATATTGTTGGCCACTGACCATGAAGCAGTCCTCGATGAGGGAACACTGACGCTTCCCGGCGGGAGCGCCGCCGTCGTGCGCGTCAACTAAGCCATACACAATCCGGGGTGACGGCGCCCACATGGCGGACACCGCCGTCACCCTGGATTGTGCAGTGGCAGGATAGTACGTATGACTTATTCGGCCGCGGAAAACCGCTACGAAACCATGCCCTACCGCCGCGTCGGACGCAGTGGACTCAAGCTCCCCGCCATCTCCTTGGGACTCTGGCACAACTTCGGCGATGACAAACGTTTTGACGAACAGCGTGCCATCCTGCGCCGCGCCTTCGATCTCGGTGTCAACCACTTCGACCTCGCCAACAATTACGGACCGCCGGACGGCTCAGCCGAGACCAACTTCGGGCGCCACCTGAAGGATGATTTCAAGCCGTACCGTGACGAACTGGTCATCTCCACCAAAGCCGGTTACTACATGTGGCCCGGCCCGTACGGCGAGTGGGGATCCCGCAAATACCTGATTTCCAGCCTGGACCAGTCGCTGGAGCGCATGGGCCTGGACTATGTGGATATTTTCTACAGCCACCGTCCCGACCCCGAGACTCCGCTGGAAGAAACAATGGGTGCCTTGGACTACGCTGTTCGATCAGGCAAGGCGCTCTACGCTGGCATCTCCTCCTACACCCCGGAGCAGACCCTTGAAGCTGCCCGGATCCTCAAGGAGCTCGGAACCCCGCTGCTCATCCACCAGCCCAGCTACTCCATGCTGAACCGCTGGACGGAGAACGGCACGCCCAATCTCTACGAGGCACTGGACCAAGTAGGCGCCGGTTCCATCGCGTTCTCGCCCCTCGCCCAAGGAATGCTCACCAACCGCTACCTCAACGGCGTACCGGCCGATTCACGGGCCGCCAAGGAGCGGTTCCTGTCCGAAGCACAGCTGACCGAGGAGAAGCTGGACCGGGTCCGGGGATTGAACGCCATCGCCGAAGGTCGCGGGCAGACGCTGGCCCAGATGGCCATCGCCTGGATCCTGCGCGACCAGCCGAAGGGCTCGCCGGTGACCTCCGCATTGGTGGGTGCCTCAAGCGTGGCCCAGTTGGAGGACACGCTCAGCGCCATCAACAATCTGAAGTTCACCACTGATGAGCTGACGGCGATCGACGAGTTCGCTGTGGAGTCGGACATCAACCGGTGGGCCCAGAAGTAGCCTCGGAAGTTTCGCCATAAAACAGCAGGGGCCGGCCGGGAACAAAGCCGGCCCCTGCTGTGTTGGTTACAATGCAAGAGTGCGCCGAATGGCGCCGTGCCAATCAGTCGTGCCCTGGACTCAGTCAGGGCTGCGCCTGGCACATGAGGTTTAGTTCTCAAAAGGAGTTCCGTGTCTTCACATCCGATTCGTGTTGCCATTGTCGGCGTAGGTAACTGCGCCGCATCGCTGGTCCAAGGTGTTCAGTACTATCGCGACGCTGACCCCAAGGCCACGATCCCGGGTCTGATGCACGTCGAGTTCGGCCAGTACCACGTCAACGACGTCCAGTTCGTTGCTGCTTTCGACGTCGACAGCAAGAAGGTTGGACTGGACCTGGCCGACGCCATCGGCGCCAGCGAAAATAACACCATCAAGATCGCCGACGTCCCCGCCACTGGTGTCACCGTCCAGCGCGGCCACACCCTGGACGGCCTGGGCAAGTACTACCGCGAGACCATTGTTGAGGCACCGGACGAAACGGTGGACATCGTCGCAGCGCTGCGCGAGGCCAAGGCTGACGTCATGGTTTGCTACCTGCCCGTCGGTTCGGACCAGGCTGCAAAGTTCTACGCCCAGTGCGCCATCGACGCCGGTGTTGCGTTCGTGAACGCACTCCCGGTCTTCATCGCCGGAACCAAGGAGTGGGCTGACAAGTTCACTGAGGCCGGTGTCCCGATCGTGGGCGATGACATCAAGAGCCAGATCGGTGCCACCATCACGCACCGTGTCATGGCCAAGCTCTTCGAAGACCGCGGCGTTACGCTGGACCGCACGTACCAGCTGAATGTCGGTGGCAACATGGACTTCAAGAACATGCTGGAGCGCGATCGTCTCGAATCCAAGAAGATCTCCAAGACCCAGGCTGTGACCTCCAATGTTGAGGCCGAGCTGCACGCCGATGACGTCCACATTGGGCCGTCCGACTACGTTGCCTGGCTCGATGACCGCAAGTGGGCCTTCGTCCGCCTCGAAGGCCGCAACTTCGGTGATGCCCCGGTGTCCCTCGAATACAAGCTCGAGGTTTGGGATTCCCCGAACTCCGCAGGTGTCATCATCGACGCCATCCGTGCCGCCAAGATCGGCCTGGACCGCGGCATCGGCGGCCCGCTGCTGTCTGCTTCCAGCTACTTCATGAAGTCCCCGCCGGAGCAGTTCAACGACGACCTCGCCCGCGAGAAGGTTGAGGCTTTCATCCGCGGCGACATCGAGCGCTAAACACCTCTGTCACACCAAACGCCCCCGTATCCGATACGGGGGCGTTTGCCATTCTCCGAACCTTCTCTCACGTCCCTTGGGTTTGGTGCGGACGCTCGCTCACTTTTCTCAAAAGAGTGAGAGAGCGCTGGCCGGAAGGGCGCGGGATGTGAGAGAGCGTTGGTTGGAAGGGCGCGGGATGTGAGAGAGCGCTAGAAGAGGCCGGTGGGTTGTCCTTCGGCGTCCACGTCCATGCGCATCGCGGCCGGCTCCTTGGGCAGTCCGGGCATGGTCATGACAGCGCCGGTCAACGCGACAATGAACCCGGCGCCGGTCTTGGGGATCAGCTCGCGGACGTGCACGGTGAATCCCTTGGGCGCCCCCAGCCGGGAGGCATCGTCCGTGAAGGAATACTGTGTCTTGGCCATGCAGACGGGGAAGTCGGACCAACCGTTCTTTTCGATCTCCGCGAGGCGTTTCAGGGCGGGAACCGAGAACTCGACGCCGTCGGCCCCGTAGATCTCCTGCACGATGGTCCTGATCTTGTCCTCCACAGGGATTTCCAGCGGGTAGAGGTGGTGGAAATCGGAGGGCGCGTCAAGCGCAGCTGCGACCTTGGCAGCGAGGTCGTCACCGCCGTCGCCTCCGCCGCCCCGGCCCCAGACGTCGGCGACGGCGGCTTCAACACCTTCCGCGGCGCACCAGGCGAGCAGCCACTCCAGTTCTTCGGGGGTGTCCGTGCCGAACTTGTTGATGGAGACAATGGGGGAGATGCCGAACTTGGCGACGTTCCGGACGTGTCTCCGGAGGTTCTCCACCCCGGCGGCCACGGCTTCGACGTTCGGTCGGCTGAGTTGGTCCTTGGGGACCCCGCCCTGCATCTTGAGGGCCCTTATGGTCGCAACCACCACGACGGCGGATGGCGCCACCGCGGCGATTCTCGCCTTGATGTCCATGTACTTTTCGGCGCCGAGGTCTGCTCCGAATCCCGCTTCGGTGACCACGATGTCTGCGAGTTGCATGGCCGTGCTGGTGGCGATCAACGAGTTGCAGCCGTGGGCGATGTTCGCGAACGGGCCACCATGGACCAAAGCCGGTGTCCCGGCGATGGTCTGGACGAGGTTGGGCTTGATGGCGTCCTTCAACAGCATGGTCAGGGCACCCTCAACGCCGAGGTCGGCAACGGTGACCGGCGCGCGATCGTAGGTGTAGCCGAAGGTGATCCGACCCAGCCGCGAGCGGAGATCGTCCAAGTCCGTGGCCAGGCAGAAGACCGCCATGATTTCGGACGCGACAGTGATGTCGAAGCCATCCTGCCGGGGCACGCCCTGCACAGGCCCGCCGAGGCCGATGACTACTTCCCGCAGGGCACGGTCGTTCATGTCCAGCACGCGTTTGAAGGTCATGCGGCGGGGATCGATACCGAGTTCGTTGCCTTGGAAAATATGGTTGTCCACCAGTGCCATGAGGGCGTTGTTGGCGGAAGTGATCGCATGGAAGTCGCCGGTGAAGTGCAAGTTGATGTCATCCATCGGCAACACCTGCGAGTAACCACCGCCGGTGGCTCCGCCCTTCATGCCCAGGATGGGACCCAAGGATGGCTCGCGCAGGGCGATCATCACTTTGTGTCCCGCGCGTGCCAGCGAGTCTGCGAGCCCCACGGTGGTGGTGGACTTCCCTTCACCCGCCGGGGTGGGGGACATGGCAGACACCAGGACCACCTTGCCAGGTACTGTGCGTGCCGGGAGGACCAGCTTGGCTGGATTGATCTTGGCCTTATAGGGCCCATACAACTCAAGGGCATCCACTGTGATGCCCGCGCGTTGGGCGATGTCCACAATGGGCAGGATGGTGGCGTTGCGGGCAATTTCAAGATCAGACATGACCTTGTTCTCAGACATCGTTGTCCTTCGGCTGGGTGTCCCCGCAGCGGGGTTGGTGCTGCAGGCGTTGGTTCGCTGTGCGCGACAATCTATCAGTCCCTGCGGGGGATCCGGCGAAGACTCAGCGCCGGGGAACCAGCAGGCCACCTACTGCTTCGCGGTAGCTTTCCAAGGTGATGGCTGCCGTCCGTTGCCATCCGAAGGATTCGGCATGGGTGGCCGCCAACCGGCCCATGTCTTCCCGGGTCTGGACGTCATCGTAGAGGTCTTCCAGGGCGTCTGCCCAGTCGGAGGGGTCGTGCCCGTCCACCAGCATGCCCGTGCGCCCGTCGGAAATTGCGCGGGACAGGCCACCCACATTGGTGGCCACCACAGGTGTACCGCACGCCTGTGCTTCCAAGGCCACCAAACCGAAGGATTCGCTGAACGAGGGCATGACAACGACGTCTGCTGAACGGAACCAACTGGCCAGCTCCGGCGCCACGACAGGCGGCCGATGAGTAACGACGTCGGCCAGTCCGGCGTCTTCGATAATGTGTTGAAGGTTGAAATCCTTGGCCCCGCTAAGAGATCCCAGAATGGTCATCTCAAGGTCAATGTCCGGCCTGCGCTTGCGCAGGATTCCCGCGGCTTTGACGAACACCTGGGGGCCCTTGAGCCGCTGGATGCGGCCGGCGAAGAGGATATGGAAACTGTCCGGCCTGACACCCCGCAAGGATCGCGACTTCCGCCGAAAAGACGGTGTGAACACTTTGAGGTCCACGCCCGGCGGCGCGACGTCGATCCGGTCAAGATCGGCACCGTAGTGTGACACCAGTTCTTCGGCCTCGGCAGGAGTGTTGGCCACCAGCCGGGCTGCGCCATCCACAATCCGCTGCTCACCCTCCTCGCGGCGCCGGGGCTCGGGGCGTTCGCCGGATTCGAGGACCAGGTTTTTGACCTTGGCCATGGTGTGCATGGTGTGGACCAGCGGAACACCCCAAAGCTGGGCCAACTCAAGCCCTGCCACCCCGGAAACCCAGTAGTGCGAATGGATGGCATCGTAGCGGCCGTGAAGTTGGCTTCCCCGGATCCTGTCGATTTCTTCCACCATCTGATGCAGGAGGGCAGGCAATTCTTCTTTGGGCAGTTTCCGGCGCGGCCCGGCCATGACGTTGTGGACGCAGACGCCGGGACCTGGATGCTCGACGGCGGCTTGGCCCGCTTTGGTGGAACGGGTAAAGATCTCCACCTCCACCCCGGACTCCGCGAGTGCCATGGCCAACGCCCGGACGTAGACGTTCATTCCACCGGCATCACCGGCACCCGGCTGCTCCATGGGGGAGGTGTGCAAGGACAGGAACGCCACACGACGGATCAACGGCACCGCATTCCTCCTGACACTCACAGCAAACAGCAAACAGCCAACACGCCTTTGCCCTGCAGAAAACACTACTCCTGCTGATCAAAGCCACCCCACGGCAACCCGGTGTTCTGGACAAGGCTGCTAGCGTGGCCGCTGTGAGCCAAGAACAGACTTTCGACATCCGCAAAGCCACCCCTGAAGACTGGCCCGGTATCTGGGCCATCCTGGAGCCGGTAATCCGGGCCGGCGAGACCTTCACCTGGGATCGCGACACCTCCGAGGAAGCGGCCAGGAACAAGTGGACCAAGGACGCTCCCGGCCAGACGTTCGTGGCCGTGGGCAAGGACACGGGCCAGATCCTGGGAACAGGAGAGTTCCACGCAAACCAAGCCGGTGGCGGCAACCACATTGCCAACGCCGGGTACATGGTGGGGGCCAACAACTCAGGCCAAGGCATCGCCCGCGCCCTCTGCGCCTATTCGCTGAGTGAGGCCAAGGCGGCGGGCTTCTACGCCATGCAGTACAACGCCGTGGTGGAGAGCAACGTCCGGGCAGTGTGGCTGTGGCAGTCCATGGGCTTCCGGATCCTCGCTACGGTCCCGGAGGCCTTTGACCACCCGGAGATCGGGTACGTCGGCCTGCACGTCATGTATCGGAAGCTTTAGGGCCCCACAACTGCGCCAGTTCGGGAAAGGCTGCCTCGTACCCTGTGAGGAGTAGTTCGCCCAGCTCCGCCGATCCGATCAATGGATGCGCCGCGAAGGCACCCACGGCAGCGCTGCGCTCTCCATGGGCCACAGCGCGGATGGTCAGCCGTTCCACCTCCTTGACGTGCTGCATCAGCGTGAGGAACTGCCCGCCGGGCCGTGCTTGCGCAAGCGGCAACGCGCCGTCGGGCGTTACCTCGCAGGGAACCTCGACGACGGCGTCCGGCGGCAGCCCGGGCACGGCCACCTCCGCTGTGGCCAGGGCGCCTGACGGCAGCACCGGCGCGTTGGGCACGTTCAAAATCAGCTGGGCAGAACCGCCGCCGGACAGTGCCCGCATCACGGACAACGCCACGCGCTCATAGCCGCCGCCTGCGAGATCAGACTCGTCCCGTTGCTCTCCACGCGTACGCGCCTCGGCCAGGTAACCTTCCTCGCGGGCCCGGCGGGCGCCGTCCCACAGCTCAAAGGCGTGCGGGGCCTTTGCCAGGGCTGGATACAGGGCACTCTGCTGGTGGTGTATGGACGCTCCACGCGTTTCCTGCTGCCGGCGGATGGCGTCGGTAGCCTGCGCCGTTTGGTAGTAGTAGTAAAGGTATTCGTTGGGCAGGCAGCCAAGCTGCAGTAAGGTGTGCTGCCCAAACAGCCTGCCCTCTTCCAGGGACTCAAGGGCCGCATGGTCGGAAAGCAGGCCCGGCAGCAGATCCTGCCCGCCGGGTGCCAGCCGATACAGCCAACCGAGGTGGTTCAGGCCGAAGTAGCCCACGCCGTCGAGCGTTCCTTCTGTGAGCGGCGCGCCAACAGCCCGCGCCGCCCGGTGGACCAGGCCACCGGCGGAATCGCAGATACCGATTACTTTGCGCCCCAGCACCGGCTCCAGTGCTTCGGTGACCATGCCGGCGGGGTTGGTGAAATTGATAAGCCACGCCTCGGGGCAGTGGCGTCGCATCGCCTCGGCCAGTTCCAGCATGCGGGGGATCGAACGCAGGGCATAGGAGATGCCGCCGGCGCCTGTGGTTTCCTGGCCAAGCAGACCGAGGTCCAAGGCCACGCGTTCGTCGGCGATCCTGCCGGCGGTGCCACCGGGCCGGATGGCAGCAAAGACCATGTCCGCCCCAGTGAGGGCCTCCCGCAGGTCCGTGGACACCACGACGACGGGAGTGGAACCGCCTGCCGGGGGCATGTCCCCAATCACGGCCTCGATGGCTGCGAGCCGTCCGGCGTCGACGTCGTACAGCACCAACTCGTCCACCAGTCCGGCGAACGGGCCCGCGCATAAAGCCCGGTAGACAAGGGGTACCCGGAAGCCGCCACCACCGGCGATCATGAGCCGCATGACCCGAGTCTATGCAGGCCTCAACATCTATGCAGCCCACTACGGTGCAGCGTAGTCTGCGGTGCATGGACGCTATGCCCCAGCGACGGTTTGATCCCCTTGCCTCCCTACGGTCCCCCACGGACCAGCAGTGCGACCTCCTCCTGACCGGAACCGTCTTCCAGGACATCATCTTCACGGGTCTTCCGCACTCGCCTGAGCCCGGCACGGAGATCTGGAGCGAAGGAATGGGAAGCTGCCCGGGTGGCGTAGCCAACCAGGCCATCGCCGCTGCGCGCCTGGGCCTGCGCACCAACCTCGCCGCGACCTTCGGGGACGACGGCTACGGCGACTACAACTGGCAGATCCTTGAAAGCCAGGAACACGTGGACCTCTCGCTGTCCAGAAAGATACCGGGCTGGCACTCACCCGTTACCGTGTCGCTCTGCGTCAACCAGGACCGGTCCATGGTCACCCACGGGCACCCCGCCCCCGTGAGTTCCTCCGAGCTGATAGGACAACCGCCCAAGGCGCTCGCAGCCGTCGCTGACCTGGGTGAGGAACTGGAACCGTGGATGCTGGCGGCGAAGGAAGCGGGCACCAGGCTTTTTGGCGTCGTGGGCTGGGATCCCACGGGGGAGTGGTCCGAAAGGCGCCTGGATCTTTTGGAGAACTTCCATGCCTTCCTGCCCAACGCGCCCGAAGCCATGGCCTTCACCGGTAAGGCGGACCCTTGGGCGGCGCTGTACGCCCTGGCAGACCGGGTCCCCGTTGCCGTGGTGACGCTCGGCCCACAGGGTGCCGTGGCGGTGGACTCCGAGACCGGCGAAGAAGAATGGGTGCCTTCCCTGCCGGTGTCCGCCTACGATCCCACCGGTGCGGGAGATTGTTTTGGGGCGGCCTTCATTGTGGGGTGCCTGGCGGGGTGGAGGTTGGGGGACCGGCTCCGGTTCGCGAACCTCTGTGCCTCCCTGGCCGTCCAGGAAGTAGGCGGTTCCCTGGCCGCCCCCGGGTGGGGAGACATCGCCGACTGGTGGCAGCGGGCCAATGCGCGGAAGGAACGCCAATCCAGCCAGTGGCTTCGGCGTTTCGCGTTCCTGGAACCTATCGTCAAGGACATCCCGGCGGAAGCCCAGCGCCGCGCACGGGCGACGATCGCGCATTTGTCGGACGCGCAGTAATGACGCGCAATCCCGACGCGCAGCAGGGAATCGGCTGGCCGGCAGTTAACCCGAATTCACCGGCACCACTAGAATCTCTAGGGTGACTTACGAAGCAGCTGCAGATATCGGTATCGGGTCGAAAGCCTCCATAACAAAGTCGGCGGTGCTGGAACGCTCCGCTGTGATTGACCTCGAAGCCGTGCGGCACAACGTACGTCAGTTCGTCGCCATTGCGTCCCCTGCTACGGTCATGGCCGTAGTGAAGGCGGATGCTTACGGTCACGGAGCCGTCCAAGTGGCACGCGCAGCACTCGACGCCGGTGCCGCCTGGCTCGGTGTCGCGCATATCTCCGAGGCGCTGGCCTTGCGCGCCGCCGGAGTGGATGCCCCCCTGCTCGCCTGGCTGCACACCCGTGAAAGCAACTTCCAAGCGGCAGTAGCCGCCGGCATCGACGTCGGAATTTCCGGCTGGGAGTTGGACGCCGTGGTCGCTGCAGCCCGCGAACAGGAACGGCCCGCACGCGTCCACCTCAAGGTGGACACCGGCCTGGGACGTAACGGCTGCCCCATCGCCGATTGGGACCAACTGGTTGGCCAGGCCATGGAGTACCAGGATCAAGGCCTGCTGCGTGTGGTGGGTATCTTCTCGCACCTCGCTGTGGCTGACGAGCCGCACAGGCCGGAAACCGATGAGCAACTGGCCGTCTTCCGTGAGGCAATCGCCATGGCCGAGGACGCCGGAGTGGACATGGAAGTCCGGCACATCGCCAACACCCCCGCCACGCTGTCCCGCCCGGACTCGCACTTCGATCTTGTGCGTGTGGGCCTTGGCATCTACGGACTCTCGCCCTTCGAAGGGGCAACCTCCGCCGAGCTTGGCCTGCATCCTGCCATGACGGTCCGGACACTGCTGTCCAACTGCAAGAAGGTACCCGAGGGCCAGGGCGTCTCCTACGGCCTCAACTACCGGACCAGCGGGGAAAGCACGCTGGGCCTGGTGCCGTTGGGCTACGCCGACGGTGTCCCGCGCATTGCCACCGGCGGGCCGGTCCGCGTCAACGGCACCAACTACCCCGTAGTGGGCAGGATCGCGATGGACCAGATGGTCATCGACCTCGGAGCGCTGACGCCCGAAGAGGCAGCTTCTTTCAAGGGCGCGGAAGCCGTCATGCTCGGAGACGGTGCCAACGGTGGTCCCACGGCTGACGATTGGGCCGCGGCCGCGGGGACCAACAACTATGAAATTGTTACCCGCATCAGCCCGCGCGTGCCACGCACTTACCTCAACGAGGTAAGTGCGCAGGCAGAGGCCCACAAGGCTGCCGGTCATGCGACAGAGGCGGCAGCACTGTGAGTGAACCCCAATGGGAGCGCACGCTGACGGTCACGACGGCGGAGCAGACGCATGCGCTCGCAGCAGCCGTGGGCGGGGTGCTTGAGGCCGGAGATCTCCTGGTCCTGACCGGCGAACTGGGTGCGGGAAAGACGACGTTCACCCAGGGGCTGGGCGAAGGCCTTGGCGTCCGGGCCGGCATCATTTCCCCCACGTTCGTGTTGGTCCGGATCCACCCCAATCTGGCCGATGGCCCCAGGCCCGGCGGCCCGGACCTGGTCCATGTGGATGCCTACCGGCTGGAATCGGCCGCGGAGATCGACGACATCGATCTGGAGAACACCATGGACACCGCGGTGACCGTGGTGGAATGGGGCAGGGACCGGGTGGAGCACCTCTCGGACAGCCGCCTGGAGGTTGACCTGCACAGGTCAGTTGGTGGGGAAAGCCCGGCAACCGCCACCGCAGCAGCCGGTGACGTCATGGACTTCGATACCGATGACGACGACGAACCCCGCACCCTGGTTTTCCGTGGATACGGTCCGCGCTGGGCCGAAGCTCCACGGCTTCTTGAAACCCCGGCACCAGAGAAAGGCAACTGATGCTGATCCTGGCCATAGACACCTCCGCGGTGGCCAGTGCCGCACTGATTTCCGACGACGCCATGGAAAGCGTGGTGGATTCCTTCGCGACTGAGGACACCCGCAGCCATGCCGAAGTCCTGGCTCCCGGGATCGAAAAGCTCCTGGCCGGAGCGGGCGTCACGGGTGCCGATATCGATGCAATTGTCACCGGAGTGGGACCGGGCCCGTTCACGGGCCTGCGGTCCGGCATTGCGACCGCCCGAACCTTGGCCTTCGTCTGGAACAAGCCCCTGTATGGCCTGATGAGCCTGGACGCGATCGCCCTTGAGGTGGCCGAGTCCACGTCCGCTGCTCCTGAATTCCTGGTGGCCACCGACGCCAGGCGCAAGGAGGTTTACTGGGCGCGCTATACCTTGGCAGACGGCCAACTGCCGGAGCTTGTTGACGGGCCGCATGTGGGTTTCGCATCCGGGCTTCCGGATTTGCCGGTGTTCGGCGCCGGCGCAGGTTTGTACGCCGAGGTCCTGAAGGCCAACGAGGACTTTGCCCAGACCCAACCTGACGCAGCATCGCTGGGCCAGTTTGCCTTGGCCAGGCTCACTGCCGGGCAGGCGCTGCTGGACTCCACTCCGCTGTACCTGCGGGAATCCGACGCGCAGGTTCCCGGGCCCCGGAAGCGTGCGCTGTGAGGGGAGGCGAACTGTGAAATTGTCACCCAAGCTGGAGCTCGCAGGGGTTTCCCTGCGCGACATGACGGAAGCTGATATCCCGGCCGTAGAGACCCTGGAGCGCCGGTTGTTCCCCGTGGACGCCTGGCCGTTGCAGATGTTCTTCGATGAATTGGCGCAGCCCGAGACCCGCCGTTATGTGGTGGCTGAGGTCGCCGGAGAGATCGTGGCTTATGCAGGGTTGATGTGCATCGAGCCGATCGCGGACGTCCAGACGATCGCCGTCGTGCCTGAGTTTGAAGGTAAGGGCATCGGCTCCGCCGTCTTGACCGAACTCATCGACGAAGCCCGGCGGCGCCGGGCGGCGGACGTCCTGCTGGAGGTCCGGGCGGACAACCCCCGGGCCCAGCAACTCTATGTGCGGTTCGGCTTCGAGCAGATCCACGTCCGACCCCGCTACTACCGGGACGGCACGGATGCACTGATCATGCGTCTGGAACTGAACAAACCCCATGAAGGAGACACAGCGTGAGCGGCGCTCATCCGGAACAGCCCCAGCAACCATTGGTGCTCGGCATTGAGTCCTCGTGCGACGAGACCGGCGTAGGGATCGTGCGGGGCACCACCCTGCTCACCAACACGGTGTCCTCGTCCATGGAAGAGCATGTACGTTTTGGTGGCGTGATCCCGGAGATCGCTTCGCGTGCGCACCTGGACGCGTTTGTCCCCACCTTGCAGGAGTCCCTGCATGAGGCTGGTGTCACGTTGGACGACATTGATGCCATTGCCGTCACGTCGGGACCCGGCCTCGCCGGCGCGCTCATGGTGGGCGTCTGTGCGGCGAAGGCCTTGGCCGTTGCCACGGGTAAGCCGCTGTATGCCATTAACCACTTGGTGGCGCACGTTGGCGTGGGGCTGCTGGATGCGCGGACATCACCGGATGGCAAGCACGACGCCGGTGCTGCCGCCGGACTGGGTGCCGGAACGTTGCCTGAAAATCTCGGAGCCCTGCTGGTATCGGGTGGGCACACGGAAATCCTGCGGATCCGGAGCATCACCGATGACGTTGAGTTGCTGGGCTCAACCATCGACGACGCCGCGGGTGAAGCCTATGACAAGGTGGCCCGCATCCTTGGCCTCGGCTACCCGGGTGGACCTGCCATCGACAAACTGGCACGCCAAGGCAATCCCAAATCCATCCGTTTCCCGCGCGGCCTCTCACAGCCCAAATACATGGGTACGGCGGAGGAGAAGGGCCCGCACCGCTATGACTGGTCTTTCAGCGGCCTGAAAACGGCGGTGGCCCGGTGCGTTGAACAGTTCGAGGCCCGTGGCGAGGAAGTGCCCGTGGCGGATATCGCCGCAGCGTTCCAGGAAGCCGTGGTGGACGTGATCAGCTCCAAGGCGGTCCTCGCCTGCAAAGAGCACGGCATCACCGATGTGTTGCTGGGTGGGGGAGTTGCAGCCAACTCACGGCTTCGGGAACTGACCGGGCAACGCTGTGCGTCGGCCGGGATCACGCTTCACGTTCCGCCGCTGGACCTTTGCACGGACAACGGTGCCATGGTGGCGGCCCTCGGTGCCCAGCTGATCATGGCCGGAGTTGGACCGAGCGGAATAGCGTTTGCGCCGGATTCCTCCATGCCGGTAACTACGGTTTCTGTGCCTGCCTAGGTTCGCGCCCAAGCAGGCACAGTCTCCAACTACGAGGCGTCCGGTCCCTTGCGCATTTGCTGAACGAGGTCCATGACCACTGCCTGCAGGTCCCCGTTGTGCTCGGCAGCAACACGCCGTTGGCGCTGGTAGCTGGCTCCACGTTCGATGATCTTCAGGACGTCTGCCAGTTCCTCGGAGCAACCCAGCTTTTCTGCCACAGGTTCAAGCCGCGCAACGGTTTCTGCAAGGTGTTCGGTGACCAGTTGTTCGTTGCCCTCGGCGTCGAGGATGATGATGGCTTCCATGCCATACCGCGCGGCACGCCACTTGTTCTCCTGCACATGCCATGGCGGCATGGTGGGGATGCTGCCGCCGGCGTCCAGGATGGAGGAGAACTCGTCCACGAGGCACTGGGTCAGCGCCGCAATGGCGCCTACTTCTTCAAGTGTGGCCAAGCCATCACAGATGCGCATTTCGATGGTGCCCAGGTTTGAGACGGGGCGGATGTCCCAGCGGATCTCTGACGTTGAGTCGATGACTCCGGTGGTGAACATGTCCTGGACGTAGGACTCGTACGCCTCCCAGGTTTCGAACTGGAAGGGCAACCCGGCGGTAGGGAGTTGCTGGAACATGAGGGCACGCTGGGAGGCGTACCCGGTTTCTTCCCCTGCCCAGTAAGGGCTGGAGGCGGACAATGCCTGGAAGTGCGGGAAGTAGTTGACCAGGCCGTCGAGGATGGGGAGGACTTTGTCCCGGCGGTCAATGCCTACGTGGACGTGGACGCCGTAGATGACCATTTGGCGTCCCCACCATTGGGTCCGCTCAATAAGTTTGGCGTAGCGCTCTTTGTCCGTGACGGGCTGGAGCAGGGGAGGGCTGAAGGGGTGGCTGCCTGCGCAGAACACTTCAACGCCCATGGGATCGGTGACTTCGCGCACCGCGGCGAGGGAACGGCCAAGGTCCTCTTTGGCGTCCTTGACGGTCTCGCAAATGCCGGTGACAAGTTCAACGGTGTTGAGGAGCAGCTCGCGCTTGATGTGGGGGTGTTCGTCGTCCTCATTGAGGTCCGGGTGGTTGGCGGCGACGCCTTTCAGGACATCGTTCGCCACCGATACCAGTTCCCCGGTACGTGCATTGACGAGCGCCAACTCCCATTCCACACCCAGTGTCGATTGCCTGGATGGCGCAAAATCAATCTGCAAGTAGTCCCCTCAATTTGTACTTTCCGGCCTTGTGTTGTGTCAGCCGGGCATGGTTCCCCGCTGCGGGGCCGCCAGCGGTCGGATCAAGTCTAATGCAGCAGGAACACCGGTGATATCGACAGGAACCGACGTCGCAGCATGCCGTCATTTGCTAATGAGAACTGTTCGCATTAGACTCGAGCCATGCACCTCACAGTCGTCAGTTCCCTGGACAGCCAATGCCGGGAGGCAGCCGCCGCAAGGCTCGGCCGAACCCATGAGAACTCCGTGGTTGTCCTCCACGATCTCCTGGACGGTTCGTTGGTCCTTCGACGCGTCTATCGGGGCGGTCAGCTGTTCGAACGCGAAACCACGGTCCTGGAGCATGGTTGCCTCAGCTGCACCGTCCGGCTTGACGTAGTCCCGACGGCGGAACGCCTCGCCGCCTGCGGCTTCGACCACGTGGTCCTGGGCCTCCCGCCGGGAGTTGCCGCAGGCATGGCCGTCGCAGAACTTCGCCGTGGACTCAGCCAGCCGGCTGTCATGGACAATGCGGTGCTGGCCATGGACCCGGCGGATTTGGATGACCACATCTGGGACCGACACACCCTGTTCGAATCCGGGTTCACCTCCATGCCCCAGGATGAGCGCACCAGTGGCGAATTCCTGATTGGTGAGTTCGGCCAGGTGGACACCGTGATGGTTTCCCCGGGTCTGGGAGCGGTATTGACCGGGGATCCGCGGGAAGGATCGGAGGCGTGGCTGATCGGCTTGGAACTGCTGGGCCAGTTGGCGCCCCATGCCAATGCCGTCGGCTCGGCCGGGGAATTCCGGCCGGGTTGCTTCGACGATGCTGAAGCAGCGGCACGTAACCGGCCCGGCGTCGTGCGTGTGCCCCTGAGGGAAACACCTGGTCCCTTCCGGACCGTGCTGCACAAAGCGGGCCGTCCCCTTCACCCCGGACGCTTCCGGGATGCCCTGCCACAGCTGGCCATCGGTACGCACTGGCTGCGCGGCCGCCTATGGATCGCCTCCGCGCCCACGCGGCGGATCGCCGTCCAGGGCATTGGCCCCAGGGTCTGGCTCGAAAGTACCGGGAGCTGGCTGGCCGACTCTGCAGGGTCCGGCCCTGGCGAGGCAAACGCTAAGGCCGGCGCCGACGTCGATGCGTTCCTGGACTGGCACCCACACCACGGCGACCGCGGCACCGTCCTTGCCATCACCGGACGCTCAGAGGACATCGACCCCACGGAAATCCGCGAGCTCCTGGATGGCTGCCAACTGACGGAGGCCGAAATGACACTGGACTCCGGCGTCTGGGACGACCCCCTGGAACTCAGCGACGCCCTCTAAACCGAAGACCCACACCCATATCAAAGGAGAAACACCATGAAGGTCAGGAATTCACTGCGTGCCCTCAAGAAGATCCCCGGCGCCCAGATCGTGCGCCGGCGGGGGCGTACCTTCGTCATCAACAAGAACAACCCCAGGATGAAGGCGCGCCAGGGCTAACCCGCGGCAGGGTAAATAGTGCAATGAATACACGGCTCTACCAACAGGGCGTTTAATGGGGGAATGCCAATCCTGAACAAAGACATGTCCCTGTGCATTTCGCTTGCGGCCCGGCCCAGCAATATCGGGACCAGGTTCCACAACTATCTCTACGATCTGCTCGGCCTGAACTTTGTTTACAAGGCATTCGCGCCCACTGACATCACCCTCGCGGTAGCGGGGATCCGCGGCCTCCCCATCCGGGGTGCCGCGGTGTCCATGCCGTACAAGGAAGCCGTGATCCCGCTGGTTGACGTGATGGACCCTTCAGCCAAAGCCATCGATTCGGTGAACACCATCGTGAACAACGACGGCGTCCTCACTGCTTACAACACGGACTACATCGCCATTGCCCGGCTCCTGAAGGACCACCAGGTTCCCAGCAGCCACACTGTCCTTCTCAGGGGTGCCGGAGGCATGGCAAAAGCAGTTGCCGCAGCGCTCCGGGACGCAGGGTTCACCGCCGTCACTATCGTGGCGCGCAATGAAACCACTGGACGAGCACTCGCGGATCTCTACGGATTCAGGTGGCAGGACGACGTCAACGGCTCAGCAGCGGACCTGATCATCAACGTCACCCCGCTGGGGATGGCGGGTGCGGATGAGACCGCGCAGTCCTTCGACGACGCCACGGTCGCCGCTGCCCAGGTGGTCTTCGACGTCGTAGCGCTGCCTTCTGAGACGCCGCTCATCACCGCCGCCAGGAACTCCGGCAAGAAGGTCATCACCGGTGCCGAGGTCATCGCCATCCAGGCCGAAGAACAATTTGTGCTGTACACGGGTGTGCGCCCCAGTGCCGGGCAGGTCCGCGAAGCCTCGGAGTTCTCCCGTCGATGAGGTGCTAGCCGGTCACCGGCTCCACCACAACAGCCACTCTTTCCTCACCGATCCTGGTGAGGACCAGGGTGGCTGTTTTTGCGTCCTTGCCCTTTGATGGTTTGGCGGGAAGCAATTGCTTGCGCAGCTCCTCGGGAGTCACGGCCGTGCCGCGCTTCTTGATGTCCAGCACGGTGATGCCGTTGGCCTTTACCCACGTCTTCAAGGCCTTGACGTTGTAGGGCATCACCTCAAGCACCTTATAGGCCCGGGCAAACGGAGTGTCGTGCAGTTCGGGCGCGCAGATGTAGGCGATGTGCTCATCCACCAGGTGCCCGCCCAGCCTTTCGGCGATGTCGGCTACCAGGCCTGCGCGGATGACTGCGCCGTCCGGTTCGTATAAGAAACCTTCAACAGGCCCGACGGCGGCTGCGGGACCTGCGTCGAAGTCTTCGCCGCTGGTGATTTCAGCGGCGCCCTGGCTGCCGATGACCAGGGCCGCCCGCCGCACGCCGGGGCGGGCTACGCCGTTGAACCACAGGGTCACTTCGGTGACGTCCCCGCCCACCGAGACCCATTGGGCCTCACAGCCTGAGGGTACGGAATCATGGGGGATGCCGGGCCCCATTTTGACGCCAATGGCACGTCCGGTGGCTGCCAGCTTCTCCACGAAGGACAAGGGGGGAGAGAAAGCCTCAGGGTCCCAAATCCGCTTGGTCCCCGACGTGGACGTGGTGCGTCGTGCAGGATCCAGCCACACGCCGTCGATCCCGTCCAGCTCCACGGACGTGGCATCCGAGTGCACCACGGTGGCGTGCGGGAACGGGATGAGGTTGATGGTGGCGCAGGCAGCGGTGGTTTCATCCATTTCAACGGCTGTCACTGAGATGTCCATGGACGCCATCGCCATGGAATCGGCGCCGAGGCCACATCCGAGGTCGGCCACATGGGAAATGCCGGCCTTGGCGAAGCGTTCGGCATGCCGGGCTGCGACGTTCAACCGTGTGGCCTGCTCCAAGCCTGCCTGGGTGAACAGCATTTGCCGCGCGAACTCGCCGAACTTTGCCTCGGCTCGGGTACGCAACCGTGATTGCGTCAGGACTGCGGCCACCAATTCGGCGGAGTGGCCGGCTTTGCGGAGATCCGCGTTGGTGCTGAAAGCATCGGCCTCGCGGTAGGGCCCCAAGGAGGCCAGGAGTTCCCATCCTTCAGTGGTCAGCAAGGGGGCGATCTGTTCCTGCGGTGCGTGAGGCATGGAATCAAGCCTAACGGCGCGGCACTTGACAACGTGACGGGCGAATCAGCCGGATAGGGTTGTTTTCATGGAAGACACCGCAGCCCCGCAACCCTCCACCATGATGAAGTTCGCGCGACCCGCCCTCATAGCGGGGGCCGTGATCGCTGTGGTCTGCATCGGCTTGCTGATCATCATCTTCGCGTTGGATTCCTTCAACGCGGCCACCTATTCCGTCGCCGGCAAGAGCGTCAATGATGCTACCGACGAAGCACGGGACATCCGCGAGCTCTACAGCGGCGCCCGCACCGGTGGGATGATCACCTTGGTGATTTCCGGCGTCGTTGCTGTTGCGGCCGCTGTGCTCCTGTACCTGAACCGCGGCAATGCCCCGCTGGACGAGGATGACGACGGCCAGGACTATGACCTGGATGACCTCACGGGACGGTGACCTGCGTTCACCCATGACGAAATGCTGGCACTCACCTTGACCGAGTGCTAACGATTTACATAGAGTCTAGTTAGCACTCTCCCCCGGAGGGTGCTAATAAATGCCAAGCGTCTTCCGGCACCGCGACGGCGGATGTACGCTCCGGCACCCTAGTTCTTAGTCCATGAATCAGCTCATGAAAAGGAGAGTCCGAGTGTCGGTCTCGATTAAGCCTCTTGAGGATCGTATTGTTGTTCGCCCGCTCGAAGCAGAGCAGACCACGGCTTCCGGCCTGGTTATTCCGGACTCCGCACAGGAAAAGCCGCAGGAAGGCGAAGTTGTTGCAATCGGCCCCGGCCGTTTCGATGACAACGGCAACCGCGTACCGGTTGACGTAGCTGTTGGCGACGTCGTCATCTACTCCAAGTACGGTGGAACCGAAGTCAAGACCGGCGGCAACGAGTACCTCGTTCTGTCCGCCCGCGACGTCCTTGCGATCGTCGTAAAGTAACTTCCCGGAGCCCCGCACCGCCGTCGCGTTGGAAATCATTTCCGACCGTCAGCGGTGCGGGTTTTCTGTCTTGAAAGGACACAACCATGGCAAAGCAGCTTGCTTTTAACGATGCTGCCCGCCGGTCTCTTGAGGCCGGTATCGACAAGCTCGCCAACACTGTCAAGGTGACGCTTGGCCCGCGCGGCCGCAACGTCGTGCTGGACAAGAAGTGGGGCGCTCCCACGATCACCAACGATGGCGTCACCATCGCGCGTGAAGTTGAGCTTGACGACCCCTACGAAAACCTTGGCGCCCAGCTGGCCAAGGAAGTAGCCACCAAGACCAATGACGTCGCAGGCGACGGCACCACCACGGCCACCGTGCTGGCACAGGCTTTGGTCAAGGAGGGTCTGCGCAACGTTGCCGCCGGCGCCGCTCCGGGCGAGATCAAGCGCGGCATCGAGGTTTCCGTTGAAGCCGTCGCAGCCCGCCTCCTTGAGAACGCCCGCGAAGTTGAAGGCACCCAGGTCGCTAGCGTCGCAGCCATCTCCGCGCAGAGCGACGAAGTCGGCGAGCTCCTCGCCGAAGCGTTCGGCAAGGTGGGCAAGGACGGTGTCATCACCATTGAAGAGTCCTCCACCACCCAGACCGAGCTGGTCCTCACCGAAGGCATGCAGTTCGACAAGGGCTACCTGTCCCCGTACTTCGTCACCGACGCAGAGCGCCAGGAAGCCGTCCTCGAGGACGCCCTCATCCTGATCAACCAGGGCAAGATCTCATCGCTGCAGGACTTCCTGCCGCTGTTGGAGAAGGCACTGCAGGCCAACAAGCCGCTCTTCATCATCGCCGAAGACATCGAAGGCGAAGCCCTCTCGACGCTGATCGTCAACCGCATCCGCGGCACCCTCAACGTTGTTGCCGTCAAGGCTCCGGGCTTCGGCGACCGCCGCAAGGCCATGCTCCAGGACATCGCCACGCTCACGGGCGCCCAGGTTGTTTCCCCGGACCTTGGCCTGAGCCTGGACACCGTTGGCCTTGAGGTACTCGGTACCGCACGCCGCATCACGGTGACCAAGGACAACACCACCATCGTTGACGGCGCCGGCACGGCTGAGGACGTGGCTGACCGCGTTGCCCAGCTGCGCGCTGAGCTCACCCGGACGGACTCCGACTGGGACAAGGAAAAGCTGCAGGAACGCCTGGCCAAGCTGGCCGGCGGCATCGGCGTGATCAAGGTTGGCGCTGCCACCGAGGTTGAGCTGAAGGAAAAGAAGCACCGCATCGAGGACGCTGTGTCCTCTACGCGCGCAGCTCTCGAAGAAGGCATCGTTTCCGGTGGCGGTTCCGCCCTCATCCACGCCCTCAAGGCACTGGACGAGTCCCCGGCCGTCAAGGCACTGGAAGGTGACGCAGCAGCTGCTGTGGGCATCGTCCGCCGCGCCTTGGTCCAGCCGCTGCGTTGGATCGCCCAGAACGCCGGCTTCGACGGTTTCGTTGTTGTTGCCAAGGTGTCCGAGCTGGAAGCCAACCACGGCTTCAACGCCAAGTCCGGCGAGTACGAGGACCTGATCGCCGCTGGCGTGATCGACCCCGTCAAGGTCACCCGTTCGGCTCTCCGCAACGCCGCTTCCATCGCTGCCCTGGTTCTCACCACCGAGACCCTGGTTGCCGAGAAGCCGGCTGAGGAAGAAGACGCACACGCAGGCCACAGCCACTAGCAGCCTGTTTCACTGGAGCCCCGGTCACGTTCGCGTGGCCGGGGCTTCGTGCGTCTTGGAGGCTGCCGGCAGGCACGCCTTCTCCAGCTATTGTGAGCGTTCGACGACGGCAGTAACCTGACGCTTATACGGCGGCTTGGGTGCGCCAACCGGGCTGTTCCCGGTCGCGGGATGAGTAACGACTATGCCGGCCACAACCTTGGATCTCGGACGCTCGGCGTTCTTCGAGCATCGCTGGAGCGATGCCTTGGACTGCCTCGCCCGGGCGGATACCGAAGGCGGCCTGCCTCCCCAGGACATTGAGCTTGTTGCCTCGGTTGCCATGCTCCTGGGCAAGGAATCGGAAGGTGTGGCCTATCTGACGCGGGCACATGACGAGTACGTGACCATGGGGGACATTGCCGGAGCGGCCCGCTGTGCTGCGTGGCTGGTCCTGTACCTTATGAACCTCGGGGAACCCGCACGTGGTTCCGGCTGGTTATCCAGGGCCAAGCAGTTGGTGGATGGGATGGATGACCCCACCGAAGCGGAGGGCTACCTTTTGATCCCATCGGCGCTGGGCGCGCTGTATGGGGGAAACCCGGAAGCCGGCAACGAGCTTTTTGGCCGTGCCTTGGCTGTGGGGCAGCGCTTCCACGACCGGGACCTGACGGCCTTGGGCCAGCTGGGCGTAGGTACAGCACGGATCGCGTTGGGTTTTCCCGCTGAGGGCCTGGAGTTCCTGGACGACGTCATGGTTTCCGTGACCGCCGGCGAAGTGTCGCCCATTCCGTCCGGCATTATCTACTGCGCAGTCATCGGAAGCTGTCGCCTGACCTTGGACGTCAAGCGTGCCCACGAGTGGACAGCTGCACTTGCCCGGTGGTGCGGACAGCAACCGGACATGGTCATGTTCAGCGGGCAGTGCCAGTCGCACAGGGCCGAACTGTTCATCCTGCACGGTGCCTGGGAGGATGCCACGGCCGCACTCCGAATCGCCCAGGACCGTTCCCGCCATGGCGACCCGGAAGCAGTCTGGGGCGCGTGGTACCTCCAGGGCGAGCTGTTTCGCCTGACCGGCCGTGACGATGAAGCCATGGCAGCTTATGCCAAGGCCGCTGAGACCGGATTCGAGGCCCTGCCAGGGCTGGCACTCGTCCTGGCCGGGCAGGGCAAAGAACCACAAGCCCAGTCCATGCTTCGCCGTGCCCTTTCCCTTTCTGACCCAGCCAACCGCCGTCGACTCCTCCCGGCCGTCGTCGACGTCGAACTTGCTGCCGGAGACGTCAAGGCGGCTCGGGCCGCCGCAGACGAGTTCGGGTCCCCGGAAGGCGGCGGCATGCCCCTCGAGCAGGCGCTCGCTGGCCAGGCGGAAGCCACTGTGCTGCTTGCGGAGGGCAAACCGCACGCTTCCCTGTCAGTGGCGAGAAAGGCGTGGCGTCTTTGGTACAGCCTGGAGGCTCCGTACGGCGCGGCCAGTTGCAGGGTCCTGGCGGGGCGTGCTTGCTCGCAGCTGGGAGATCCGGACTCGGCTGCCATGGAGTTTGAAGCTGCCAAAGATGAGTTTGCCGATCTCGGAGCGGCGCCTGCAGTGGCCCATGTTTTGGAGCTCACGGGCGAGAAACGTCAGAACAGTTTTCCGCTGACCAGCCGTGAGCTGGAAGTCTTGCAGCTCGTTGCCAGTGGCCACGCGAACCGTACCATCGCCAGGGAGCTGTATCTCAGCGAAAAGACCGTGGCCAGGCATGTCAGCAACATCCTGTCCAAACTTGCTGTGCCGTCCAGGACCGCCGCCACGGGCTACGCCTTCGAGCATGGCCTGATCCACTGAACCCCCGTCACCTCCCGCACCGTTCCACAGGACCCTCTGTCACCTGCTGCGCAGAAATACCCATACCGTGTGGAATCTAATGCGTCATTCTGCCGACGCGACGGGAGGGGCTGGGCTCATAGCTTGGCCCTATGAACATTCCACTGCTTGCCGGCACCGTTTCAACCGTGCTCTTCGCCGCCAGCATGCTGCCCATGCTTCTCAAGGCGGTCCGAACAAAGGATGTGGCGTCCTACAGCCTGGGGAACATTGCCCTGACCAACATCGCCAATGCCGTGCACTCGTTCTATGTCTTTGATCTTCCGGCCGGCCCTGTATGGCTTCTGCACGCCTTCTATGTGGTGGCATCCGCACTGATGCTCGCGTGGTGCCTGCGGTACCGGAAGACGCCCGAGGCCGGGCCGCATGAGGTGCATTGACCGGTTGGACCAAACAACAAATTGGACCAAACAACAAAGGATCCACTGCAACACGAAAGGAGCGCATCATGACATCGAACCAACTTCAAGAGGTAGACACCGTCATCGTGGGAGGTGGCCAGGCCGGGCTCGCGCTCGCATACTGGTTGGCCAAGGAAGGCCGTGACTTCCTCATTCTGGATCAGCACGGAAGGCCAGGGGATGCCTGGCGTCAACGCTGGGACTCGCTCAAGCTGTTCACACCCGCCAAATATGACGGGCTTCCGGGTTGGCCTTTCCCAGGAGACCGTCTTGCCTTTCCCACCAAAGATCAACTGGCTGACTATCTGGAGGAGTATGTGCGTCGTTTTGACCTCCCCTTCGTGTCCCATGTCCATGTGGAGGAAATCAGCTCCGAGGATGGGGGGTTTGTTGTCGCGGCAGGGGACCGGCTCTGGCGCACGCGCAACGTGGTGATTGCGACCGGCGGACACCATCTTCCGAAACGGCCCGCTTTCGCAGGAGAGCTTGATCCGGACATAGTCCAGCTGCATTCCCAGGCCTACAAGAACCCAGGGCAGTTGAGGGACGGAACAGTGCTGGTGGTAGGTCTCGGAAACTCGGGGGCGGAGATCGCCCTTGACGTTTCAGGGTCGCATTCCACCGTTCTTGCAGGGAAGCCAAGCGGCGAAATGCCCATGAAGCACGGCCGTACCGCAGCACGTTTCGCCCTGCCAATAGTGAAATTCCTGGGCGTCCGGGTCCTAACGCTCAACACGCCGATCGGACGCAAGGCCGCCCCGGGCTTCAAATCCATGGCGGCGCCGCTGATCCGGACCAAGACCAAGGACCTGGCCGCAGCGGGTGTGCAGCTGGTTCCAAGGCTGGCGGGGGTTTCGGAAGGCTTGCCGGTCCTGGAAGACGGGACAAAGGTGGAGGCCACGAACGTTATTTGGTGCACGGGGTATCAGGAGGAGTACTCGTGGGTGAAACTGCCGGTCTTTGACGAACAGGGAGAGCCGAGGCAAAGCAGGGGAGTGGCCGAGGACGTTCCCGGCGTGTTCTTCATCGGTCAGGAATTCCTCTTCGCGGCAGCCTCGGCAACACTTCCCGGAGTCTGTCGGGACGCCCGCTACCTGGCCCGCCGGTTGGCAACGGAGCGGCGTCCGGAGCCCGACGGTCGCCGGGCCAAGGAGACCCGCATGCCGACAAGCCGGTAGAATACCAAGACCGCAGCTGCAGCTGACACGATGCCCACCAGGTTGAGTGCCAGCTGCATCGCTGATCCGGCCGCCTTGCTGTATTCACCCAGAACCGACGCAACGGCGACGTATCCTGCAGCCGGAACAGTCGTGACGGAAATAAACACACCCACCAGAGCTGAGGACCGGTGGCTGATCATGGACAGCATTCCCGCCGCTCCAGCGAGTGCGGCCACGATCAGCGAGTAGGGACCCGGATGGTAGATGAACTCCACGGCTGATCCCCGATCCAGTGCGTCCTCGGGAAACAATCCGAGGGGCACTGAGAGCCAGGCTGCAACGGCCGTGACCAGCATCGCGAGGGGAAAACCGACACCCAGTGCGAGCATCGATGCACGTACCAATCGCCACTTACGTTCCACCAGCCCCACGGCCAACGCGGCGAGCGGTCCGAACTCGGGTCCCACCACCATTGCGCCCACAATCGCGATCGTTGAATCGGTCACAATGCCGATCGCCGCCAACTGGGCCGCTATGACCAAGAATGCCAGGAAGCTCCACGTCAGTTTCGAGTCCTCGCCGGTTTGCCTGGAAACCTCGTCCCAAATGACGGCGTCGGCCGATTCTCCGGGGGCGGCTGCCTCAGCGTCGTCAGCGCGTTTGGACAGGACGAGGTCCGGCGACGATATGGAGATGGAGCCCAGGTCCGGAACCTTGAGCCCATGAAGCCGCTCGATCAGTTCTTCCGCGGATTCCCGGGCCAGCTGAACGGTGATCACGTCGCCAGGTGGCACCACAGAAGCATCTTTGTGGACGGCCACCTCGGCGGCTCCGGTGTTATCGGTGCAACATTTCACGACGGCCTCGGACAACTCCGTTGGCACGCAAAGGCGCAGCTGCACGATCATGGATTTCCTTCCTCCGACCCGGCTCCAGCGTAGTTGCATCACGTGCGCTTGGCTGTGATTCGGGCATAGGCCACGCACAGGCAGGACTGGGAAAATGCATAGCTGGACCTGGGCTAATTGACCTTCGGAAGACGGTCCACGAGATGGTCCCGACTGGGGTGGGGCCGCTGAACCGCGTATGATTGATGCTTTGTGCCACAGCTTTTGAGGAACTGCCTAACGTGACTATGCCAACGATCCCAGCCCCTGCCCGCGCCGGCAGGCGGTCTTCCGGACCCGTTGCAAAGTCGAAATTCCGCCCCGAGATCCAAGGCCTCAGGTCACTGGCCGTCCTGATGGTGGTCAGCTACCACATCTGGATCGGACGGGTTTCCGGCGGCGTGGATGTGTTCCTCCTGATCTCCGCCTTCCTTATGACGCTGCAGTTCACCGGCCGTTATAAACAGGGCCGGCCCATGGACCTTGTGCGTCACTGGCTGCACCTGTTCCGGCGGCTGCTTCCCGCCGTGGTGGTGGTTCTTCTGGCCACGCTCGCGGCGACGTTTGCCTTCCTTCCGCCCACCCGGTGGGTGGAGGTGGTCCACCAGGCGTGGGCCTCGCTGTTCTACTTCGAAAACTGGCTCCTGCAGGGCCTGGCTGTGAATTACTATGCAACCGACCACAGTCTCGCCAGTCCGCTCCAGCACTTCTGGTCCCTCTCCATCCAGGGCCAGGTGTTCATCCTGTGGCCGGTCATTTTCGCCACCGTCGCAGTTCTTTGCCGCCGGTTCAGTTTGAGGTACCGGGCAACTCTCGCGTATGTCTTTGCGATTATTTTTGTCCTCTCCCTCACCTACTCCATCATTTTCACGGCCACCAACCAGGCTGTGGCCTACTTCGATACGTTTGCGCGCCTGTGGGAATTCGCCCTGGGCACATTGCTGGCGCTGATTCTTCCGGGTTTGAATTTCTCCAAGCCAGTCCGGGTCATCATGGGATGGATCGGCGTGGCCGCCATGCTCAGCTGCGGCATTCTGCTGCAGGTACAGACGGCATTCCCCGGCTTTGTTGCCCTGTGGCCCACTCTGGCTGCTGTTGCCGTGATTGCCGCCGGCCAAACCGGGAGCCGTTTGGGCGTGGACAGGATCCTGAGTTCTAAGTTCCTGGTCCGGCTGGGCGACAACTCCTATGCCCTTTACTTGTGGCACTGGCCCATCCTGGTGATCGCCCTGGCATGGAGCGGCAAGGATCATGCTGGCTGGCTGTCTGGAACCGTCATCATCGCCCTGTCGCTGGTGCTGGCATTCCTGACCACCAAGTATGTGGAGAAGCCGTTCCGGGAATGGAAGTGGCCCGAGGTCAAGCGCCGCCGTTCGGCCATCGCCATCGCGGCCTGCCTCGCCGTGGCGTGCACGCCGCTCTTGGGGTTCCAGTACAAGCAGGACATGGACCTCAAAGCCGCTCAGGCCCAAGCGTTCAACGACAACCCCGGTGCCCACGCTCTGGTCCCCGGTTACGTGGATCTGGTCAGCGATGGCGCCAAGACGCTGCCCACCGCCGAGCAACTTCCGGAAGATTGGGCAACGCTGTCGGGTCCGTGCGAGGGCGATGCCAAGCCGGAGGACAAGCAACTGCGGGACAAGTGCCAGCAGAATGGCGTGGGGGAGGACGCTGACAGGGAAATCCTGGTGTTGGGCGACTCCCACTCCCAGCAGTGGCTGGCCGCGCTTGGGCCCCTTGCCGAGGCTGAACACTGGAAGGTGACTGCCCTCTTGCTGGGCGGATGCCATTTCATGCCGGAGAACCCGGATGCCGATGCCGGTTGCAATGATTTCAACGCCGCCGCTTTCCGCTACGCAGCGGAGAAGGCGCCTGACACTGTTTTCATGGTGGGAACCATGGCGTCCCCGTCGTCACCGGACGAGCAGTTGGTGTACGGCTTTGAGCAGACGGTGACCAACTTCAATGACCTCGGAATCGAGGTGGTGGCCATCCGCGACAACCCCCGCTTTGACTACAACGTCACCGAATGTGCGTTGTCCAAAGGCGTGGACAGCGCCGATTGCAGGTCCGACCAGCCCGAGGTCCTGGCCGCGGAGAGCCCTTTCGCAGCCGTGCAGGGAACGTTCGGCAACGCAGCCTTCCTGGACATGACCGACCTCCTCTGCGACGGCATCACCTGCCCCAGCGTGGTGGGAAACGTGTTCGTGTATTTGGATGACAACCACCTGTCCCGGACGTACGTGACCAGCATGGCTGAGATGTTTGAGGAAAGGTGGTTTGCCGCGACCGGGTGGCAGCGATGATGGACGCTCCAACTGCGGTGACGGCACCTGTTCAGGAGAAACGCACGACGGCGAAGCCCGGCTTCCGCCCGGAGGTCCAGGGTTTGCGCGCCTTGGCTGTGCTGATGGTGGCCGCCTACCATATTTGGCTTGGCCGGGTCTCCGGCGGTGTTGACGTCTTCCTGCTCATTTCGGCTTTCCTGCTGACCTTGTCCTTCACACGCAAACTCGAGAACGGGAAGCCACTGAGGCTCCTGCGGCACTGGCTGCACGTTTTCAAGCGGCTGCTGCCCGCCGTCGTCGTGGTCCTGTTGGGGGTCCTGACCGCCACTTGGGCCTTCATCCCGCAGAGCCGTTGGCCGGATGTCCTGGCTGAGGCCTGGGCATCGCTGCTCTACCGACAGAACTGGCAGCTGGCGGACACCGCTGTGGATTACTACGCCCAGGACCACTCGGGAGCGAGCCCCCTCCAGCATTTTTGGTCCTTGTCCGTCCAGGGCCAGGTGTTCATCCTGTGGCCCTTGGTCTTTGCCGCTGTTGCCTTGATCCAGCCGCAGTTGGCCAAGCTCTTCCCGGACCGGAAGGCCATAGCCCACCGGACGCTCCTCGTCGGGGCCTTCGGGGCCGTCTTCGTGGCATCACTGATGTACTCCATCGAGCAGACCACCAACAACCAGGCAGTGGCGTACTTTGACACCCGTGCCCGCCTCTGGGAGTTCGCATTGGGCTCGTTGCTCGCCCTCGCTCTTCCGTACTTGAAGCCCCAACGCCGGCTCCGCGTCTTCCTGGGGTGGGCCGGTATCACCGCCATGCTCGCTTGCGGTCTGGTCCTCACCGTGGACCGCTCCTTCCCCGGGTTCATCGCGCTCTGGCCAACGCTTGCCGCGGCGGCGGTCATCATCGCCGGGCAGAGCACCAGCCGTTTCGGCGTGGACCGTATCCTGAGCTCGCGGCCGCTGGTCCTGGTGGGGGATAACTCCTACGCCCTTTACCTGTGGCACTGGCCGGTCCTGGTGTTCTTCCTGTTGGTCTCCGGGACCACCACGCCCAACCTCCTGCAAGGGCTGGGGATCATGGCCTTCTCCATGGTGCTGGCCGTTGCCACCACCAAATACGTGGAGGTCCCCATGCGCCGCTGGAAGTGGCCCGACGTGCGGTCCTGGCGTGCCGCCGTCGTGATTGCCGCCTGCGGTGCGCTGCTGGCGATCCCCGTTACTGCCTGGCAGGGTGCCATCGCTTCCGAAAGCGCGGCGATCGCCGGCCAGCCCAAGGAGCTGACCCCGGGGGCAGCCGCATTGTCCCCGGAGTTCATGGGGGAACCCACCCAGGAAGCGATGATCATCCCGGCGCCGGGAGCGATGAAGGACGAATGGGCAGACATTGACGGTCTGTGCAGTGGGGACAACGTGCCCACGGACCCTTTGCTGGAGGGCTGCCTCCAAAACGATGAACCCGAGGAAGTGACCAAGGAGATCGTGGTGCTTGGTGATTCACACGCCCAGCAGTACATGGCTGCACTGGGCCCCATCGCCAAGCAGCACGGGTGGGAAGTGGTGACGCTCCTGAAAGGCAGTTGCCGGTTCGGCGCCGAGTCCCCTGAACGGTCCGACGAATGCAACGAGTTCAACAAGGCAAGCGCCGCCTACGTCATGGAACACCAACCGGATGCTGTGTTCACGGTAGCGTCGTTGACCCATGCCACAGCGCCCTTTGAGACCGAAGTCCCCGGCTACCTTGAAGGCATCCAGCCTTTCACCGATGCAGGCATCGACGTTGTGGGCGTCCGAGACAACCCCCGCTTCAGCATCAACATGCCGGAGTGCGTGCAGAAAAAGGGTCCTGATTCGCCTGACTGCAACGCCCCGCTGGAAGAGTCCCTGGCCGCGTCGTCGCCGTTGGACGACTATGTGGGCAAAGTGGACAGGCTCTACCTGATGGATATGAGCGACTTCATCTGCGAACAGGGCACTTGTCCGGCAGTGGTGGGCAATGTCTACGTCTATAAGGACGATAACCACCTCACCAAAACCTACGTGCAGAGCATGATCCCCATGTTCGAAGAGCGGCTCCTTGCTGCCACCGGGTGGTCCGGCGGCTAAGTCCAGTGCTCTTGCTCACACTGGGGCGTCGCGGAATATGGCGATCGGCGCGGAGGTTCTAGTATTTATCCAATACCTTCTGCACAGGCCAGTCCCGTAATGACGGGCTGGTCATCAGTTGCAACCCCTACCAGTTAAGCCCCCAGAACCCAGGTAAGAGGCGCACACTCATGACCCAGCCCGAACACAATCCCTTTGGCTTTATTGGCCTGACGTACGACGACGTCCTGTTGCTCCCGGGCCACACGGACGTCATCCCGTCCGACGCCGACACGTCTTCCCGTATCTCCAAGCGGATCTCCGTGCAGACCCCGCTGCTGTCTGCAGCGATGGACACTGTGACTGAGTCCCGCATGGCCATCGCCATGGCACGTCAGGGCGGTTTGGGCGTTGTCCACCGCAACCTGTCCATCGACGACCAGGCCGAGCACGTGGACCGCGTCAAGCGCAGCGAATCGGGCATGATCACCAACCCGCTGACCATCGGCCCCCAGGCCACGCTGGAAGAACTCGACGAGCTGTGTTCCCGCTACCGCGTTTCCGGCCTTCCCGTAGTGGACACCGACGGGCGCCTGCTGGGCATCGTGACCAACCGCGACACCCGCTTCATTCCGGAATCAGAATTCCCGCTGCGCAGCGTCAGCGACACCATGACCAAAATGCCGCTCATCACCGGGCATGTGGGCATCAGCCGCGAAGAAGCCTCGCACAAGTTGGCTACCAACAAGATCGAGAAGCTTCCCCTCGTTGACGAGCAGGGACGCCTCAAGGGCCTCATCACCACCAAGGACTTCACCAAGGCGGAGCAGTACCCGTTGGCCACCAAGGACGACGAAGGCCGCCTCCGCGTGGGTGCCGCCATCGGCTTCTTTGGCGATGGCTGGGAACGCGCCATGAAGTTGATCGACGCCGGTGTGGATGCGCTGTTCGTGGACACCGCCAACGGCCACTCCCAAGGTGTGTTGGACATGATCCGCCGCCTCAAATCGGACCCGATTGCTGCCCACGTGGACATCATCGGCGGTCAGGCTGCCACCCGCGAGGGTGCCCAGGCATTGATCGACGCCGGCGCCGACGGCATCAAGGTAGGCGTGGGCCCGGGCTCCATCTGCACCACCCGCGTTGTTGCCGGCGTCGGTGTTCCGCAGATCACCGCCATCTACGAATCCGCCAAGGCCGCCATCCCGGCAGGCGTTCCGCTGATTGCCGACGGCGGCCTGCAGTACTCGGGCGATATCGGCAAGGCACTGGTTGCCGGTGCCGACACCGTGATGCTCGGTTCCCTGCTGGCTGGCTGCGAGGAATCCCCGGGCGATCTCATCTTCGTCAACGGCAAGCAGTTCAAGAGCTACCGCGGCATGGGTTCCCTGGGCGCCATGCAGTCCCGTGGCAAGAACACGTCCTACTCCAAGGACCGCTACTTCCAGGCTGACGTCTCCGGAGATGACAAGCTCATCCCTGAAGGCATCGAAGGCCGGGTGGCCTTCCGCGGGCCGTTGGCTTCAGTGGCCTACCAGTTGGTGGGCGGCCTCCGCCAGACCATGTTCTACACGGGCGCTCCCACCATCCCCGAGCTGAAGGCTCGCGGCAAGTTTGTCCGGATCACGCCGGCAGGCCTGAAGGAGTCGCACCCCCATGACATCCAGATGACGGTGGAAGCACCCAACTACGGTTCACGCTGATCCATCACCTGTCTTAACAGCTGTTCCCCGCGTAGGCACCTCCGCGGGGAACAGCTGTTTAACCGCCCGGGCAGAAATGTCGGCCCGTGAGAATAGGCTGGGGTCATGTCTGAAAAGCCCGCGCAACCGCGGCATCCGGAATCCATCCGGCTGAACCCAGCCCAACCGGGCAAGACGCCGCCCCGAAAGTTGGCGCTGCGGCCGTACGCACGCGCCGTCGGGCAGGTCCTGAAGGTGAGTTTCAAAGCTTCGCCCGTCGCGGTGATCATGAAGGTGCTTGGCTCGCTGATCTCTGCCACGCTTCCGCTGGTCACCACCTACTTTGCTGCCCTGACCACCACCGCCTTGGCGGCCGGGTATGCGGGAGATCCGAACGCCGGTCCGCAGGCAATCCTGTACGTCATCATCACCGCCGCGCTGGGGTTGTTCTGGGGTGCCTTCAGCAGTGTTGACCGCTACATCCAACAGCTCATGAGCTTCAAGGTGGGAGCGATTGTGGGCGACATGATGTACCAGCGATTCCTGGCGCTGGAGTTCTGGCGTTATGACGACAAAGAAACGGTGGACCTTTACGACCGTGCGAAGCGGTTCTCGGATAGCTACGCCCGGGTCCTGGACAGGATTGCCGCAATCTTCACCCAGTTGGTCTCTGTGATCCTCGCCATCGGGGCGTTGGTCCTGGTCAGTTGGTGGATCGCTGTCATTGTCCTGGTGGCGATCGTGCCCAGTGTGTACCTGCAGTTCAAACTGTCCCGCGAGCAAATCGCGCATTGGAACACCCAAGTGGATTCGCGCCGCCAACGCCGAATGATTGAACAGAACCTCCTGAGGCCCCAACATATTGCCGAGATGCGTCTTTACGGAATCGTGGGTTACCTCATGGACCTCCGGTCACGGCTCCGGGATGCTGACGAGCGGCGGCGCCTGGATTTCCAGAAGCGGTACATTCCCAAACAGCTGGCTGCCGACTCACTGCAGTACGGCGCCGAGGTGGTGTCCTTGATTTGGGTCGTTGGTCAGATCATCGCCAGGGCACAACCCGTGGGTCAGTTCCTCTACGTGCAGCAGATCGTCAGCCGGGCGCTGTCCACGGCCAACAGCCTCGTATCTTCGCTAAGCTCCATTGACGAGGACCTCGCCAACCTCAAGGACTATGAGCTGTTCATGGCCCTGCCAGTTCCCAGTGGCAACGAAAAGCCCCTCGTTTCCTCGCCCGGAACGGTGGAGCTGCGGGACATCCGGTTCAGCTATACCGGAAGCGACATCGAAGTCATCAAGGGTATTTCCATGACTATCCAGGCTGGCCAGCACATTGCGATCGTTGGCGAGAACGGGGCAGGAAAGTCCACGCTGATCCGTATCCTGGCGGGCTTGTATCGTCCCGATTCTGGCCAAGTGCTGCTGGACGGCGTGGACCTTGCCGGGATCGATGTCACCAGCTGGCACCGGCACCTGGCCGTGCTGAGCCAGGAGTTCCTGAAGTACGAGTTCGCGACTGCCGCGGAGAACATCTACCTCGGCGACGTGGACCAGCCACGCGATGACGACCGTATCCGGCGGGCAGCCTCGGACGCAGAAGCCATGGAGTTCATCAACAAACTGCCCAATGGGTTGGAAAACCATGTGAGCAACTGGATGGAGGACCCTCGCGGACGCAAGGGCAGCGGCCTGTCCGGGGGCCAATGGCAGCGTTTGGCCATGGCACGCAACTTCTATCGCGACGCCTCGTTCATGGTCATGGATGAACCCACCTCGGCCATTGACGCTTTGGCCGAGCACCGCATCTTCACGCGGCTCTTCGCTGACAGGAGCAGTACCATCATCGCCATCAGCCACCGCCTTGCCACCATAGAGAAGGCAGACATCGTGTACATGCTGGAAGACGGCCGGATCGCGGAGCAGGGGACCCACAAGGAATTGGTGGCATTGAGGGGTCGCTACTTCCGGATGTTCGAATCCCAGCTCTCCGCGGACGAAACCAGCCAGAACACACCCTGAGACTTAGAGCGGACCGTATCCGGCCTCGCCATAGGGGTCACGCCAGGTGGCGAGGTCCTGTTCCAGGAGCGCCCTGAAGCGAGGATCATTCGCAGCCTTGCTGCGAAGCGATTCACTGGAACGGCCCACAATGGTTGCCGGGACGATGATCGCGGCCACCAGAAGGCAGACGAGGAATGCAAGAACGGTGACCAGCGTCTGCAGGAGGGCTGGATCCTCCCAGGCCGTTGGTTTCGCCGTGAGGGCAAACAGTCCTATGAAGACGAGCAGGATGAATCCCACGAAGGAAAGTGCACTACGCAAGCTCCCGGGCCCACGATTGACGATCAACCGGCTTGTTCGCGGCAACCGGTCGCGCGCCCGTGCGTAGAAGACGCAGCAGAGTACGGTGATTGCCGCTCCAGGAAGGCCGAGGGAAGGAACCGGCACCAGCGTGCCCCACCGGAGGGCGAGGATGACACCCAGGAGGATGAGGACTGCGCCCATGCCAATGCCGGCGGCCCAAGCGCCCATGGAGGAACCTCGCGCATCAGCGATCTCCCGAAGCCGGGAGCGCGCACCGGCCGGCGTTATTGCGGCGAGTTCGGTCGATAGCCAATAGTCGAGGGGCCGGGCGGCGTGGGGGAGAGGCGCGGGGCCTGTCTGATAGCTCACCTTGTGTATAGCTCCAGGCCTGCGCGGACAGGGGAGCCGAGGGCAATGAGCTCATGTCCGGCGTTCGGTATGCCTTGGAATTCTTCGGTCAGGGCGGTCATTTGTGCCTTCTCTTAGCGGTTCTGCGTCCAGTTTACGAAGTGGCACGATCATGTGAGCCATCCTCGGGTCCTTTCGAGCATTGTCTGAAGTGTTCACTTATTTGTGTCGAATCGGGGTTCCGGGAGGGGTCCAGTAAAGTAAGAGCCGTGACTTATGAGATTGAGATTGGCCGTGGCAAGCGTGGGCGTCGTGCCTACTCCCTGGATGACATCGCGATCGTCCCGAACCGCCGGACGCGCGACCCGAAGGACGTCTCTGTCTCTTGGCAGATCGACGCCTATAAGTTCGACACCCCGGTGATCGCTGCCCCCATGGACTCCGTGATGTCCCCTGACACGGCAATTGCTTTTGGTCGGCTCGGTGGTCTCGGTGTCCTGGACCTCGAAGGTCTCTGGACCCGTTATGAGGACCCACAGAAGGTGCTCGACGAAATTGCCGCCCTGGCCAATGAGACCAGCAGCACTGCCGTTACCCGCCGCATGCAGGACCTTTACCAAGCACCCATCCAGCCGGAACTCATCAGTTCCCGCCTCGCGGAAATCCGTGCCGCGGGCGTTACTGTGGCCGGCTCCCTGACCCCGCAGCGCACCCAGGAACACTACAAGACAGTGGTGGCTGCCGGCGTCGACATTTTTGTGATCCGTGGAACCACGGTCTCAGCTGAGCATGTGTCCAAGAACCACGAACCGCTGAACCTCAAGCAATTCATCTATGAACTCGACGTCCCCGTGATCGTTGGTGGCGCAGCCGGGTACACTCCTGCCCTGCACCTCATGCGCACTGGCGCGGCTGGCGTCCTGGTGGGTTTCGGCGGCGGCGCGACCACCACCACCCGCCGTGCCCTGGGCATCCATTCGCCCATGGCCTCGGCGATTTCCGACGTCGCTGCGGCGCGCCGCGACTACATGGACGAGTCGGGCGGCCGGTACGTCCACGTCATTGCCGACGGCGGCATGGGCAGCTCGGGCGACATCGTCAAGGCCATCGCCATGGGCGCCGACGCCGTCATGCTCGGTAGTGCCCTGGCCCGCGCGGAAGAGGCACCCGGCCGTGGCTGGCACTGGGGTCCGGAAGCACACCACCTGGAATCACCCCGTGGCGACCGCGTCAACGTGGGAACTGTCGGTCCACTGGAGGAAGTCCTCTTCGGACCCGGCCACCACACCGATGGCACCTCCAACCTCATCGGTGCCCTGCGCCGGTCCATGGCAACCACCGGCTACTCGGACCTCAAGGAGTTCCAGCGGGTCGACGTCGTTGTGTCGCCTTACGCAGGCAACTGACAACTGCCCTGAAAGCCCCTGTTAGCCGCCGATTCCTGTCGGCGCAACAGGGGCTTTCTTCGTTTGGGGCAATTCCCGCGTCATGGCTGCCTGCCATTGCCCTGCCCAATGCGGCGGGCAGCAAGTAGGGTAGGGGACTACCAGCTGTTGCGTTTGAGGAGGGGTCCGATGAGCAATGTCGCAGGCGGTCCACATGCCGGTTCTCCGGGAGCCTTGAGCCCGGAAGCCCGTGCCGCATCGATCGAAGTCCTGAAAGCCACTGCCGAACCTGGCAAAGAGCTCGACATCCTGATTGTTGGTGGCGGCGTGGTGGGGGCCGGAGCTGCCCTTGATGCCGTGACCCGCGGCCTTACCGTAGCCATTGTGGAGGCCCGGGACTGGGCGTCCGGCACCTCATCCAGGTCCTCCAAGCTCATCCACGGAGGTCTTCGATACCTGGAAATGCTTGATTTCGGCCTCGTCCAGGAGGCTTTGCAGGAACGGGGACTGCTGATCCAGCAGATCGCTCCCCACCTGGTCCGCCCTGTGCCCTTCCTGTATCCACTGACGCGCAGGTTCTGGGAACGTCCCTACGTTGGTGCCGGAATCATGCTTTACGACACGTTGGGCCTGACCTCCGGGCACAGCCGCGGCGTTCCCATGCACAAGCACCTTTTCAAGCGCGGAACCCTGCGCGCGGCTCCCAGCCTGAAGGATGACGCGTTCGTGGGGTCCATCCGCTACTACGACGCACAAGTGGATGATGCCCGTCTGGTGGTCAACGTGGTCAGGACCGCGGCCCATTACGGCGCCCATGCCGCCAACCGGCTTCGGGTGGTGGACTTCCTTCGCGAGGGTGAACGCGTGGTGGGGGCAAAGCTTGAGAACCAGGAAGACGGCAGCGTTTTCGAAGTCCGGGCCAAGCAAGTGGTCAATGCAACGGGAGTCTGGACGGACGAAACGCAGGCCATGGTGACGGATCGCGGCCAACTCAAGGTCCGCGCCTCCAAAGGCATTCACTTGGTGGTGCCGCGTGACCGCTTCCAATCGACAGTGGGCCTGATCCTCCGCACGGAAAAATCGGTGCTTTTTGTGATCCCTTGGGGCCGCCACTGGATCATCGGCACCACAGATACCGACTGGACGCTGGACAAGGCGCATCCGGCCGCTTCCAGCAAGGACATCGATTACGTCCTGGAGCACGTAAACAAGGTCCTCAAGCGTCCCCTGACCCGTGAGGATGTGGAAGGCGTCTATGCCGGCCTCCGGCCCTTGCTGGCCGGTGAGAACGACTCCACGGCCAAGCTCTCCCGCGAGCACGTGGTGGCACATCCCGTTCCCGGGCTTGTGGTGGTGGCCGGGGGCAAATACACCACTTACCGGGTCATGGCCAAGGACGCCGTGGATGAGGCCACCAGGGCCATGGACGAGCGTGTTCCCTCCAGCTGCACCGAGACCATTCCGCTCCTGGGAGCCGAAGGTTTCAAGGCTGCCTGGAACCGCCGCGGGCGTTCTGCTGAAGAAGCCGGGGTCCACGTCGCCCGGGTTGAGCATCTGCTGAACCGCTACGGGTCCATGACCCCCGAAGTGCTGGAACTGATCTCCAAGCGACCGGAACTGGGGCAACCACTGCCCGGAGCCGATGACTACCTCGCCGCGGAAGTCGTCTACGCGACAACCCACGAGGGAGCCCGCCATGTCCACGACGTTTTGACGCGTCGGACCCGGATCTCGATCGAATCGTGGGACCGGGGTGTGGCAGCCCTCCCCGTAGTGGCTAAGCTGATGGGAGAAATCCTTGGCTGGAGCGAGACTCAGCGCGAAAGCGAGATCAAGCACTACCTGGCACGCGTGGAAGCTGAACGGCTCAGTCAGCAGCAGCCTGACGATGAATCGGCAGATGCCGCGCGCATGGGAGTGGATGACATCGTTCCCCTTCGCTGACCGGCTCAGGAAAATGCGGCCGGAAGGCCACACTGGAGGGAACACGACTTGGCTGAACCACTTGACCGGTATGACGCGGAACTGACCACCCCGGACACCGTCATCCTTGAACTCGTCGCCGAGGACAAGATCGACGCCGCTGCCCAACTGGCCCATAAGCTCCACGCTGCCGGCAGGATCAGCAACCTTGAAGGATTCCTGGAGCAGGTGCACTCCCGTGAGCACCAGTTGGCTACGGGACTTCCGGGCGGCATCGGCCTCCCGCATGCGCGCAGTGAATACGTGGACAGGATTTCCATCGCGGTGGGTGTGACCAAGTTCGGCCACGCCCTGGACTTCGGGGCAACCGACGGCCCGGCGACGTTGATCCTCCTCATCGCCACTCCTGCCAGTTCCTTCTCCGACCACCTTGAGGTTTTGGCTACCCTGGCCCGTTCATTGTCCAAGGAGTCTTTCCGTGAGTCCCTCCGGCGGGCCCACGATCCCGAGGTCATCTCTGAACTCATCAACTCCAGCCTGGTGTTCTTCGATCACTAGAGGGCGGGGCTGGCCTCAGCCGTTTCGTTGTTCTACAGCCGGACGAAGTACGGTTAAGGGGTGTTGAAAACCGCGTTGAAACCCCGCTGGATCGCAGGACTGGTCTTTGCGCTTCTGTTATCCGGGGTGTTTGTGCTGCTCAGCCAGTGGCAGCTCAGCCGGTCCGCCCAGCACGAGCCCCCGGCGCCGTCCAGCATCGAAGAAGTCAAACCGCTGGTGGACGTCCTCAAACCCGGCCAGTTCTTCCCGGGTTCGGTCTCTGACCAGATGGTCACCGCCACCGGGGCCTATGATCCCGGCAAGCAGGTTCTTGTAGAGGGTCGCCTGTACAACAATCAAAAAGGCTTCTGGATAGTCTCGGCTTTCGCTGTCAACGACGCTCCGACGCTCAACGGTGTTGCTGCCTCGCCCCAGACGTGGATCCCCGTGGCGCGCGGCTGGGTGGCAGATGCCGACCAGGCCGGCCCGCCGCCGTCGGGCACCATCACCTTGACTGGTCGCCTTATTCCTTCTGAAGCGCCCGTTCCAAACGTCGACGCCGGTCCAGGCCGTGCGTCCGCTGTGTCTGCCGCGGAGCTCATCAACCTGTGGGAAGTGTCCAGCTACCCGGGTTTTGTCGCCGCGACGTCGGAGGTTTCCGACGGCGTGGCCATTCCCCTTGGCGATGACGTCAAGGCCCTCAACATCCCGCCCCAGCCGCCTGCAGAGCAGATCAACTGGCTGAACCTCTTCTACGCAGTGGAATGGGTGGTGTTCGCCGGGTTCTCGATCTTCATCTGGTGGCGTCTGGTCAAGGACGACTACCGGCGCGACCTCGAAGAGGACGAGGATGACGAATACGGGGATGACCACGAGGCGGAGCCTGCCAAACCCGTGGATGCCCAAGAAACTACAACCCCAGAGCCAGAACAAAAGGTGCAGCAATGATTGAGCCAAAACCGGCCATCCAGCCAGAGCAATCCGGATCCAAGCCCAAGAAGCGCCGATTCGGCGGAACGGAAGCCCAGATCCGTTCGGCGTTGAAGTTCTACAAAGTCATGGCGTACCTGACCGGCGCCATGCTGCTCCTGCTGTGTGCGGAACTGATCGCCCGCTATGGGTTTGGAGTCTCGCTCTTCGCCGGCGGCACGAACGCCGTCACCGGCCAGCCCTTCGGCTTCGGTTTCGCTGAGTCCGAGCCCAAAGGCGTGATCGGCGGGTTCAACATCTCCACGTCGGTACTGATCCTGCACGGTTGGATGTACGTGGTGTACCTGGTCTCCAACTTCCGCTTGTGGTCCCTCATGCGCTGGCCGTTCTCCAAGATGGTCCTCCTGGCCCTGGGTGGTGTCATTCCGTTGCTGTCCTTCATCGTGGAGAAGAAATTCCACGCGCAAGTTGAAGCGGAACTGGCAGCCAACCCGCAGGCGTCCAAGGGCTATTAGGACCGCCCACAGCGTCCCGCTGCGGGCTACGCGACCTGACGCACTGTGAGATGCCTAACGACGCGGCCTTTTTGGCCTCTGGCCGCCCTCGTCAACGTGCACCGGGGCGGCCCGGCAAAGTAGTCTTGTCTGGTGACTACTCCCACCGCACCCCAAACTTCCCAGAAGCCGGTGCTGGTTGTTGACTACGGTGCCCAGTACGCGCAGCTGATTGCCCGCCGCGTCCGCGAAGCGAATGTGTATTCGGAAATTGTTCCGCACACCTTCACCACCGAGCAGCTTCTGGCCAAGAACCCGGCAGCCATCATCCTCTCCGGAGGACCCTCCAGCGTGTACGCAGAGGGAGCCCCGAGCGTCGGCGCTGATCTCTTCGAAGCCGGGGTGCCTGTATTTGGCATTTGCTACGGCTTCCAGGCGATGGCCAACGCGTTGGGCGGTAAGGTGGCCCAGACGGGTCTCCGCGAGTACGGCGCTACTGAAGCCCTTGTCGTAGGCGACGCCCGGTCCATCCTGGACGGCGTCCCCTCCTCACAGAACACCTGGATGAGCCACGGTGACTCCGTTCACGAGGCCCCTGAGGGCTTCGAAGTCCTCGCCTCCACGGCTGGTGCGCCGGTGGCTGCCTTCGCCAACGACGAGAAGCGCCTCTACGGTGTCCAGTGGCACCCCGAAGTCAAGCATTCAGTCCACGGCCAGCACGTCCTGGAGAACTTCCTGTTCAAGGGTGCGGGCCTGAGCCCCAACTGGACTACGGGCAATATCCTCGAAGAGCAGGTGGAGCGGATCCGTCAGCAGATCGGGGACTCCAAGGTTATTTGTGGTCTCTCCGGCGGCGTTGATTCCGCTGTTGCTGCGGCTTTGGTCCAGCGCGCCGTTGGCGACCAATTGACCTGTGTCTTCGTCGACCACGGACTCCTGCGTGAAGGCGAAGCCGAACAGGTTGAGCGCGACTTCGTGGCAGCCACGGGCGTCAACCTCTACGTAGCCAATGAGCAGGAACGCTTCCAGTCAGCATTGGCCGGGGTCAGCGATCCCGAAACCAAGCGCAAGATCATTGGCCGCGAATTCATTCGTGCCTTCGAGGAAGCGGAGCGGGCCATTATCGCCCAGGCTGCTGCCGAAGGCGAGAAGATCAAGTTCCTGGTTCAGGGAACCCTGTACCCGGACGTCGTCGAATCCGGTGGCGGCGAAGGTGCTGCCAACATCAAGAGCCACCACAACGTGGGCGGGCTTCCCGAGGACCTGCAGTTCGAGCTTGTTGAGCCGCTGCGGGCACTGTTCAAGGACGAAGTACGCGCAGTCGGCGCCCAGCTTGGGCTGCCGCAGGAAATCGTCGGCCGCCAGCCGTTCCCTGGCCCCGGTTTGGGAATCCGCATCGTGGGCGAAGTGACCAAGGAACGCCTGGACCTGCTGCGCAAGGCGGATGCCATTGCCCGTGCGGAGCTCACGGCTGCCGGCTTGGACAACGACGTCTGGCAGATGCCGGTAGTCCTCCTGGCCGATGTCCGAAGCGTTGGTGTCCAGGGTGATGGCCGTACCTACGGCCACCCGATCGTGCTGCGTCCGGTGTCCTCCGAAGACGCCATGACGGCGGACTGGTCGCGACTGCCTTACGACCTCCTTGCCCGGATCTCCAACCGCATCACCAATGAGGTCGACGGCGTGAACCGCGTGGTGCTGGATGTCACCAGCAAGCCACCGGGAACCATCGAGTGGGAATAGCATTCTGAGTGGCCGGCTTCCTCTGGGAGGCCGGCCACTGTGCTTGAACCCACCGGGTGCCGCGGCCTGTGAAATCGGCAGGCACCTGTGAAATGACGGCGAATTTCGCGTCGGAACAGCGTTGCGGAGCGGACTGCCAAGGTATTCCCGCTACCCTCGAAGGTATGCCGGTATGGTCCAAGGCGTCTAAAGCTAGTACAGAAAAGAAGGCAGAAGTTGTGTCATTAGGTCAAGGCCAGGAAGAGGGCTCCGAAGAGCTCCGCAAATGGCTGTCTGGTCTTAAACCCGTCACCGGGGCGGACACGATGCTGCGTTTCGTCAAGACGCCCGAAGGCGCCATCGATTTGAGCAACGCACACCCCTCGGGGTTGGCGCAGTTGCTGGCAGGTCGCAGAACCCGTCTGTCCACGTTGATCCGGGACCGGCAGCAATACTTGGTGGCGGCCCGTGCCGCCCGCAACATCAGGTCCAAGATCTTTGAGCTGAGCAATGATCGCGGCATTGAAGCCGGATATTTGTCTGCGGGCACCGTGGTGTGGACCTCTGCCGTGGGCGGAAAACCGCAGCGTGTGTCGGCCCCTGTGATGCTCGCTTCCATCATCCTGACCATCAGGCCGGGTGAAGACGACTTTGAACTCCAGCTCACCGAGCAGGCACGCATGAACCCTGCCCTGGTGCGCCACCTCAAGTCAGTCCACGGCATAGTCTTTGACGTCAACGCCGTGGCGCGCATGGCCTACAACACGGCCCGGTTCGATCCCCAGCCGGTACTTGACCGCCTGGCCACACTCGTCCAGCCGATTCACGGCGCCGAGGTGGATTTCAACTTGCTGGTCACCACCCTGGCTGACCTCTCGGGAAACCTTGATGATCCCTGGATCAACATGAACAACCCCACCGTGGCAGCGCTTGCTGTTGCGGCAAACGGTGGTGACATTGAGCCTGAGCCCATTAAGGCGGGCCGGTTCCCGAGCCTTGACCTGCGAGATCCGGCAGATGAGCTCCTCCTGCTGGACGCCGACACGGACCAGCAGTACGTGGTGGATGCCGTCCGGGCCGGAGATTCCCTGGTAGTGAGCACCCCGCCGGGAAGCGGACAGACGCAAACGGCCATCAACGCGATCGGTGCGCTGGTCAGCGAAGGCAAATCCGTACTGGTGGTTGGGGACAGGCAGTCCAGCCTGGCGGGACTTTCCGCCCACTTGGAATCGCTCGGCCTCGACTCCATGCTGTTCCGCCCGGGTAACGGGACCACGCCGCAGCAGCTCAAAGGCCAGCTGGTCCGCGCCATCATGCGCAACGAAAAAGCGCTTGAGCCTCAACTGGGCAACTTGCACCAGACGCTCACCGGACACCGCCACGCCTTAATGGACCATGTAGCCTCGCTGCACAACGTCCGTGAGCGGTGGGGTTGCTCGCCGTACCAGGCCATGCAGTCGCTGGCAGAACTGACGTCCATCCATCCCGCGCCTTCCACCACGGTCCGACTGAAGCGCAGCGTCCTGGACAACATCAAGGACCGTGAAGAACTGGCCGGCCGCCTGCGCCGGGCAGCGGAGCTTGGCAGCTTCAGCAGGGCGTCCACTTCCAGCCCTTGGTATGGAGCGCGACTGGTGACGCGCAAGGAGACCGAGGAAGCCCAACACCTCGCCCGTCTGGCCGAGGAGAAGCTTCCCGTCCTGCGGGACCGGATGAAGCAGGTGTCCGATCACGCTGAAATCCGGCTGGGGGACACCTTCACCGAGTGGGGTGCGCAGCTCGAACTGCTCATCGCCGTCCGGGAGAGCCTGGATAAGTTCACCCCGGACATCTTTGACCGGCCGGTGCACGACCTCATTTCCGCGACTGCCAGTTCCGCGTGGCGCCGTGAGCGCAACTTGGAGATGCCTTCCATGCAGCGTTCCCGCCTGCGCCGGGTAGCCAAGGAATATGTGCGGCCCGGAGTCCACATCGCCGACCTTCACAGCTCCCTCGTCCTGGTTCAGGAGCAGCGGGCTCTGTGGGCCGGATACGCCACCACCCAGCGCCACCCGGCAGTGCCCTCCGGGCTCGCCGATCTTGGTGCGCTGTACCGGGAGTTGGATGGCGAGCTGCACCGCCTCGGTGCTGCCCTCAAGCACACCAGCGCTGGTGGCTCCCTGCACGGGACACCGTACTTGGAACTGATGGAGCGGCTGGAACGGCTTGTTGCTGACACGGCAACACTGGAGACACTTCCCGAACGCACCCTCCTGATCGAGGAAATGCGCGAGCACGGCCTTGGTGAGTTGCTGTCCGACCTGGCTGCCCGCGAGGTTCCTGCCGGCTCCGTGGCCGCCGAATTGGATCTGGCCTGGTGGCAATCCGCTTTGGAAGCCATGATCAGCGGCGACGACTACCTTGCGATGTCCGATGGCGATTCGCTGCGCCGCCTGGAAGCCGAATACCGGCTTGCTGACCAGGCCCACATCGCCAGTGGTGCTGCCCGTCTCCGCTGGCAGTTGGCACAGAAATGGCGCCAAGGCCTGCTTGAGCACCCCCGGCAGGCGGAACTGCTGCGAGCCTTGCTGAAGGATGGCCGGGTTACTTTGCCGGCGCTGAGCGCCCAGGCGCCTGAGCTTGTGCCACTCCTGGTGCCCGTTTGGTCTGTCAGCCCCTACCTCTTGACTGGTGTCCTCCCGGCCGAGCAAAAGTTTGACGCCGTGGTGGTCATCGACGCCGAATCCACCTCGCTGCAGGCCGTACTTCCTGCCATCGCCCGGGCGAAGCAGGTGGTGGCCTTCGGTGATGCGAAGATTGCGCATGCACGGACCTTCAGCGTTGCTGTGGAACCGCCTGTAGCCGGTGTTGCCAGCCACGAGAATGTTGACAGCGCCTTCAAGGCGCTGGCCAGGGTCCTTCCGACCTGGCAACTGAACTGGGTCTACCGCGCCGTAGACGAGGACCTGATCCTTCAGCTGAGCAAGAATTACTACGACGGTGGCCTGCGCCGCCTGCCCGACGGCAACTCTGTCACGGGACTGGACCGTTCCATCCTGGTGGAGTACATCCCCGATGGCACCGGGCTTCCGGGTGCAGACCATGAGGGCGTCGAGTCCGTCACTGCCGAGGTCAATCGCGTGGTGGACCTTGTGTTCGAACACGCAAGGCTGCGTCCCCGCACGTCCCTGGCGGTGGTAACTGCCAGCTTGCGCCATGCTGCCCGCATCGGCGAGGCCATCAGGCTTCAACTGCCCAACCACCCCCTGCTGTCCACGTTCTTTGGCGCCGGTCCCGAGTCCTTCCGTGTGGTGGATCTGGAGCGGGCCCAAGGCCTGGTACGGGACCACGTGATCTTCTCGCTTGGCTACGGCCGCACACCACATGGCCGGGCACTCCATTCGTTCGGTCCGCTGTCCGCCGAGGGTGGCCGGAACCGTTTCGCTTTGGCCATGACCCGCGCACGGCGTTCCATGCACGTCCTGAGCTGCTTCCGTCCCGAGGACCTTGACCTCGATCGGCTGGCTCATGGTGCAGTGGACTTCTACGAGCTGCTGGACCGGGAACTCTCGGGAAACAGCAACCTCGGTACACCCGCGTCCCGTGCTGTTGCCAGTGAGCAGGCGCTCGGTGAGGATCCCTTGGTTGCTGACCTTGGAGAACGCCTGCGGGCCCGGGGAGCCCGGGTCTGGCATCTCTACGATGGCGTTCTGGACATCGCAGCTGCGGCGGATCCCGTCCACACGATCGGCCGGGAGGGAGCAGAAATCCCCACACCTGTCGCGATCGAATCCGATGGCACTGAACGCTACCGGCGGATGAGCGTCCGGGAACGCAGCCGGCTGCGTCCGCAGCTGCTGGAGCGCATGGGATGGCGCTACATGTCCCTGTGGACCATTGAGGTCTTCACTGATCCTTCGTCCTGCGCGGATCGCATCGGATCCTACCTTGGGCTGGAGAATCACATTCCGCGGTCGACGTCGCCTGAGCATGGCTTCCTGGACATGGACGTTGAACAATTGAGTGTGGACAAGGGGCAGCAAACGTTCGCTCCAAGTCCGGCACGGCAGGCACCAGACCAGATTGACGACGCTGCCGATGATGCAGACAGCGAAGCAGAGAACGGGAAAGAAGTACCACTGATGGAAGAAGCAACTGGTCCTGAAGGCGGATCCGAGACCGAATCCTCCGCGCCAGGCGCCGACACCACTGAAGAAACTGCGGACGCCACGGCCGCCGCAGCCAAACCAGGCGTGAGTGGCATTCTGCCCACCAAAGCAGCGGAAGACGATCCCCGGCGCTGGGGCGATGAGTCCGGTTACGACCATGAGCAGTGGCTTAAGGAACAAAAGCCGCCGCACTGGGGCTAACCGTCCACCGCCATCTGAACCACCCATCACGGGTTGACCAAAACAAAGAAAAGCTTGCCGTGCGTTGATGCGCCGGCAAGCTTTTCTGCTTGCTGTGGATCCGCAGCAACCACCACCAAGCCTTCGGTGTCGCTGGTGCCCAGCCATTCGCCTGCCTTGCCCCCGTGGGCTGAGGTCCAGAGCACGGGGACGGGACCGGCGAGTACTTGTGTTTCCCTGGATTCGTCATAGGATCCGGCTGCCGTGAGGACCACCGTGACCAACTGGCCGGGGGAGAGGAGCTGGATGGACGACGGGTCGGCCATCCGCAGGGGAACGGCTGCGGTGCCCACGGGTGATCCAGTGAGAAGCCCGGGACCCAGGAGGCTGGACTCAGTGGGGATCTGCCCCCGGCTCAAGGGAGCGGCCAACTGTCTGCCTGTGAGGTCCCCGCCATCTGAGAGGGCTCCGGTGACGGCGAGGTCCTGGGGCACTCCCACCCGGGTGAAATCGGCTTCTGTGAGAGTGGTTCCCGTGGGGAGGTCACGGGCGGCCACCATGACACTGATTCGCAGCTCCGAAGCCGGAGTCAGCTGTTGGACGGCGATGCCGGCGGCCAGGCACAGCAGGAGGGCAACAGTGAGACGGCGGTTGCGGGCGATCCAGGAGCCGATCCTTTGCCTTCTGCCTTGGCGGGCTGAATAATTCAGCTGCCGGTGAAAGCTTGTGGCATTTTTGCGGGGCCGGGACGACTGCCCTCCCGCACCAAACGGGTCCGGGGGCCAAGGGCCGGCAGGCGACGCTGAACGCCGGGCGCGGGCAAGGAGGGCGCTTCGAGACTGTTGTGGCATGCCGCCACGTTAGCCAGCCGGACAGGCCGGATAACAGCGGCCTGAAGCGCTATGTGGAAAAGTGGGGAAGTTAGCTTGCTGCAGCTGCCGGTGCCGGGGCGGCTGCGGGAGCGGACGGCGCGGCGGCGGGTGCGGCTGAAACAGTGCTGCCCTTGGCATCACGGGAATCAGTCCGGTAGAAACCAGAGCCCTTGAAGACGACACCGACGCTGTTGAACTTCTTGCGAAGGGCGCCCTTGCACTCGGGGCACTCCGTCAGGGAGCTGTCAGAGAAGGACTGGACGATGTCAAAGGCATGGTCACAGTCTTTGCAGGCGTATGCGTATGTGGGCACTGAGTTCCTCCTTCAGGACAAAGGTCAGGTCCTGTGCAGCAACGGCGGAGATTTCGCTTCGCATTAGCAGTCGCAGGGCCTGAGTGCCAATTCTATCATCGGTCTACAGTGCATGCGCCAGTGGATGTGCGGGACCTCACGGGGCTCTCTCGTCGAGATGGACCACCCCGGAGGGAGTCAGCACTTCCCGCACGGGGCGGTCGAATGCTTCGGCGGGAATCGAACCTGAAGGCAACAGGTCGGCGTCGTACACCACCGCAATGGTGGGCGGCCGCTGGCCGGAATCGTCGAGCCCATGGAGGAGCCGGTCGTAGTAACCGCCGCCCTGGCCGATCCGGTTGCCATCCCTGTCCACTGCCGTGGCTGGCATGAAGATCCCCGCCGCGCCTGCCACCACCTGGCTTTCCATGCGTTCGCCCTCAGGTTCGTCGATAGGGGCGTAGGAGGAACGGACGAAAACTGTCGACGGGGTCCAATAGACCCAGCTCAGCTGCCGGCCGGGCTCGCACACGGGAAGGAGGATCCTGTGTCCGGCCTCGTGCAGGGAATGGATGAGCGGCATGGTGGGTGGCTCAAACGCGACACCTACATAGACGGCAAAAGTGGCCGCCGTGCCGGAGGAAGCTGCAGCCGCCCATTCCGTTCCATGCTGCGCGATCGACGCACCGGCAGCAGCGATCTGTTCGGGGGAGAGGGCGCGCCTTTGGAGGCGGCGGCTGCTGCGGATGTCTTCCTTCGATGCCATGGATGTCCGATCGTGAGGTTCGTCTGATGCCGGTCCGGCGACAAAAGCTGCGGTTCAGTCCACAGAAATGTTGTCCCGGCGCGGCGAGGGTTTAGCCGATGATGTATTCCTTCCGTTACATTAGTCCGGTGACTCTCGATAACAATGCTGTCCGTAAGGCCGTCATCCCCGCAGCGGGTCTTGGTACCCGTTTCCTGCCTGCAACAAAGGCGATGCCGAAGGAAATGCTGCCCGTGGTTGACAAGCCAGCCATCCAGTACGTCGTCGAAGAAGCGGTCAAGGTTGGCCTGCACGACGTCCTGATGATCACTGGGCGCAGCAAGCGCGCCCTGGAGGATCATTTCGACCGTGTGCCGGCGCTGGAAGCGACGCTGGCCGAAAAGGGCGATACCGCCAAGCTTGAGGCCATCCAATCCGCCACCAACCTCGGTGACATCCACTACGTCCGCCAAGGCGACCCCAACGGCCTGGGCCACGCTGTCCTTCGTGCGAAGCAGCACGTCGGGCACGAGCCTTTTGCCGTACTCCTCGGCGATGACCTGATCGATGCCCGGGATAACCTCCTGAGCGACATGATCGCCGTCCAGCAAAAGACCGGCGGTTCCGTGGTTGCCCTGATCGAGGTGGAGCCCTCCAAGATCAGTGCCTATGGTTGCGCCGACGTCGAGGAGATCGGTGAAGACGGCTACGTCCGCATTAAGCAGCTGGTGGAAAAGCCTTCTCCGGAAGAAGCGCCGTCCAACCTTGCCGTGATCGGGCGCTACGTGCTGCATCCGGCAGTGTTCGATGTTCTCGAAAAGACCGAGCCGGGCCGTGGTGGCGAGATCCAGCTGACCGACGCCCTCGAGGTGCTGGCAGCCGGCGAAGGTGAAGGCTACGGCGTGTACGGCGTTGTTTTCCGGGGCCGTCGCTACGATACCGGTGACAAACTCAGCTACCTCAAGGCCTGCATCGAGTTGGCCTGCGAACGCGAGGACCTCGGTCCTGAACTGCGTGAGTGGCTGCCGACCTTCACTGCTTCGCTTCCCAAGTAACCTCAGGATGTACGGTTCTGCGATCTGGCCGGTGACGCTGGAAAGCGGAGACCTGCTTCTTCGCCCCATCCGATACCGCGACAAGCGGGAGTGGTCTGAAGTCCGTTCGCGGAACAGCGAATGGCTTGCTCCCTGGGAGGCGTCCAACCCGGCACCGGGTGGGCGCCTGCCCAGTTATCGGCAGATGGTGGCCTCGCTGAACAACCAAGCCCGACAGTCCACGGCATTGCCTTTCCTCATTGTCGAGCGGACCCCTGGATTCCGTGAGCCGCTCATCGTCGGGCAGTTGACCGTTTCCTCCATCATTTGGGGATCGGCCATGATGGCTACGTTGGGGTACTGGGTGGATAAGGAGCGGGCCGGGCACGGTATTGCTCCGACGGCGGTGGCCATGGCAACGGACCACTGCTTCAAGGTGTTGGGCCTTCACCGCATGGAGATCAATATCAGGCCCGAAAACGCCCCCAGCCTGAGGGTGGTGGAGAAGCTTGGATTCCGGGATGAGGGGTATCGGGAACGGTACCTGCACATCAACGGCGAATGGGCTGACCACCGGTCCTTTGCCCTGACATCGGACGAGGTTCCTGAGGGTCTGCTGCGTCGGTGGCTCAGAGGATAAATGGGCAGGTCATAGGCCATTTTGTCCGTATATCCAGTCATTTGAGGACTCGACGACGACACACCGGCCGCAATGCCGCCGCGCCCGGTGATTTGCTTCTACGGTTTTGAATGTGGACTTCCCTCTCAGCAGCTCAGTGATACTCGTGGTCACAGTTGCGCTGTGGATGGTCTGGGTGGCGCCCTACGTTCTCCGGAACAGGCGCCAACAAGTCCAAACGGCCGCTGTTCCAGCAGGGGCAATCGACGACGAACCAGACGAACCGCAGGCAGGGGTGGTACTGACTTTGGCACCTCAGCAGGAGAAACCGATGGAGACCATGCACAGCAAAGCACCGGCGTCGCCCCAGGAATCCCGCGCGGCTGAGTCGTCCGTGCGGAAAGCGCCCACCACTCCATTCACCATCCGCTATGCCCGGCTCACTTTGGCCTTGGCAGGCCTTGCCTTGCTGGTGACGGCGGCCGTTTCGGGCATCCTCCTCACCTTTGGCGTCGGGTCATTCTGGTTGCCGCTGGTGTCCTTCATCGGTGCGGTGCTCGCCGTCGTCACCTTGCGGAAGCTCGCTCTCAGGGATCTTCGCGAACGCCGGGCACGCCGTGCGGCGCAGGCAGCGCCCATCCCGACGCCCGCACGCTACTTGCCCAAGGAACCAGCAGTGGAAGCGAAGGAAACCACGGTTTTCGACGCCGAAGCCACCAGCCGTGAAGCTGCGCGCTTGTCCGCTGTTGAGCTTCGCCAGGCTGCTTTGGCGGTTGCCGTTGCCGCAGGAGACACATCAGCGCAAGCAACCGATTCCAAAGGTGCCAGCTGGGAGCCTGTTGCAGTTCCCAAGCCCACGTATGTTGAAGCCGCCAAGGCTTCAAGGCCGGCCCCCGAGCCGCTGGACCTCCCTGAGGCTCCCAAACCCGTGGGCAAGCCCGTCCTGAAGCAAGGTGCTGAGCAGGCCGAGGCATCTGCTGCCGTCTCCGCCAAGGGGCAGAGCGCGCTCAGTAACCTGGACGACGTCCTGCAGCGCCGCCGCGCCTAGCCACGCATGGCCAGTATCTGCGTAGCAGGCGGTACCGGCCAGGTAGGTCGCGAGGTTGTCCGGCTTGCTCTGGATGCGGGTCATGAGGTGACCTCTTTGTCACGCCACGTGCCGCCTCCCGGCTCGGAGAAGCATCACGACGGCGCCACCTACGTTGCGGGCGACGTCACCACAGGAGAAGGGCTGGCGGCCGCACTGGAGGGCGTCGACGTCGTGATTGACTGCCTTGAAGCTCAGTTCGGCAAAGCCCAACGAGAATTCGCCGACGGCGGTGCCCGCCTTCTTGCCTCGGCTCACCGTGCCGGGGTCGGCAGGGCGGTGGCGTTGTCCATCATTAACTGCGACCTCAGCAGTTATTCGTATTACGTCTCCAAGGTTGGGAAAGAGCGGAAGTACTCTGCATCTCCGCTTGAGACCGTGGTGGTTCGCGCAACACAGTTTCACGGCTTGGTGGCAATGATCTTCGCTGCCGGGGCCAAGGTGCGCCTCATTCCTGTCTTCAAGCGCACAAGATTCCAGACCATCTCGCCAGTTGACGTTGCACGGGCACTGCTGGACGCTGCCATGGAGAGCGCCTCTCCTGAACGTCACCGCCTGCGTACGGTGGGTGGTCCGGAAGTGCTCACCATGCGGCAGATGGCGGAGTCGTGGAAGGCGGTTACCGGCGCGCGGGGAACGATTGTGGAGGTGCCGTTGCCTGGGGCGATGGGTGCATTCCTGCGATCCGGCAACAACCTGATCCCCGGGCAAAAGGATGGCGTGGAGACGTTCGTGTCGTGGTTGGAAAAGCGCCGCGAAAGTTTGTAGCCTAGGGACACTGGCCGGACGGTTACGGTCTGGCCCAGGGGGCTATAGCTCAGTTGGTAGAGCGCTTCGTTCGCATCGAAGAGGTCAGGAGTTCGAATCTCCTTAGCTCCACAATTCAGCCCGCCAGCTATCGTGCCCGGCAAGTAGTGGATCTTTCAAGCACAAGCAAAGACGAGTACCAACTACTCGTGTGCCTCGAAGGAACTCGATGGCCAAACACCTCATCTCCTTTCCATGGTTAGTCAGCGCAGCCATACCCGCCAGCATGAACCGGCCATCCCTCCGTTGTTCCTAAGCCGCGTGAAGGTATATCGTTAACTATCGTTTAGTATCGTTCGCGACTGATTGAGGTGAGCTTGATGCACAATTCATTCCCTGCAAACGGATTCATGGGCAACAACCTGGACGGCATGTGGCAAGCCGTTGAGGAGTTCCGTTCCCGGTTCGAAAAGCGTTCCGGAACCCGTGCGGGCCGGGGCGAGCTGCGATCGGCGATCCTTGCCCTGCTTGCTGAGCGTCCCATGCACGGCTACCAGATCATTCATGAAATCGAAGAGCGCAGCGGCGGTAGTTGGAAGCCGAGTGCCGGCTCCGTCTATCCCACCCTGCAGCTGTTGGCGGACGAAGGTTTCGTCAGTGCCGAGGAGTCCAACGGGCGCAAAATCTACTCCCTGACCGAAGCGGGCCGGGAGGACGTGGCTGGTTCCGAAACGTCAGCGCCATGGGATTCCCTGGGAACGTCATCGAGCCCGGGTTTCGCTGCACTGCCCAAGGCCGGTGTGGACCTGGCGCAGGCTGCGGCGCAGGTCGGCCGTACCGGGACACCCAAGCAAGTGCAGGAGGCTGTAACGGTGCTTGAGGAGGCACGCCGCCGCCTGTACTCGATCCTCGCCCAGGACTGAAGGGGTGACGTCGATTCGGCGCGAACGGGCTGATTCCCTGAGGGGAGCTGGGAACCCCCGTGCCCGTTATCGTCGAATCCTGCGATTCGCCGCATGGCATTTGGCGGTGACCTGGTGGTTCGAGCTGTTCCTGCCCAGAGTGGGCCTGCGCAGGCTGACTGAACGGAACCGGGCCAACAGAATGCGGCGCTTCGCCCGGCGTTTTCATGGCCTCGCGGTGGAGCTCGGCGGGCTGATGATCAAGGTGGGCCAGTTCATGTCGTCCCGGCTCGATGTGCTCCCGCCGGAAATTACCTCGGAGCTGGAGGGGCTGCAGGACGAAGTTCCACCTGTCCCTTTTCACGCCATCCGGGCCTTGGCTGAGGCCGAACTTGGGGCTTCCCTGGAGGCAGTGTTTGCTTCGGTCGAGGAGACTCCCATCGCGGCAGCTTCACTGGGACAAGCACACCGGGCGAAACTGCTCTCCGGTAACGCCGAGGACACAGGTCTCAGCAGTGTCGTGTTCAAGGTGCAGCGGCCTGGCATCGCCGAAATAGTAGACGTCGACCTCGCTGCCTTGCGGAAAGTGGGAGGCTGGCTCAGCCGCATCCGCCTCGTTTCGAACCGTGCAGACGTTCCTGCGCTGATCAAGGAATTCGCGCAGACCAGCCTCGAGGAAATCGACTACTTGAATGAAGCGGCCAATTCAGAGCGGTTTGCTGCTGACTTCGCCGATGACGCTCGGGTGACCGTTCCGGCGGTGGTGTGGGAGCGGACCACCCGCCGCGTGCTCACCCTCGAAGATGTCACGGCCATCAAGATTACGGACGCGGACTCGCTTCGCCTGGCCGGCATAGACCCCACCGAAGTGGCACCGGTCTTCGCCTCGGTGATGTTTGACCAGTTGTTCACCAAGGGTTTCTTCCACGCCGATCCCCATCCCGGCAATATCTTCGTTACTCCGGCCAATGATCCTTCCAGTGAACATCCGTGGAAACTGACCTTCATAGACTTCGGAATGATGGGCGAGGTTCCCGTGGAGACGCGAAGCGGCCTGCGGAAGCTCCTGATCGCCGCTGCCTCTCGTGACGGCAAGGGACTGGTCACCGCCATCAGCGATGTAGGGGTGCTGATGCAGTCAGCCGATACCCCAGAGCTTGAGCGGGCGATGACGCAGCTCTTTGCGCGTTTCGGTGGCATGGGCTTCGCCGAGCTTCGCGATGTTGACCCACGGGAGTTCCGTGAATTCGGCACTGAATTCGGCAGCGTGATCCGCTCACTGCCCTTCCAATTGCCCGAGAATTTCCTGCTCATTATCAGGGCCATGTCCCTGACGTCGGGTGTGTGCAGCTCTCTGGATGCCCGCTTCAACCTGTGGGACTCGGTGGAACCATATGCGGCCCAACTTCTGCGGGACGAGCGCGGCAACCTGATCAACGATGTCGCGTCCCAAACTCTCGAAGCCGCCGCCATCGCCCTTCGCCTGCCCAAGAGGCTGGACGGGCTGGTCTCGAGACTGGAAGAAGGATCCCTCCAAGTGGGCAACCGGCGCCTGGAGCGGCAGATGGCGAGTCTCATCCTGATGGCGCGGCGTGCAGTGGCGGCGTTGATCTTCGGCGCTCTCCTGATCGCCGGAGCCGTTCTGCGGACGGACGATCCCGGACTGGGCAATGTGCTGATGATCAGCTCAGTGGTCCCGTTGCTCTACGGCCTGTGGTCGGGCCGGCGACAGTCCTGAGAACAACCGCGGGCTCCAGTACCGCGCCGTAGACTTTCCTTGTGACAGAGACTCCCGCCCCGCGTTCCGAGGCTTCCACCAGTGCGGCCGGCCCCATCCTGGTAGGCGTCATGCCGGGGCAGCATCCAGTGGTCCTCCAACAAGCAGCCACTGTGGCGGCCAGTGCCCGGCTGCCGCTGGTGTGCGCCTATGCCGACGTCACGGTGTACCCGGTGGACGGCAGCACCGGAGGGCTGGCAGCGCCGATCGATCCGGACGGCATTGATGCGGATCTTCACAGGATCCCCGAATCACTGGTGCAAACCCTTCATGACCACTTGGACGGCAACGGCGTTGAATGGTCGCTGGTCCATCTGGCCGGGGAACCCGCCCGCGCTTTGGCCCGTGAGGCTGAGGACATTGGAGCCTCCATGATCGTGGTGGGTACCCGGGAGCACAAACTGGCTGCTGCATTGAAAGAACTGACGGCAGGCTCGGTGGCGCGGCACCTGTTCCACCGCCAGGCCCGGCCGGTGCTCGTTGTTCCCGTTAATCCCAGGGTCCCCACTGACGATGACGACGACTGAGGCCAATAACCCCGTCCACCTCCATTGGGGTTTCATCGCGATCGTGGCAGCCGGCGGGGTGTTCGGAGCACTCGCACGGTACGGTTTGGGGCTGGTCATCCCAGCGCCCGGCGCGTGGCCGCTTCCCACCTTGGTCATCAACCTTTCGGGTGCTCTGGTGTTGGGCGCGCTGTTGGAGGGACTTTCACGCCGGGGGCCCGACGTCGGCAATCGCCGGGTCCTGCGGCTCGCCTTGGGCACGGGATTCCTGGGCGCCTACACCACCTACAGCACGTTGGCCCTGGACGCGGTGCACCTGTTCACCGCTGGAGCTGCTCCAGCCGCTGCGGTGTACCTCGCTGCGAGCCTAATAGGCGGGGCCGCCGCTGCCACCGCAGGAATTTGGCTGGGCGCCTGGCATCACCGGCGGGCAACCGGACGACGCTTGTGACAGTCATCCTTCTTGCTCTGGCCGGTGGGCTGGGTGCGGCAGTGCGGTTTGTGGTGGACGGGTTCGTCCGTGCACGCCTGAAGACTGCCTTCCCATGGGGGACCGTCATCATCAATATCTCGGGCTCCCTGTTGCTGGGTTTCCTGGCGGGCCTGGTCATGCGTGGCCAGGCACCGGAGTCCTTGTTGCTCATCCTCGGTACGGGCTTCCTGGGCGGCTACACCACCTTCAGCACCGCCAGCCTTGAGACCATCCGGCTCGTTCAAAGCGGGCGTACAGCATTGGCGGTCATCAACGGCTTGGGGACCATGGCAGTCAGCGTCGTGGCGGCCGCTGCGGGTGTGTGGATCAGTCTGCTGCTGCCCTGAGCAGTGGCGAATCTCACCACCGGAACCGGTATTGTCCGCCTGTAGGATCGAGCCATGGCTAAGAAGACTTTCAATGAGCTGTTGTCCGCCCAGGTTGCGAATGAGTTTGCAGCCTCCCAGCAATACATCGCAGTGGCTGTGTACTTTGATGGCGAAGACTTGCCTCAGCTCGCCCGGCACTTCTACCGTCAGTCGCTCGAGGAGCGAAACCACGCCATGATGATGGTCCAGTACATGCTGGACCGCAATGTGCACGTTGAGATCCCGGGCATCGCCCCTGTTCGCAACAACTTTTCCAACGCCAAGGAGCCCATCGCGTTGGCGTTGGAGCAGGAAAAGGAAGTCACACGCAACATCGAAGAGATGTTCCGCGTTGCCCGTGCAGAGGGAGATGCTTTGGGCGAGCAGTTCATGCTGTGGTTCCTGAAGGAGCAGGTTGAGGAAGTTGCTTCCATGACCACGCTGCTCAACATCACGGAACGGGCTGAGAACCTCTTCGACATCGAGAACTACGTCGCCCGCGAAACGGTCGGCGATGGCGGCGACGATGCCAGTGCACCGTCCGCAGCCGGCGGTGTCATCTAAGGCCGGACCCTTACCATGCTGTGGCCGTCGGAAGCTTAGCTTCCGGCGGCCTCTTCACTGTGGACAGCACTGTCCACGCCATCGTGGTGCTCTGACCGTCCCAAGAGGGACAAACGACTCACTATCCGCGCCAGATCCACCGGCAAAACCGAAAGATCACTGCCGGATGCGTCGATGTCCCATTCCATCGGTCCCTCGCCGATCAGGAACAGCGTGATGTCCTGGTCGTGCAGCACGTCCACCACATTGCTGAACCGCTGCCATGAGGGTGCGGATGCCGAATCGTTTCCTGCAGGGGAGGGAACGTCGTCGATCACCCACGTTTTATAGGTCTCCGCCAACACCAGGAAGTCCGCTGTTGAGGTGAGCCCACCGCAGAGCTCCTCGAAACCGACCCAGAGCACATCGGGGTCGGAGTTCCTGACCACAATCGGCTGGGTTGTCGGTTGCAAAACGCGGCCTTGGGATGGTGCTGGCCGGAAGAGACCGAGGCGCCCCAGTTGTGCGGGCGTGCCGGGAGAGACGATCCGACCTGAGCGGAACGCGGCAAACCCTTCGGCAGGGGCAGTTCCAGCGGCGGGAAAACGGCGGAAATCCGTGGGCCCCTCGATCTCCACGATGTCCATCATCTCTTTGATGGCCTCGATGGTGGGCAGGAAATGGTCGTGCCACAGGGGATTGGGCAGGAGGTCGTCCGGGGCGTAGTTCGAGGTCACCACCAGGGGGATACGGCGCTGCGCAGCAGACCGCAACAACCGGGCAATGAACATGCCATCGCCAACGTCATGGACATGGAATTCGTCGAAGAACAGCACGTCGATTCCATCCAGCAATGCATCCACGGACTGCTCAATGGCAGTTCCGCTGTTGGCTTCAAAGACGTGGGTTCCCGCATGGAGCCTGCGGAAGAAGTCGTGGAAGTGGACACGGCGTTTCCGGGCGTCAAGCTGTCCGTAGAAGCTGTCCATCAGCCATGTCTTGCCGCGGCCCACCGGTCCGTGGAAGTACAGGCTCCGCGGCGCCTTGCGGGGAAGCGGACGACGACGGCCCGTCAGTTGGGCGCCGAAGGCCGCCAACCGCTCGGCTGCCTGTCGCTGACTTGGCTCAAGCGCAAAACCCGCCAGTCCGGCGTCGTGCTCCATCCCCGCCAGCAAAGCGCGGACAGTGTCCCGCGCAGTGCGGGGAGCAGGCCTCGACAGTGGCGTCACAGCCAGCCTTTGCGCTTGAAAATGACGTACATGAGCAGGGCTGCACCGAACATGAGCCCCACCGCCAGGGGGTAGCCAAAGTCCCAATGCAGCTCCGGCATATGGTCAAAATTCATCCCATACACGCCGGCCACGAAGGAAGGGGCAAAGAGGATGGCAGCCCAGGAGGAGATCTTTTTGACTTGCTCGTTCTGCGCGGCGCTGGCTTCGTTCTGGCGGTTGGCCGTCAGGGTGCCATCCAGGGTCAGCGCGTTCTGCAACAGATCCCGGAAGGAGTTCACGCGGGAAATGACGCGCTGGACATGGTCCTCGACGTCGCGCAGGGAGCGCTGCAACTCAATGTCCACGCCATATTTTTCGAAGCCCTTTTCCAGCAGGGCCATCATGTCCGGGAGGGGCTGGATGGCCCGTTGGAACTGGATCACTTCACGGGCGAGCTCGTAGATGCGGCGCGACACAGTACTGTCGCCGCTGAAAAGCTGGTCTTCTATCTCATCGATGTCGTTCTCAAGACCTGCCACTACCGGCGCGTAGTCATCCACCACTTGGTCCAGGAGAGCGTAGAGCACGGCTTCGGGCCCATGGCAGAGAAGGTCCGGTCGTGTCTCCAGCCGGTGGCGGACCCGGGCCACCCCACCGGTCTCAGCGTGCCGGATGGTCACCACAAAGTTTGGTCCGGTGAAGATGTGCAGCTCGCCGAACTCCACTGTCTCGGTTTCATCGAGGTACCTGGCTGGGCGGAGGACAGTAAACAGGTTGTGGTCGTAGCGCTCAAGCTTGGGCCGCTGATGTGCCGAGACGGCGTCCTCCACGGCGAGCTCGTGGAGGCCGAATTCCTGGGCGACGGCGGCCATCTCGTCCTTCGTGGGCCGGTACAAGCCGATCCAGGCCATGCCGCCGTGTTCCGCCAAGGTCTCAAACGTCTGCTCGAGGCTGTGCGGGGTTGCTGTGCGGACGCCGTCTACGTATACGGCGTTATCAATGATTGTCACTGGTTGAACGCTACTGCATGGCTCCGATGATGGCGCCCGCAATGGTCATGGCCGCGATGTCGTGGCCGGAATCGATGACGGTCACCGCGGAGGGGCGCCCCGCGAAGCCGTTGTGGATGACGTGGCCGCCGGCGCGGATCACCAAGGACAGGATCAGCGCGAAGAATCCGCCGGCCCAAAAAGTGTTGAGTTCCAGCGCGCTGATGAGGACCGCCAGGAGAATGCTGGTCAGCGCTGCGGCCACCATCATGGGAACCCAGATGCCGGCGCCGCCCTCAATATTCTTGAGGTCGTCTTCGGTTTTGTTGATCGCTTTCATCCACCTGCGTCCGAAGGCGGCCGGCATGTACCAGACGAAGCCGATGACCATGCTTGAAACGAAGGCCAGAAGTACAGCGAACCAGTTGATCTGGGAGATGTGTGAGAGCCAATCCATTCCTGAAATCCTAGTCGGTTCGGGCCTGTGACCCGGGGCTCTGACTCTCAAGCCTTGGCCGTGTTGGCGCGGCAGACATCCTTTCGATCAGTGGTTCAGTCCGGTACGGGATGTGAGTATGCAGGGCCAACACCGTTTCCGTCCGGATCACGCCTTTGGTGCGGAGGACCGATCGCAGTGCCGACTGCAGGTTGTGGGTGTCGGTTGCCACTACCCGGCACCAGAGATCGCCCCGGCCGGAAATTTCGTGGACCTCCAGGACCTGGGGGATCAAGCGCAGCGCACCAATGACGCCGTCGAGTTCGCGGTGGGTGACTTCGATCGTCACGAAAGCGACGACGTCGTACCCCACCTTTTCGAGGTCTACCTCCCGTCCGGCGGCGTGCAGCACCCCGGACCGGAGGAGGCGCTTGACCCTGCTCTGGGCAGTGTTGCGCGCAATACCCAAGGTGTCGCTCAACTCGGCGATCTGGATGCGGGGATCCTTGATGAGTTCCAGGAGGATCTTCAGGTCCATAGGGTCGAGGGTGTTCAAATGGTCACTCCAGCTCACTTGGGTCATTCCAGTTTGAGTCTTTTGCTCAATTCTCAAACTATTGCAGCATGTTCAGATCAATCCTGCTGCATTCTGTTGCCACCAATACTTAGTCGGACTGCGCTTCCCACAAGGAACCAATCAGCCCGGCCACCGAGCCCGAAGGCATGGAAATGACTGTCTTGAGCGAACTCCGCATGCGTCCGGTTACCGCCAACCGCTGGGGATGGGATGCCTCCACCACCGCCAGGCTGGTGTTGACCGGCGTCGTCATCTTTACGCTGCTGGTAGGCGCCAACCTGGCCACTCCGTTGTATCCCTTGCTGCAGGCCAGGCTTGGTATGACATCGCTGGACGTGACAGTTGCTTTCTCCAGCTACGTCCTTGCACTGGTGGGTGTCCTCATGGTGGCAGGACATTGGTCGGACCACATCGGGCGTCGTGCGGCATTGGTGTTGGCTGTCCTGGTCGGTTTGGTGGGTGGTGTGATGTTTGCAAACGCGGACACACTGGTTGCCTTGTCCATGGGGAGGGCACTTCAGGGAGTGGCAGTGGGGCTGGCGACCGGAGCCAGCTCAGCTGCCTTGCGTGAACTGTTGCCCCAGCGGCCTGAGTGGGCCTCCCGATTCACTTTGCTCTCCTCGGCAGGTGGTGTGGCGGCAGGCCCCGCAATCGGTGGCCTCCTGTCACTTTTGCCGGACCCCACGCGCACCCCGTACTACGTCCATTCGGCGGTGCTGATAGCTGCCCTTATTCCCCTGTGGCTCCTCAAAGCCAGGCCTGCCATCGCTCCGGCGGAGGGCCCGAAGCCCCTCAAGGTCCTGGCGCCACGGAAGCCTTCCATCTCCCGTGATGCCCGCGGAGCCTTCTGGATGGCAGCTGCCACCGGGTTCCTGAGCTTCGCAGTGTTCGGCTTCTGCCTGTCATTGGCGCCGGGGTACTTCGCCGGTGTGGTCCATGCAGATTCGCGGCCGCTGATCGGCTTGCTGGCAGGAGTCACGTTGGGCGCCTCGGCGCTGAGCCAGCTTTTGGGTACCCGTGGCCGTTGGGTTGTGCCCGTGGCCTTGGTGGTCCTGGGGGTCTCGGTTGTCCTGGTGGGCGCTGCGGCCGCATGGTCAAGCCCGTGGCTGCTGGTGGCTGCGAGCGTCACGGCGGGCATGGGTCAAGGCATCGCTTTCCGGCAGGTCTTCAACGAAGTTGCCGGAAAGGTTGAGGCTTCCCGCCACGCCCAGGTCATCAGTACCGTCTACGTCATCACGTACCTGGGTAGTGCCGTTCCGGTGATCGGGCTGGGACTGGCTGTCTCGGCACTGGGGCTCCAGGCCGCCGTCGTGGGTTTCACGGCCCTGTGCGGCGTTGCGGCGCTGACGCTGGCGGCAATCTCGCTGCGGAGCGCAGTGCGTTCCTGACCTGCGCCGCCTGGTCGTTCTACTCCGGCAGCGGTCCGCGATTGCCCGGGATGTGCTGGAAGACCATGGTGGTTTCCGTGTGGCCCACTACGGGATCCGTGGCGAGGTTGTCCAGGAGCCAGTTGCGGAGGTCATCGGTATTGGCGACGGCGATGTGCAGCAAGTAGTCAACGGAACCGGTGGTGTGGAAAGTGGAGATCACCGCCGGAAGCTTGGGAACGCGGGCCGTAAAACGGTCGATCTGATCGCGGTCGTGGGCGCGGAGACGGACGGCGATGAGGGCTTGGACGGAGCGGCCGATGGCCGGCAGGCTCAACACGGCCTCAAAGCCTTCGATGATTCCGCGTTCGGAAAGAGCCCTGGTCCGCATGAGGGCCGTGGAGGGGGCGATCCCCACAAGCTCTGCCAATTGCTTGTTCGAGATCCGGGCGTCATCCACCAACGCGGCGAGGATTCGTTCATCAATCGCGTCCAGCGGCTCAGCGCTGCCCGTGCCTGACCGAACATTCTTCGTGGGGTTGCTCACGGATCCTCCTGAAATTGCCTTCCATCCATCCTAATCGGTGAATTCTTCAGGTGACTATCGCTTTACCCGTGCGCGGCGGGCCCGTCGCCGATCCAGCCGTTGGAGTGGCTCACTGAGCAGCATCAGGAGCAGGGGCCAGTTGCCTGCACCCGGAATGGCTACGGCCAGAACCAGGGCTGCCAGGAAGAGCCCGGAAATGATGCCACTCGCTCGAATTCCTGACGCCGATTCCGCATCTCCCATGGTGTGGAGGTCGGGGTGTGACCGCAAGTACGCGCGGGCCAGGAGGAGCATGAGGCTGGTGGCAAACAGGGTGCCGATGTAGATCAGCGGTTGGGCCCAGTCGGAGGGCATCTGGGTGGAGAGGGATGTGGCGACCGGCATCACCACGATGGTGAACATCCAGGCCACAGTCAGCCACAGCAGGCCCGGGTCAACGTGCTTGACGCTGCGGAAGAGCTTGTGGTGGTGCACCCAGAACACGGCAATGAGGACAAAGCTCAGCACGAATCCGAGCAATGCGTACTGTTCTTCGGCCAACCATTCGGCCGTGGTGCCGTTGTGGTCTGCAAGCTCACCCACGCTCTCCATCAGCGGGAGGATCAACAACGTCAAAGCAATCGCCACCACGGCATCCGTAAACGCCTGCAAACGCTCCGGTGACGACAGTTCCCGGCTTTTCGTGACCTGTGTCATGCCTCTGATTCTAGGGGCAGGCGGCTGGAAATCAGCGGGCTTGGTTTGGTGTGCGGTGCACTATCAAGGTGACTGCCGCCGTCGTGCACGAAAGGACGATGACGCTCAACGCCAAGGCCGGCCAGCCAAACGCCTGGAAGGCCAGGCCGCCGGCCCAGCCGATCACGCTGGAGCCCAGGTAGTAGGACAGGTTGTACAGGGATGCCGCCTGCGCCCTGCCCGTCGTGGCGATGGCCCCCGTCCAGCCTGAACCAACACTGTGGGCGGCGAAGAAGCCGCCTGTGAAAATCACCAGCCCGGCGAGGGTGGCTGCCAGGTTCTCCACCAAGGTCAGCGCCAGCCCCGCGGACATGATGGCAATTCCGGCCACCAGGACGTTGCGCCTGCCAAACCTCGTGGTCAGTCCAGCGGCCCACCGTGAGCTGACAGTGCCGGACAGATACGCAAGGAAGATCAGGCTCACTACAGTTGCAGGGAGCCGGAACGGATCTGCGTGCAGTCGAAACCCCAGGTAGTTGTAAACCGCTACGAAGCCACCCATGAGCAGGAAGGCCTGAAGGTACAAAGACACCAGTTTGGGATTGCTCGAGTGGCCTTTCAACGTCTTGAGTGCACCCCGGAATCCCAGCGCCGGGGCTGGACTAAAGCGTCGCTGCCTGGGCACGAGGACCAGGAACAAGACAGCGGACACAGTGGCCAGCAAGGAGACGGCAAGGGTCGCGGCACGCCAGCCCCAGAGCTCGCCCACTGGGCCGGCCACCAGGCGCCCGGCCAAGCCACCCAACGTAGTTCCGGCTACATAGGTCCCGGCCGCCAACGCCGTGTGGACCTTGGTCACTTCCTCGTTGAGGTACGCGATGGCAATGGCGGGGATGCCGCCCAAAGCCATGCCTTCCAACGTGCGCAGCGTCATCAACATCGGCACGGTGGGCGCCAGGGGAACCAGCAGCCCCAGCAGCGTTGCCACGGCGATGCCAATGGCCATGGCGCGCACGCGGCCGATCCTGTCCGCCACGAACGACCACGGCAGCACGGTGATGGCAAGACCTGCGGTGGCAAGGGAAATGCTGAGTGCGGCCTCGGCTGCAGTGATCTTGAGGTCGTGGGCCATGAGGGGCAGGACAGCCTGTGTCGAGTACAGCTGGGCAAAGGTTGCAACTCCGGCAAGAGCCAGCGCTGCGAGAATCCGGCTGTATCCGCGGGAACCCCTGGCATGGCCGTCCCACGTTTCTGCGCTGCCGCTGGCGATGGTGTTGGTCACCCGGCAAGAGTAGGGCGCCAGTGACTCGGCTTTCCAATGCATGGGTTGCTTATAATTGATGCATCACAGCATGAATCCGGGACCGGCACCTTGGCGGCGGCGGGCTGCTGCGGAAGGCGGAAGGGAGAACACCATGGAGCCGGACCACCACCAGCTCATTCAGCTTCTTCCGCTCCTGCCTGTCCTGGCGGAACTTGGCCGCACGGAACACATGACCGAAACAGCGGAGATCCTGGGCGTTCCACAGTCGACAGTGAGCCGTGCAGTGGCCAGGGCCAGTGCAATCGTAGGAGCGGACCTGCTGATCCGCGACGGCCGCGGCATCCGGCTCACCCCCGAGGCCAGAACACTTCTGCCCTACATCGAAGCAGCGCTGGAGAGTTTCCAGGCCGGCCTGGACAGGGTCAGGCACGAGTCTGACGTGGTGAGGGGCCGGATCGGTGTGTCCTTCCAACACACGTTCGGAGAGGCGACGCTTCCACTGCTCATCAGCGCGTTCCGCGGGCTCCACCCCCATGCGGTGTTCGAACTCTGGCAAGGCCCGCGCGACGATTGCCTGCAGCAGTTGGCCAGCGGCGAGATGGACTTCGCACTGACCGCACCCATTGCGCCCGAAGGCAAAGGCATCCGTTCCCTTCCGCTCTACCGGGAGCCACTCAGGGTGGTCCTGCACTATCGGCACCCCCTTGCCGCGCGGGCCAGCGTGCACCTTTCAGAGCTGCGCCACGACCCCTACATCACGCTTCCAGCCGGAGTTGGGCTGCGGGCACTCGGCGAGGCACTCCTGCGGGAGGCGGGCTTCCGCCCGCGGATCGCCTTTGAAGTCCAGGAATCCACCTCGGCCCGCGGGCTGGTTTCGGCCGGACTGGGGTTCAGCATCCTTCCGCCCGCCGGTCCCGGTTCAGGCACGGGACAGTTCCTGCCCAAAGCCGAACTTGGACTGGTTGAAGTGGCCATCGAATCCGACCTGGCGTTTCGGCAGATCGGCCTCGCCTGGCGGGAGAGAAGCTTCGAACCGGACGCTGTGCGGCTCTTCCGTGAACTGGTGGTCACCGAGGGCGGAGAGTTGCTCGCGGAACTCGTCAGAGCCCGCTCAGGAACTCCCTGACCACATCCTTCGCTGACCCTTCCCGGGCCCGCTGCCAACCCGTCCCTGCCCAGAGGTTGAGCCGCTGCGGATCGCCGGCCGCGGAAGAGGCCGCCCTGACCGGTGCCGTGAGGTGATGGATGGCAGGGTAGCCCTCCGGTGCGTCCTGATGGTCGCGGACGAAATCGTTGACCAGGGCTCGGGCCATGCGCCCGGTGAAGGCCCGGGTCATCGCGGTTTGTGTGAACACGGAGTCACCCAAGGCATCCTTGTGCGCCTGCCGGGCACCGCTCTCGTCGGTCCGAACCAGGGCGGTCCCGATTTGGGCCGCTGACGCCCCAGCCGCCAGCACCTCCCGTAGGCCGCGGCCGTCCATGACGGCCCCTGCCGCGATCAGGGGAACTGCGACGGCGGCACGCACCTGGGCGACCAGTTCCGCCGTCGTCCGGGCTGCGGGGGTTCCGGCGCCCGGGGCTCCCGCTGGTTCCGGAGTGCCCGGCAGGAAGGCAGCCGTGTGTCCGCCCGCGGACGTGTGCTGGACGGCGAGGGCGTCCGGACCGTCTTCGGCGGCAGCCAAGGCCTCAGCGACGCTGGTCACGCTGGAAATGACGGTTGTTCCGGCCTTTTGGAGCGCGGTCACCACCTGTTTGCCAGGAAGACCGAAAGCGAAGCTGACGAACTCCACCGGGTCCGCGAGGAGGGCGTCGATTTTGTCCTGCCAGGCGTCGTCGTCATCAAGGCGCAAGGGAGGCAAGGCCACGCCGTACCGGGCGGCCTCAGGCTCAAGCTCTGCCCGGTAGGCCTCAAGCCTTTCCACTGCCTCCGGGCCGGGAGGGAGCTGGCGTGGGTCGGGTACAAAGACGTTCATGCCGAAGGGAATGCCGAGGGACCTGGCCGCTGCGATCTCGGCGCACATGGCCTCGGCGCTCTTGTAGCCGGCAGCGAGGAAACCCAGACCACCACCCTCGTGAACGGCCCGAGCCAAATCCGGTGTGGAGGTTCCGCCCGCCATGGGAGCAGCAATAAACGGTGTGTTGAACAGGGGATGTGGCATTGACAGTTTCTCCTCCGGACGCTCCAAGCTAGTCTTTCACGGTGAACAATCTTGACTCTGCCCAGCATTCCCCTGCCCCATCGGAGGCCTTGAGTGGAACGGTCATCGGGCTCGATATCGGCGGCACCAAGACCCGTGGCGTACGGTTCCAAAATGGCGCGCCGGTCCGTGATGAAAGCGCCGGAAGTTCCAACGTGCAAAACGTCAGCAGGGAACAGGCAGCAGCCAACCTCGCCGAACTGTTCGGCAAAATCGGCGGCGGTGAAATTGACGAAGTCTATGCAGGCGCCGGCGGGATCGACACTGAGGAAGACGCGCAGGCGCTCGCGGACCTGATCGCCCCCCATGCGCCCGGGGCCCACATCACCGTGGTTCATGATTCCCGCCTGCTGTTGGCGGCTGGCGGCGCGAGTGCGGGCGTTGCCGTCATTGCCGGTACGGGCTCAGCTGCGTGGGGAAAGAATGACGCCGGGGAAGAGGCCCGGGCGGGTGGCTGGGGCTACCTTCTGGGCGACGAAGGAAGCGGCTATTGGCTGGGGCGTGAAGCCGTCCGACACAGTCTGAGGCGAATGAACCAAGGCTTGGAGCCGGATGCGCTCAGCCGTGCGCTGCTGGACTCCTGCGGAGTGGATGAACCGGGAAAGCTGATTGCCATGTTCCACTCACCGGACACCGGCCGCCGCTATTGGGCACAGCAGGCGAGGCTGGTTGTTGAAGCCGCGGACGCCGGAGACGACATCAGCCAAGCGATGGTGGAACAGGCCGGCAGGGACCTCGCTGACCTCGCCCGGCAAGCCGTTCGCCAGCTGGGAATGGATGGTCCGGTAATCCTCGGAAGCGGACTTGGCATGAACGTCCCCCGGCTGCAGGAAGCCTTCAAAGCCAAACTGGCAGAGGACGGGATTGTGGACGTCCGCATCCTGCAACAGGATCCGGTGTTTGGCGTACCGCGATTGGTGGCCGAGCAGCGGTCCTAGCCGGGGATTTTGTACAGCTGACGTCCCTGGAACGTCTCAGTGAGGGCATCAGCTGTACAAAAACTCAGCCCCGGGTTCTCGGGCGCAGCTTGACTCCGGGAAGTGGTGGAGCGGGTATGCGGCCTGCTTCCGGCCCGGCGTCGGGGCCGTGGCCTTGGACGAAGCCGAAGCGTGAGGCGGCGGCAGCAGCGTCGTCGAGCAATCCCTCCGCCTCCCATTCCTCGCGGGCCTTTTCCACTTCTTCGTGGGTCCGCCCCACAAAGTTCCACCACATCAGCAGGTCTTCGCCGAACGGCTCGCCGCCAAGGAGCGTGAAGCGGGTGTCCGGCTTTGCTTCCACAGCAAGGCTGGTCCTGCCGGCACCGAGGTAAGCCAGGGGCCCGGCCTCAATGTCCTGACCGTCAATCACCAGGTGACCGTCCAAGACCAACACGGCGTGCTCGAAGTCCGGTCGCAAAGGGAGGTCCAGGGAGCCCGTGCCCGTGATGTCAACCCCAACAATCGGGCTGAACATGGTGGCAGGGGAGCGGTGGCCGGCAAATTCGCCCACCATGACGGTGGCGGTGAAGCCTTCGCCCACGGCCACCGGCAGGTCCCGGACCTGTTCGAAGGATGGCGCGCGGTGGCGGTGTTCGTCGGGCAGTGCGACCCACAATTGCAGGCCCCGCGACACCGGGAGTTCTTCCACTACGGGGCTCGATCCCGTACCGGTGGTCGCGGGGAGCACGGAGAATTCGGAGTGTGAGATGCCGTGGCCTGCTGTCATGATGTTCAGCTCGCCCGGCCGGACCACCACATCGCTGCCCACGCTGTCACGGTGCCGGACGGCTCCTTCGAGTGGCCACGTCACTGTTTGGAGTCCGCAGTGCGGGTGGGGGAGGACGCTCATGGCCACTCTGTCCGGACCGAAACTATCCAGGAAACACCACGCTCCCACGGTGGGCAGGCCACGCTGGGGCAGCGTCCGGAGGACGTTCATGGCCCGGACACCGCCCAGGGGGACTTCGCGTTCGGGCCACAACTGAACGCAAGGCCCTTGACCTTCGTGGGCGGCCGGGCAGACTTCCTGAGCCGGAGAAGTATCAAGATTGGTCATGTGTTCATCACCTGTGCATAAATGTTGGAAATTGAGCTAATCTGTTCCGTGTGAACAACGCCCTTTTGAGCTACCACGACGCCATCCTTTACCGTTCGGGTGAACCGTATCGTATCCTCGCCGGAGCCATCCACTACTTTCGGATCCATCCGGATCTCTGGCAGGACCGTCTGCGTCGGCTGAAGGCGATGGGCGCCAATACCGTCGACACCTACGTCGCCTGGAACTTCCACCAGCCTAAGCGCGATCGGGCCCCCGACTTCAGCGGATGGCGTGACCTCGGGAGGTTCATCGACCTCGCTTCGGAAGAGGGACTGGACGTCATCGTCCGCCCCGGTCCCTACATTTGTGCCGAGTGGGACAACGGCGGTTTTCCCGCCTGGCTGACCGGTGTCCCCGGCATTGGCCTGCGATGCATGGATCCGGTCTTCACGGCGGCCGTTGAGGAGTGGTTCGACCACCTCATGCCGGTCGTCGCATCGCGTCAAGAATCAGCAGGCGGGCCCGTGGTCGCCGTGCAGATCGAGAACGAATACGGCAGCTACGGCGACGACCACGAGTACATCCGTTGGAACCGGCGCGTCCTGGAAGAGCGCGGCATCACGGAGATGCTCTTCACAGCCGACGGCGGCAACGACTACTTCCTCGACGGCGGTTCGATCGAAGGAACGTGGGCGACTGCTACGTTGGGAAGCCGGGGCGACGAAGCCATAACGACGTGGCAGCGACGCCGGCCCGGCGAGCCGTTTTTTAATGTTGAGTTCTGGGGCGGCTGGTTCGACCACTGGGGCGAACTGCACCACCGACGAGACGCTGATGATGCCGCACGGGAAGCACGCAAGATGCTGGATCTGGGCGGTTCGCTCTGCGCCTATATGGCCCACGGCGGGACCAACTTTGGGCTGACGTCCGGCAGCAACCACGATGGCACCATGCTCCAGCCCACGGTCACCAGCTACGATTCCGACGCGCCCATCGCAGAGAACGGCGCCCTGACGCCCAAATTTCACGCCTTCCGCCGGGAATTCTTCCACGCCCAAGGCATCCAAGAGCTGCCGGAACTCCCTGCGGAGTTGCTGGCCGACGCCCCGGTACTTCCGGCCCGGTCCCTGCCCCTATCCGAGGGGCCGGCGCTGCTCGGTCTGGTCAGGAAAGCAAGCGGAGCCGTCAGCAGCGTCAAGCCGCTGAGCTTCGAGCAGCTTGGACTCGACGCCGGGATGGTCCTATACGCTGCCGAAGCCATCCTGCCCGGACGAACCGGCGATCCCACCGAGAGCCGGCTAAAAATTACCGGCCTGAACGACCGCGCCTACGTGTGGGTAGACGGTGACTTCGTCGGTGTGCTCGACGATGTCACCGGTGCTGAGGGGCTCGTCGTCACCGGCACCGGAGTTCCCGCCAAGCTGGAGATCCTCGTGGAGAACCTGGGTCGCATCAACTACGGCCCATTGACAGGCCGCGGCAAAGGCATCCTGGGCGGTGTCCTCATCAACCAGCGGTACACGTTCCATTGGACGCAGACACCGGTGCCCCTGGCCGACTGGAAGCAGGAAGACCTGGAAGGACTGGCCGGAGCCGACTTCGAGATTGGCGAACCGGCCGACACCTACCTCGCCCTGCCTGATTCCGGGAAGGGCTTCGTCTGGCTCAACGGCTTCCTGCTCGGCAGGTACTGGGAGAAGGGGCCACAAGTGACCCTCTACGCGCCCGCTCCGTTGCTGAGGCCCGGCAAAAACAGCATCAAGGTGCTGGAGCTTGGGAAGCCGGGGACCGTCGTCGAACTTCGCGAAATACCTGATCTGGGCCCCGTCGAAGCCGGGCCCATCGCGGCGGCCGAACTTCCCTAAGGGGATCTGGTCCAAGGAATTATGCTGGCTCCATGACCCTGCAGTTCGATACCCGCCCAGCCGCGTACGCCGTTATTGTCCGGGACGGGAAGATCCTGCTGGCCTATTGGAAGCAAGACGGCAAGGAAGGGTGGACGCTGCCGGGCGGAGGCCTGGATCTTGCCGAACACCCCGTTGACGGCTGCAAGCGGGAAGTTTTCGAGGAAACCGGCTACGAAGCGCGTATTGATGGCATGCTGGGGATCGACGTCGGCCACTGGCCCGGCGATATCCGCCCGGATGGTTCGGTGAAAGACTTCCAAGCACTGCGGCTGGTCTACGAGGCCACGGTGGTAGGCGGCGAATTGACCCACGAGGTGGATGGAAGCACCACCCATGCTGCATGGATTCCCGTGGAGGACATCCAAAAACTTAACCGGGTCTCCTTGGTCGACACGGCGCTGCGCCTCTACAGGGAGCGCCCGGCAGACGGGAAACCCAGCTAAACCAGTTTGCCGCAAGGCCTAGCCAAATCCCCGGTTGCTTGGCTACGCTGTACAACGTTGTCGGCTATTCAGTTGCCGGCCAGGATGCCGAGGGGGTGGATTTGATGATTGCAGCGATCTTGCGCGCCCCGCTCCCAGTTGCGGTGCGCCGTCATCAGCCCATCATTCCTGTCCCGGCATCAGCCTGCCAGAGCTAGGTGGCCGGGCCTCAGCAGAGGCTTCCATTGAACACTTTCGCTTCTTCAAGCAACCCCTTAAGCAGTTCCACCCTGCACCTTCGTGGTCCCGTCGACTACGGCTTCACCGAGGAAACTGCCGGATTTTTCCGCGCCAACGCCTCTTCCCACCTCCAACAAAACGCCAGACCGGGCCGCGTGGTCCGCTTGGACAGGAACCGGGTGCTGGTCGCTTCGGACGACGGCCTGCTCCACCTGCCCTATCCATCCCACGGGCTTGTGCCGGCTACCGGAGACTGGGTGTGGCTCGGCCACAACGCAGCGGGTGAGCCCGCCGTCGTCGAGGTTTTGCCGCGTCGTTCGGCGCTGAGCCGCAAGCGTGCCTTCGAAGCCTCTTCCGAGGAGCAGATCCTGGGCAGCAACATCGACATCGTCGCCGTAGTGGTTCCGGTGGACCGTCCTCTGACCCACAACCGCTTGGAACGGACCTTGGTTGCCGCTTGGGATTCCGGCGCCACGCCACTGGTGGTCATCACCAAAGCCGATCTTGCCCGGTTGGCGGACGACGTCGTGGGGGAGGTCATCCTGCAGGCAGCCGGCGTGGATGTCGTGACTACCTCGGCGGAGCAAGGCGACGGGCTGGACGAACTCAGGCAGCACATCCCCGCAGGGGCCACCCTGGTTTTCCTGGGGCCCTCCGGGGCAGGGAAATCAACCCTGATCAACGCGCTCGCCGGACGTGAGGTCCAACAGACAGGAGAGGTGCGGGCCGGTGACGGCAAAGGTAAGCACACCACCACGTCCCGGGAGCTGGTGCCGTTGGCCGGTGGTGCTGTGCTGATGGACACCCCCGGGGTCCGCGGGTTCGCCCTGTTCGACGCAGACGAGGGGATGGAGGAGATGTTCGGCGACCTTGAAGAACTCTTCGCCGAGTGCCGCTTCGCGGACTGCGCCCACCAGGCCGAGCCGGGATGTGCGGTCCAGGAGGCGCTCGCGGAAGAAACACTCGATCCCCGGCGGTGGGCAAGCTACCTGAAACTGCAACGTGAGCTGGCTGCCCTGGCCAGGAAACATGACGCCGCTGCCCGCCGCGCCTACCAGCGTGAGTGGCATCAAAAGGTGGTGTCGGCAGAAAGGGGCCAACGCGCGGCGGAACGGTACAGGCACGACCAAGCTGAGGAGCGGGCCGGGAAAGGCAACAAGCGACGGAAACGCTGAACATTGCCGATTCATTACGGAAAACGTGGCGGCGCTGACATCGCCCGTGGTGCTGGCTAGGCTGGGTGAAGATTGCTTTGCAGCCAAGTAATAAGAGTGCATATGATCGTGTGGCTCTGCCGATGTTCTCGACCACAGATAGGTAAGCCCGGGTATGGCCGAAGCCATGATTGAGTTCCAGAGCGTCACCAAGCAATACCAGGGCGGGCAGCCGGCGGTGGACGCCCTCAGTATGTCCATCGATAAAGGCTCCATCACGGTGTTCGTTGGGCCTTCGGGCTGCGGCAAGACCACATCCCTGCGCATGATCAACCGGATGGTGGAGCCCACCAGCGGGACCATCACTGTGGCGGGCAGGGACGTTTCACAGGTTCCTGCGCCTGAGCTCCGCCGCTCCATGGGCTACGTCATGCAGTCTTCCGGCCTCCTGCCGCACCGCTCCGTCCTGGACAACATCGCCACCGTCCCGCGCCTCAACGGTGTTTCCAAAGCGGATGCGCGGAAGCGCGCAGTGGAACTCCTGGACGTCGTCGGATTGGCTTCGGCCCTCGGCAAGCGGTATCCGTCGCAACTCTCAGGTGGTCAGCAGCAGCGCGTCGGGGTGGCCCGGGCGCTCGCTGCTGATCCGCCCGTCCTGCTGATGGACGAACCCTTCAGCGCGGTGGATCCGGTGGTCCGTGACGAACTGCAACAGGAACTCCTGCGCCTCCAGCGTGAACTGGCCAAGACCATTGTTTTCGTCACGCACGACATCGACGAAGCAACGGTTCTTGGCGATAAGGTTGCGGTCTTCGCCGTTGGAGGGAAACTGGCCCAGTATGCTGCGCCGGAAGAAATCCTGAGGGCACCGGCCAACGATTTCGTGGCCTCCTTCGTGGGACGCGACCGCGGATTCAGGCACCTGGCTTTCACCGCAGCTGACGCAGTGACCCTGCACCCTGTCGCCATGGTTAGTCCTTCCGACGGTCATCATGCGGGCCGGGCATCGGGGGAGTGGGCCTTGGTGGTCGACGCCGACTCCCGCCCGTTGGGATGGTCCTCGCCGCGCGACGGTGCAGGTTTGATCCCGGGCGGATCGCTGTTCCGCAAGGGAGACACACTGCGCCGCGCCCTGGACGCGGCGTTGTCGTCGCCGTCGGGTCTTGGCGTGGCAGTAGACGACGACGGCCGCGTGGCCGGAGTCTTGAAGGCGCCGGAAGTCCTGGCACTCATCGAAGAAGTCCGCCACCACAGGGAGGACGCCACCTGATGGAGTGGTTCCTCGACAACAGTGGCATGGTCCTGGGATTGGCTGGCCAGCACATGGTGCTCGCCATCATTCCCATGATCCTGGGCCTGCTGATTTCCATCCCGTTGGCCCAGCTGGCCAGGCGCAACAGCACGCTCAGGTCGATATTGACCACCGCTACCTCTTTGCTGTACACCATTCCTTCGCTGGCACTTTTCATCATTCTGCCCACCATCCTTGGCACCAGGATCCTGGATCCGCTGAACGTCGTGGTGGCGCTGACCATTTATGCGGTGGCGCTGCTGGTCCGCGCGGCCATTGATGCGTTCGATTCCGTGGACGACGACCTCCGCAATGCTGCCGTTGCCATGGGGTTCAAGCCCCTGGCGCGTTTCTTCCAGGTTGACCTGCCCTTGTCCTTGCCGGTGTTGTTCGCAGGCTTGCGCGTGGTGTCGGTCAGCAACATCTCGTTGGTCAGCGTCGCCGCACTCCTTGGGGTGGGAAACCTCGGAGTTCTGTTCACTGACGGCCTGCAGCGTACCTTCATTACCGTTGTGGTGGTTGGAATCATCGCCATTCTTATCCTGGCTTTGCTGATGGACGCTGTCCTGGTGGTTCTTGAGCGGCTCCTGACTCCGTGGACCCGTGCCGCCGGCGGAAAGACTCCACGGCAGGACGGAACTGCGCTTCTCACCGAACCCAAGTCCGGGCCGGCCACTCCACACGCTGGCCTTCGCCCGGATCCGGGGGCCTCTGCATGAACATCTTCGCCGAGACCATAGCCTGGCTGACGAGCCCCAAGAACTGGACCGGAAGCGGTGGCATCCCCACCCGATTGATGGAACACCTGCAATACAGCGGACTCGTTCTCCTGATCGCCGCGGCCATCGCCGTACCCATTGGTCTTTACATCGGGCACACCGGCCGTGGCAGGGTGGTTGCGGTCGCCGTCGCCGGTGCGCTGCGTGCACTCCCGACCCTCGGTTTGCTGGTGCTGTTCGCCTTGCTCGCAGGCAGCGGCTTGATGCCGCCCGTCTGGGCTCTGGTCATTCTCACGGTGCCGCCATTGCTGGCCGGTACGTACGCCGGGATCTCCAGCGTCGATTCCACCGTGGTAGATGCTGCCCGAGCCATGGGCATGACCGAACTTCAGATCCTCTTCCGGGTGGAAGTGCCCAACGGACTGCAGGTGATGTTTGGTGGCATCCGCACCGCGGTCCTGCAAGTCATCGCCACCGTCTCGGTGGTGGCCTACCTGCCTCTGGGCGGACTGGGGCGCTACCTGTTTGACGGCCTCGTCCTGCAGGATTTTCCCCGGATGCTGGGTGGTTCCCTGCTCATTGCCGGGCTCGCCATCGCCGTAGACCTGATCCTGGCCGGGGTACAGCGGCTCGTCATCTCACCAGGCCTGACCCTCGACTCAAGCGGCCGCCAGAAGGCGTCCGACGATCCCACAGCCACAGCTCCCGCCGGGGCTGCCGTTCAAGGAGGTACACCATGAAGAACCCCGTCCCCATGACCCTTACACGCCGTGGTCTCGGCGGCCTCGCAGCCGGACTGGGTGTGGCCCTCGCGTTGAGCGCGTGTGGCGGAAGCCCCTTGGCCACGCCGTCCACCTCGGCACCCAGCGGATCCGCTGCCAGTGGCTCGCTGGTTGTCGGTTCGGCCGACTTCCCCGAGAGCCAGGTCATTGCCGAGATCTACGTTGGCGCGCTCAACGCCGCGGGTCTGACCGCCACCTCCAAGCCGAACATCGGTTCGCGCGAAATTTACTTCAAGGCAGTCCAGGACGGCTCCATCGACCTCGTCCCGGACTACTCCGGCAACCTCCTGTCCTACGTGGACACCGAAGCCAAGGAAGTTTCCGCGGAGGACGTCTACAAAGCGCTCCCGGGCAAGCTTCCGGATGGCCTCGCGGTTTTGGAACCGGCAAAGGCCGAGTCCAAGGACGCCATGGTGGTCACCAAAGCGACTGCGGAGAAGTACCAACTGAAATCCATCGAGGACCTGGCCAAGGTCTGCAAGGACTTCACCATGGCAGCTCCGGCCACGTTTGAGACGCGTGCCTACGGCTTCCCGGGCCTGAAGGCCAACTACAACTGCGAGCTCAAAGGCCTCCAGCCCTTCAGCGACGGCGGCGGCAACCTGACGCTCCAGGCTCTGCTGGAGGACAAGGTGCAGGTAGCGGACATTTACACCACTACGCCGTCCATCGCAGATAACGACCTCGTGGTCCTGGAAGACCCGAAGAACAACTTCAAGGCCCAGCAGGTACTTCCGCTGGTCAAGGAGGCCAAGATGACGGACAAGGCCAAGGAAGCGCTCAACAACGTCTCCAAGATCCTGACCACGGATGACCTCATCAACCTGAACCGTGCGGTCAGCGGCGACCAGAAGCAGGCACCCAAGGACGCAGCAGCCGCCTGGCTGAAGGACAAGGGCATCGTCAAGTAACGTCCGACCAGAGCTGCGTACGACGGCGGTGACGGCCCCACGCGGGACCGTCACCGCCGTCGTCGTTTCTGTGAGTTAAGTCTCAGCTGAAGTCCATCACCCGTGTGGCATATTTGAGGGATGGCGAAATTCAAGCAGTCCACCAAGCTTCATAATGTCCTTTACGACATCCGTGGACCGATTCTTCAGGCCGCCCAACAGATGGAGGCAGAGGGTCACAGGATCCTCAAACTGAATATCGGAAACCCGGCTCCCTTCGGTTTTGAAGCGCCCGACGCCATTTTGGTGGACATGATCCGCCACCTGCCCAACGCCCAGGGTTACAGCGATTCGCGCGGGATCTTCTCGGCCCGGACCGCTGTATCGCAGTACTACCAGACCCGTGGCATCCAGAACATCCACGTTGATGACATCTACCTGGGCAACGGCGTCAGCGAGCTCATCACCATGTCCCTCATGGCGCTCCTGGAAGACGGCGATGAGGTCTTGATTCCCACACCGGACTATCCGCTGTGGACTGCTTCCGTTGCTTTGGCCGGCGGGCGACCCGTGCATTACCTCTGCGACGAGGATTCCGGCTGGCAGCCCGATCTTGAGGACATGGAAGCCAAGATCACTCCGCGCACCAAGGGGATTGTGGTCATCAACCCCAACAATCCCACCGGCGCGGTGTACCCGGAAGAAACGCTCAAGAAAATCGTCGCTCTCGCCGAGAAACACGGCCTGGTGCTCTTTGCCGATGAGATCTACGAGAAAATCCTCTACGAGGACGCCGTCCACACCAACCTCGCCGGGCTCACCGGTGACGACGTCCTGTGCCTGACGTTCAGTGGCCTGTCCAAGGCCTACCGGGTCTGTGGATACCGCGCCGGTTGGATGGCTATCTCGGGGCCCAAGAAGGACGCCGCCGACTATCTCGAAGGCATCAACCTCCTGGCCAACATGCGTTTGTGTGCCAACGTTCCCGCGCAACATGCCATCCAAACAGCCCTCGGTGGATACCAAAGCATCAACGACCTCATCCTGCCCGGCGGCAGGCTCCTGGAACAGCGAAACAAGGCCTACGACCTGTTGAACGCCATTCCCGGTGTCAGCACCCAGCAGGCCAGGGGCGCACTGTACCTGTTCCCGAAACTGGACCCCGAGGTCTACCACATCCGGGACGACGAAAAGTTTGTCCTCGATTTGTTGAAGGAACAGAAAATCCTGGTTTCCCACGGCCGGGCTTTTAACTGGGTGCGCCCGGACCACTTCCGGATGGTCACCCTGCCCAACGTCAAAGACATTGAAGAGGCCATTGGCCGCATGGCGGACTTCCTGTCGAGGTACCCGGGCAACTAGCCTGAGGTCCATGGTCGTTCCATGAGGGCGCGGCCCTGCGGAAAGGCACACCCCATGGCTGTTGCAGTTGAATTTGCCAAGAGTCCCGCTGAGGTATTGAGGGTCGGGCCCGGGTTCTCGCTGGCCGGCGTGGACCCGGACTCAACCCCCGGGTATCCCGGCGCGAAAGCTGACGGCAAGGCGTTGCTTGAAGCCCAGGACGCGCAGATGGCAGAACTGCAGGAGAAGCTCTTTGCCCAAGGCCGTTTTGGCAGCCCCAAGAGGCTCCTGCTGATCCTGCAGGCGATGGATACCGCCGGCAAGGGTGGCATTGTCAGCCATGTGGTGGGTGCCATGGACGTGCAAGGCGTTCAAGTGTCGGCGTTCAAGGCGCCCACGGACGAGGAAAAGTCGCACGACTTCCTGTGGCGGATCGAGAAACAATCTCCCGCAGCCGGAATGGTGGGGGTTTTTGACCGCTCACACTACGAGGACGTCCTGATCCATCGCGTGCATGGTTGGGCGGACGATTCGGAGTTGGAACGCCGTTACGCAGCCATTAACGACTTCGAAGCCCGCCTCGCAGACCAGGGCACCACCATCGTCAAAGTCATGCTCAATATCAGCAAGGACGAGCAGAAAGAACGGCTTGTCGCCCGCTTGGACGATCCCAGCAAACACTGGAAGTACAGCAGCGGCGACCTTGCTGAACGTGCGTTCTGGGACGACTATATGGACGCCTACGGTGTTGCTTTCGAGAAAACGTCAACAGATACAGCACCTTGGCACGTGGTTCCGGCGAACAAGAAGTGGTACGCGCGCATCGCAGTGCAACAGCTGCTGCTGGATGCCCTTGAAGGACTCCAGTTGGACTGGCCCAAGGCCGAGTTCGACGTCGCTGCGGAACGCGCTTTGGTGGTGGCTTCCTAGGAATCCGCACCCTGGGCTGCTCGATGCGGTCCTGCTTGGGCGTTACTGCGCGGCAGCACCGGCGTCGTTGCTTGCGTCCCGGGCGGTAGCCAGGCGTTTGCGGGCGCCCTCCAGCCAGTCCTCGCAGCGTTTGGCCAGTGCTTCGCCCCGTTCCCACAGGGCCAAGGATTCTTCCAGGCTGGCACCCCCTGCCTCTAAGCGGCTAACGACGCCCATGAGTTGCTCCCGGGCTTCCTCGTAGCTCAACGAGTCGAGGGATTCCGGTGAAGCTGCGGATGAGTTGTTCTCGGTCATGATGTCCTTTGTGTTCGGTGATGATGATGGTGACCGGTTCATCAACGGTCCACTATGTGTCCTTGGCCCGTGGAAACTGCCCTGAAGCGACCTTCGGCTACTCGAATCGCCAGTGCGGTTCCGTCGGGGGCTTCCTCTGGACTGCTCACTACTGTGTGCCCGGCCTGGTCCTCACCAACAATCTGGACCACGGCGTAGCCGCGGTCCAGTGTTTTTTGCGGAGACAGGGCCCTGACCTGTGCGCGCAAGTGGTGGACCTGATCCAGGGCCCGGACGACGGCCGTGTTGACTGCCGAATGGGAGCGCCGTTGCAGCCGGTGGATGTCATCCGCCCGGGCGTCCACCATGGAAGCCGGCGTCGCCAGGACCGGCCGTGACTTCAAGGCATGGAGGCGGTCCGTCTCCCGGTCCACCATCCTGCCGATGCTTCTGCGGAGGTGATCCCTGGCCTGACGGACCATGGCCAGTTCCTCGGCTACGTCAGGAACTATCCGCTTGGCGGCATCGGTGGGCGTTGACGCGCGAAGGTCCGCCACGTCGTCAAGGATGGGTCGGTCGGCTTCGTGCCCGATCGCACTGACAACCGGAGTGGTGGCGGCAGATACTGCGCGGATGAGGTCCTCGTTGCTGAACGGGAGGAGGTCTTCCAACGCCCCACCGCCGCGTGCCATGACAATGACGTCTACCTGAGGGTCTGCGTCGAGCTTCTTCAATGCTGCGATGATCTGAGAGACAGCGGTGTTGCCTTGGACAGCGACTTCGTGGACATCGAACTCAACCGCCGGCCAGCGCAACGCAGCATTACGCAGGACGTCTTTCTTGGCGTCCGAGTCCCGGCCGGTGATGAGGCCGATGCGGTGGGGGAGCAGCGGCAGCTTGCGTTTCCGGGAGTCAGCGAACAGGCCTTCGGCCGCGAGGGCTTGCCTCAGCCGTTCAATCCGCGCCAGCAGGTCACCCAGGCCCACCGGACGGATGTCCTTGACGGACATGTTCAGGCGCCCTGTTTTGACCCAGAAATCCGCCTTGACGAGTGCGACCACGCGGGATCCGCGTTCAAGGGGTATTTTTTGACGGTCCAACACCGTGGACCACACCGACGCCGGCAGGGAAATCTCGGCGTCAACATCACGCAGTGTCAGGAAGGCGTTGCCGCCCCGGCGGTTCAGCTCAATAACCTGGCCTTCGATCCACGCCGCCGGCGCACGCTCGATGTGGGCTTTCAGCTTGCGGGACAGCAGTTGGAGCGGCCAGGGGTTATCGGGGCTGGTTTCGGCCGCCGTCCCGGGCAATGTTGATTCCGGAGTCGCTTCAGCGGACATGGGCGGTCCGTGCCTGTTCCAGTCTCCGTGATTGCTGCTGCATGATGTGTCCTCGCTCCGGGATGCGGTCTTGGTTGCCGGCCGCCTTCCAACTCTATCCATAGCTTCCATGCCGACCCTGACATTTTTCCGATCATGTGGACAGACCTAGGATGGTGGCACAGCCCACGACCCCGAGGACGACGTTGCGTACTTTTGTTTCAGCACTGGGAGTGATCCTCGCCCTTCTGCTCACAGCCGTCGCTGTTCCTGCGGCGTGGGTGGACCAGAACATTGTCAAAGAAGAGGGATTCGTTCGGATCGCCGGCTCGCTGGGCAACGATCCCGAATTCCAGAACCGTTTGGCTACGGCCGCAGTGGGCACCTTTGAGCCCTCCGTGGATCTGCCCGGCCCCATCCAATCCCTGGCGGCCGACGCGCTCCGGAACGCGGCCACGGGCATGCAGTCGTGGAGTGACTATCCGCAAGCCTGGGAGGAAACCGTACGGAACAGCCACAGGCTGAACTTTGGGACGGTCGCCCGGGCGGAAGAATCGGCGGCGTCCACAGCACTCGTGTTGGACATAGGGCCCCTTGTGCGGCTGATCCGTGATCATTTTGCCGAGGCTACGCGGATCAGGCTCAATGTCCCCGCGGAGAGCCTTGTCTCTCTGGGGGAGCCTTCGCACCGGCAACTCGTGGAACGCGTGGCAGCCTTCGCGCCGCTGTGGTGGATAGCCGCTGCCGGGGCGCTGGTGTCTGCCCTTCTGGCATTGGCGGCTGCACGACGACGGTCGCTGGCTTTGGTCTTCCTTGGGCTGGGGGGATTGGCGCTGGCAGCCCTCTGGACGGCGGGAGCAGACCTCGCTGGTGGAATGGTCGGAAGCCTTGCCAGCGCCAACGGCGTGGCAGAACTGTTCAAGAACGAGTTCCTCACCACGGCCCGCAACGGTTTTGGCCAGTGGGTATGGATCGCAGCGTTGGTGTCCGGGGCCGTCCTGGTGGTGGGCGTCATAGCGGGAGTGGTCTCAGGGCGACGAGGGTCACGTTCGGCCCGAAGTTAAAGGCCGGGCCGGTAGCATGGAGACATGACCAGCACAGCAGTTTCCATTCCTATGCCCACGGTGCCGCGCAGACGGCGATCTCCGGAAGAGGTACAGGCAGCGGCACCCGTCACGGGTCCCAAGAAGGTTCTGCTGGCGGCGCCGCGCGGCTATTGCGCCGGAGTGGACAGGGCAGTCATTGCTGTAGAAAAAGCCCTTGAGCACTATGGGCCTCCGGTCTACGTCCGCAAACAGATCGTGCACAACGTCCATGTGGTCAGCTCCCTTGAGGAACAGGGAGCCATCTTCGTCGAGGAAACAGATGAGGTCCCCGAGGGCGCCTTGGTCATTTTCTCCGCGCACGGTGTATCTCCGGCTGTGGTCCAGTCTGCTGAAGACCGCGGTCTCCGTACCATCGACGCCACCTGCCCGCTGGTCACTAAAGTTCACAAGGAGGCTGTGCGCTTCGCCAAGGATGACTACGACATCCTCCTGATCGGCCACGAAGGCCACGAGGAAGTCGAAGGAACAGCCGGTGAAGCACCGGATCACATCCAGATCATCAACGGCCCGCACGAGGTGGACAAGGTCACCGTGCGCGACCCCGAGAAGACCATCTGGCTCTCCCAAACGACGCTGAGCGTGGACGAAACCATGGAGACGGTCCGTCTCCTCAAGGACCGGTTCCCGACCCTCCAGGACCCGCCCAGCGACGATATTTGCTATGCCACCACCAACCGCCAGGTGGCCATAAAGAAGATTGCCCCCCAAGCTGACCTCGTGATCGTGGTGGGTTCAGCCAACTCGTCCAACTCCGTGCGCCTGGTTGAGGTTGCCTTGGAGTACGGCGCCAAGAGCTCATACCGCGTGGACTTCGCCAACGAAGTGGACGAAGCCTGGTTCGAGGGCGTCGCCACGGTCGGTGTGACCTCGGGTGCCTCTGTCCCTGAAGTACTCGTCAAGGATGTCCTGCGGCTGCTGGCTGACTACGGCTATGGCGAAGTGCAGGAAATCGTGACGGCAGAGGAAGATCTCCTCTTCTCACTTCCCAAGGAGCTGAGGGCCACGTTGAAGAAAGCCGGCGATGTGACGCGTGCGCTCGGCGGCCGCGGGAACCGGGCAACGTCCTAACGCCCCTCGCTCCACACTACGAACTCAAAGAAACCGGCCCGCAGCCATCGGCTTCCACAGGGGAAGCGGTGCTGCGGGCCGGTTTCGCTATGCCGCGGACTCTTCGTTCTCCTCAGCCAGAAGCTCAGGAGCTGCCAAAGCGCGGGGGACTGCCTCAACGGACATCGGCGCTGCAAGGCCGGCATCTTCCATGGTGTTCAGTTTGCGCGCGGTCGGCAGGACCCGGGCTTCCAACGTGCCCACCATCGCGTTGTAGCGGTCCACGGACGTCTTCAGGGAACTGCCCAGCTTGCCGACATTTTCACCCAAAGTACCCATGCGCTCGTACAGCTGCTTGGCGAGCTCGAACAGTTCGTGGGCGCTGTCTGTGAGGACATCCTGGCGCCAAGTGAAGGCCACCGACTTCAGGACCGCCAGCAGGGTCCCGGGAGACGCCAACACCACATTGCGGGACAGGGCGTACTCCAACAGCGCGGGATCTGCCTCGAGGGCTGACGCCAGGATGGACTCAGCAGGGAGGAAGCAGATCACCAACTCAGGGGAGTTGCCGGGAATGTCCCAGTACTTCTTGCCCGCCAAAGCATCGATGTGGGACTTCAGCGCTTTGGCGTGCTGTGACAGCAAGGTCTTTGAATCATGGTTGCTGGCAGGTGCCACCGACTCCCCAAAAGCACCGTCTTCGTGCAGTTGTTCCTGCGCTGCGAGGTAAGAGGCGAGCGGGACCTTGGCATCCACTACCAATTGCTTGCCACCTGGCAATTGGACTACGAGGTCCGGCCGAAGCGTGGTCTCGGTCCGGCCTGAATGCACCTGTTCATGGAAGTCCACGTGCCTCAGCATTCCTGAAGCCTCCACGACCCTGCGGAGCTGTACTTCGCCCCATTGGCCGCGTGCACTGTTGGAGCGCAGGGCCGAGGCCAAGGCGTGTGTGGACCGCAAGAGCTGCTCGTCAGACAACCGGGCATCCTGCAACTGCTGGGCAAGTTGGCCGTATTGCTCTACCCGGTCACGTTCCAGCAGCGAGACTTGTTGCTGCACCGCTGTCAGCTTCTCAGCAACCGGGCCCAACGCCCGTAAAACACTGCCATCCGAGTTCCTGGACGCCGTCAACTCGCGGTTCTGCGTGAACAAAAGCCGCCGTTCGGCGTCGGCGGCTGCCAGCTGCGCGGTCACCTCCGAGAGGCGCGCCGACACGGCGTCGAAGTCTTCCTCCAAGCCAGCGCCCCGGCGTCGAAAGACAACATAGCCCGTTGCCAGACCTATGGCGGCGCCGATCAACAGCATGAGCAGGGCCAAAACCAATCCAAATCCATCCATGCAGCAACCTTGTCACAGGGGTACGACAGTTTTGGTGAGGCCACCGCGGTGGGCGCGCATCGTGGGCAGTAACAAGCAAGGACAAGGTTCCAACGGGTAGAATCAATGCTCGTGGCTCTTACTATTGGCATCGTCGGACTGCCCAACGTCGGCAAATCAACTCTTTTCAACGCACTGACCCGCAACCAGGTGCTCGCAGCGAACTATCCGTTCGCAACGATTGAACCCAACGTCGGAGTCGTGAATCTTCCGGATCCCCGCCTGGCAAAGCTGGCCGAAATCTTCGGTTCCCAGAAGATGCTTCCCGCTCCGGTGTCCTTCGTGGACATCGCCGGCATCGTGAAGGGTGCATCCGAGGGCGAAGGCCTGGGCAATAAGTTCCTGGCGAATATCCGCGAGGCCGAGGCCATTGCACAGGTCGTCCGTGTCTTTGACGATCCCGACGTCATCCACGTCGATGGCAAGGTTGATCCGGGCTCCGACATGGAGACCATCAACACAGAGCTGATCCTGGCAGATCTCCAGACCATCGAGAACGCGATTCCGCGCATCGAAAAAGAAGTCAAGATCAAGAAACGGGAAGCTGCCGAGCTCGCAGCCATCAAGGCGGCACAGGCTGTCCTGGAACGCGGCGACACCATCTTCTCCTCGATCAAGAGCGACAAGCTGGAGATGGGTCACCTCAAGGAGCTGGGCCTTCTTACCGCCAAGCCGTTTATCTACGTCTTCAATGCGGATGAAGGCATCCTTGGCGATCCGGCGAAGCAGGACGAACTCCGTGCCCTGGTTGCCCCTGCTGACGCAATCTTCCTTGACGCCAAGCTGGAATCCGACCTCGTGGAACTGGACGAGGAAGAGGCCCGCGAAATGTTGGAAATGAACGGTCAGTCCGAATCCGGCCTCGACCAGCTGGCGCGCGTCGGTTTCCACACCCTCGGCCTGCAGACCTACCTCACGGCAGGCCCCAAGGAAACCCGTGCGTGGACCATCCGTCAGGGTGACACCGCTCCCCAGGCAGCCGGCGTGATCCACTCCGACTTCCAGCGAGGCTTCATCAAGGCCGAGGTTGTCTCCTTCGATGACCTGATCGACGCCGGTTCCATGGCGGAGGCAAAGTCCCGCGGCAAGGTCCGGATCGAAGGTAAAGAGTACGTGATGGCCGACGGCGATGTGGTGGAGTTCCGCTTCAACGTGTGATTTAGCCCGTTTTCCGGCCTGTTTGCTGGGGTCAGGCTTGTTGAGTCCGCAGGGAGTCCGCAGAAATGCCGAGGGCGTCATCCATCATGGCGCCGGCAGCAGACCTGGTTCGGTCTTCGGCGGTGGGCCAAAGGTGCGCATAGGTGTTAAGTGTGGTCGTTGCCTTGGAGTGGCCCAACGCCCGCTGAACCGTGACGACATCGCAGCCGGCAGCAATCAACCCTGACGCATAGAAGTGCCGCAGGTCATGGAGTCTCACAGCTTCAAGACCTGCGGCCTTTACTGTTTTGCGCCACCAATAGCCCGAAGTGTTCTGATGCGGCGGTAGACCCTGCTCTCCGCTGAATAACCATTGCTGCTCTCCATGCACGCCGACGTGCTGCACATGGGCGGCGAGGATCTGCACGAGCCCATCAGGGATGTGCACCAGACGCTCAGAACCGTATTTTGGCAACGTGATGCTCACCTCGCCCTTGCCTGCCCGCTGGACCTGTCTCTGAACAGCAAGCGTGCGGCGCAGGAAATCAATATCTCCGAGTTGGATTGCCGCTGCCTCACCCAAGCGCAGGCCTGCAAAAGCGCACATTGCAACGAACGGCTTGAACCACGACTCAGCAGACCCTAGGAGGGCGCCAACGTCCGCGGGGGAGGGAATGCTCATCGCGTGCTCGGCCTTGCGTGCACGGGGCAGCGAGACGCCGTCAGCGGGGTCCGTAGCCAGCATTCGGTCATTGCGTGCACCACGCAGCACAGAGCGGACATTGTTATAGCGAGTCTTGACCGTTCCGGGCGCTAAACCGTCCTGACTCATCTTCTTCACCCACGCCTCAACGTGTGAGCGTTTCAGGTTGCGGAATTCCACATCAGCGAACGTGCACGAGCGGACAGCTAAGCTCATGGCCTTGGACGTTCCAGCCGCCCAGAGCTGCCTAGTGGACCAATCTTCAAAGAACGATGCTAGGGTGACGCGGCCCGACTTCGGATCCACATAGCTGCCAGTGACGACGGACGCGGTTACCTCGTCCAACCAGCGCTGAGCGTCGATCTTCCGCGGGAAGTGCCGCGCATGTTCCTTGCCGGCTTCATCTCTGTAACGGGCTCGCCATGAACCATTCTCACGCTTCTGGATGCTCGCCATCTCTGCCCTCCCGAGATGAAGTGCTGGTGCTGAACCAATTCTCGACAGAGCCAAACTCGGCAATCACATCGACGGGTTTGAGCCCTCTAGCTTGCATTTCACGCTCCGCACGGCCCCTCACCACAGCCTGCTCGGGGGTTTTGAGTTGCGCCTTTACGGCTAGATCTACCCAGTAGTTCGAAGAGTCCATGCTGTCAGGCAGGTCTTCCAGGGCATAACCCAACAGCTCCAGTTGTCCAAGCAGTTCCTCTGTCAGGTCGGCGATCTTAAGGAACGAGCTTTCGATGTCCCTTGTCCAGATTTGGAGTTGATCCTCGTGCCCAAGCACATCGGGAGCTTGCAGGATCTGCTCAACACTAATCGCCAGGATATCCGCCAACCCCTCTGCCTCTGCTAGGCGTAAAGGACGTTCGCCTTTCTCAACGTTCCAGACAGTTGCTTGCGCCCACTTCCAGCCCTTTTCTCGCATCCGGTCTGCAACCCATTGCTGGGAACGTTCACCCCGCAACCGCACTATATTTTGGCCGATCTGCTCATCTCTAACTGACATGTACGACAGCCTACAAGAATCCATAGTTGACGACAACAAGAAACAATGGTCATAATGGAATCAAGTAAGGAACAACAAGTGTTTCTTATGAGAAGGAGGTTCCCATGACATTGGCAATCGCCACCTTGCTTACGCTCTCAGAGACTGCGGCCCGCCTACGCAAGTCGGAATCACAACTGCGTTGGATGATCCACAACGGCACAGCGCCCCCTTCCGCCAAAATCGGGGGGCGCCGACTATTCCGCGAATCGGACATCAGCGACTACATCAACCAAGCATTCGAGCAAAGCGCCGCGTGATGCTCGATGGCTACCACGGTCAGGAGCACCACGGGGACGAGCCCCATCACTTTTGACCTCGTTGGCCCGGGCCTGGTGCTGATCATGTTGGAAGACGGATCGCAGCAGTTGTACCGGACCAGCGAAATACTCGCGGCTATCAGCCCACCAAGCTGACGCGAAACCCCTGAACCGCCCTCTGAGGGGGGAGCGGAACAGGACGCAATACAAACCCATCACAGTCTGACTACCAAAGGCCTCAATTCAAATGATCTCAACGCAGCACGAATTCACTTCCGTCCCGGCTGGATACGAACTCAGCTTCGACCACACAGAACCTGTCTGGTACGGCCCCGAGTACGGCAGCACCTCAGCTTCCTGGGACTTCTCTGGCTTCTCTATACAACTGGTTGCTGACAACGGCGAACACATCGAAACCCTCACCCTCGAACAAGCCAAAGCAAAGTTGCTGCGCCTTGACGAGGAAAAGGAACAACTAACCGGAATCCTCCGACTTATGGGAGAGGTCCCCAACCTCAAAGCAGCATGACCACTTGAACGTTCGGCCCCTGGGAGCAGCAGGGGCCGAACACCACAACAAACTCATAAGCCAGTCACAAGACGACTAGGACAGCGAATGCCGAATGACCAACTGCTCCCAACACCCCCGTCATGGAAACCCCTAGACCTCACCGCATACCTCAATGGGGCTCACAAGCCGCTAAGGCCGTCAATCATGGCCCGGACGGATGGAAGGTGCCTGCTCTACGCCGGCATGGTCCACGCCTTCAACGGGGAATCCGAATCCTGCAAGAGCATGACTGCCCAAGCCGAAACGGCACGGCAGATCATGGCTGGCAACCGCTGCCTGTACATCGACTTCGAATCCGACGCAGCATCAGTAATTGCCCGCCTTTTGATGCTGGGTGCTAGCCCCGAGGACATCAAAGACAACCTCGACTACATTCGGCCCGATGTAGACCCCGTATCTTTTGCCGATGAGAACTCAGAGTGGCAACAGCTCCTGAGAAACAAGTACACCTTGGCTGTCATTGACGGCGTAACTGAGGCCTTCGCGGTCTTCGGGGTGAAGTCGATTGATAACGATGAAGTGACCGCATGGGGCCGGAAGGTTCCACGCCAGATAGCTGCCAGGACCGGCGCCGCGGTGGTGGTCGTGGATCACGTAACGAAGTCCGCGGAGGGTAGGGGGCGTTTCGCTATCGGCGCTCAGGCCAAGATGTCGTATCTCACAGGCGCCGCGTACATGATCGAAATCATCAGTCCTGTGGGCGTGGGAATGATCGGCAAGGTAGCCCTGCGAGTTGGCAAAGACAGGCCCGGTCAGGTCCGTCCGATGTCTGGAGAGTGGCGCAAGAGTGACCGCACGCAAGAAGCAGCCATAGTGACGATCGATTCAACGGTTTCCAACAGGATCCTGTTCACTGTCGATCCACCGCAGAGGAAGGCTGACAGCAACGGCCTCCCAGTCGAGTTGATGGAGGCTATTTCCAAGTGTGTAGAAGATGCACCTACACCACCCAGCTTCCGCAAGATCAACCAGTTGGTTTCGGGCAAGGACGAGAACAAGCGTGCCGCTATATCCCTCCTCGAAGCAGACGGATACCTAAGCATCATCCCTGGCGCCCGGAACGCTCACGAGCATCACCTCATAAAGCCCTTTAGGGCTAAGCCTTCAACAGAACTGATCGCAGCGTGAGTGTAAGCGTGTCCCGTTCTAAAGAATCGGAACGGGACACACACACTCAGACACTCCCCAGTGTGCCGGGACACGGTGGGGACACGGTGGGCTACGGTCACACACTCAAAAATGGGATCTTCTTTCCGCCGCCGATGTTGCTCAACTCAACACAGACCAAAGCGACGGGATTGACCGAGTCCGAGGCACTGCAACACCTATCCGACCTCCACAGCGAGCTTGTGAAGCTCTTAGAGGTCATCGACACCAACCAGCCAACGAACCGAGGGGACGCGGCGGCGGAATGAATCAACAACAAATGACCGACGCTGAACTAGCTGAGTACTGGAAGCGGCAAACGATCCACTACCGCAACCTCTCTAATACCTACTTGCAGCAGCTCTTAGCAACGAAGACCACTCCCGAACGCCACTACGGGAAAACCACGCTCCACAAGGATCCCGTGGGCAATCAAGCAGCAACCAACGTAGACCGCGAACGCAAACACCTGAAAGGCCGACCATGAGCTACGACTACGAGCCCAAAGTTCTACAGCAATGGGATTGGCCCGCCCAGGCCGAAACCTACCGCCTCAAATTTGAACACGCCCAGCAGGAAGCCACGCACTGGATGCGCCGTGCAAGGGCCGCAGAAGCCCAACTATCCATGTACCAGCAGCGAGAGAGGCGAGCATGACTGAATGCACCCCCGCAGCCGGCAACCCTTGCCAGGAGTGCCCGTTCCGGAAGAGTAACGCCGGCAGGGAACATACCAGCGGCAACTATGACGACCAGTTCATAGCTGACTGGCGCGGTATCGCGAACGGCGGATTTTTCGCCTGCCATATATTCGCCCCGGACATTCACCTCCATGACGAAAGCACGAAAGCCATGGGATACGTGACACCCATCGAAACAGGGGCACGTCCAGAATGCGCAGGCTCGACCCTAGCTATCGCGCGGGAGCTGGAAATAGCAGCCACCTACAGCAGCCACAACGAGTACATTCAGGCACGCCCTACAGGCCTCTCCCAGACAGCCTTAAAGACTCTGAGTAGCCGAATCAAGGGCGAAACCGGACCGGAGTTCATCACCCCCGAAAGCTTCGATTCTGACCTCATACGAGACCCAGCAACGGACGTTGACGTGACCTCGCCCTACTGGGTGTTCGGTATCGCAGGCGTAGAACGTATGTTCAATGTTCTGGGCGAACCGCCAACATATGAAGCTATGCACCGGGCTAGTTCTCTACGGCTGGCAGACGGAACAGATACCACCGTGGACACTCGGATACGCCCACTCCTGGCAGCAATGAGTAACGCCGGAATTCAGACAATCAGTTCGTGCCAGAACTTCCGTGAAGTCATAGATGCGAGATTCCCCGAGCGGCTGCCGTTCCTCGTGGGACCCGACCCAGAGGAATTCCAGGTGCACTACAAAACCGCAATGGAGACGGCAGGCGCCTACGTACGCTTCCAGATCAACACAACGGCGGCCCAGCAATTCCTCTCAGCGTCGAAACAACGAGAAGCAGTCGCCGCCCAGCAGTCAGGTGACGTGGCACAAATCGACTTTCCGCTCACCGACCTGCTGCCCCTCACTGAAATCGCCGCGACCAACCGGAGAACGACATGACAAGGCGAACACAAGTCGACCCGGACATCCCCGACAAGCCAGCCGCCGCCGAACCCTGCTACGAATGCCCCTTCCGCACCACCAACGAACACAAACAGATCAGCTTCGAAGTAGAAGGGGTCAATGAGTTTGCCCGTATCTGGTGGGACATCAGCCGCGAAGGCCAAACCTACGGCTGCCACATGGCCCAAAGAGTATGCGCCGGCAGCGTGAACATGATCGTCAATGAACTCGCAAAGCTCCGAAGCTATGGAACCTGGGATCAGTACCACGAAGAAAACCCCCTCGGACTAGCTCCCGAACTGATCGGCCCATTTCTAGCCAAGTTCAGCGGTCGGGACAAGGGAAAGATACCCGTAGCAGACCCACAGAGCGTCATTATGCGGATCCTCGAAGCCAGGCAAGAAGGAGCCGCATGACCCACCACTACGACAACCCGTTCCGCGCACGACCCGAACGGTACTCGCAAAACATGGAAGGCGCGCTTCGCACCTTCTCCCGCCCCGGCATCATCCAAAAGCCCGACGGAACAGTAGCACCTGCCGTCATCGTCTTCCGAGACAGACACGTCCTGTCCGTCCTCACCATCGAAGACGCCATAAGACTCTCAAACGAACTCATCGACGCAACCGAAAGGCAGATCTGCTGAATGACTACGCCCATCCGTCCACCAGCGGCCTATGTGCATGGTGTAGGCGCCCCGGTCGTCATCGTCCCGGCCCGAGTAGCAGCGTGGCTTGAGAGAAACGCCAGCCTTAACCAAATCCGTATCAATGCCCGCGGCGCGGATCCGGAAGTGGATAGTGTCCTGAACGCTCTACGTCTCGCGGCACTTACATGGCGCACTGCCGCCACCGGAAGCAGCCAAGCGCCCGAACCGGAAGCCACGCGAGAATCAAAGTGGTACAGCACCACAGACGCCGCCGAACGGCTCGGCATCACCGACAGGGCTGTACGCCTAGCCATCCAAGAGAAACGCCTGCACGCCACCAACCTGGACGGACGCTGGCGCATCACCACCGAAGACATCGAACATTTCAAAGCCGCCAAAGCGGCATAGGAGAACCACAATGGCAAAGTACGACATCACCCAAACCACCGAAGCCCTTGCAGCCGAAAAGCTCCGCAGCGGGCAGCGGGAACAGCTCGAATCAATCCGCAACGACCGCAATCTCAGCCCCGCCGGCAAACGCGCACAGATCGCCGCGCTCTACCTACGCAACAAGAAGGAGGTAAGCAAGCTCGAAAAGCAGGAAGCCGCCACCCGCACCAACCGGATAAACCACATCCGCAAAACGGTATTCGGCCTCTCCGGGAACCCTGGCCCGCAGGATGTCATCTCATACCGTGACGCGCAGGACCGTGTAGGCAACCTCGGAACGGATGACGAAGCCAAAGCCGCTCAGCTATTCGACCGCGCACAGCTCTCCGGCGACAACATTCTTGCCGCCGCCGTAGTCAACCGTGCACTCGAGGCCGGCTGGGTCAACGTTGCCAACTCCTACATCGAAGCCCACCCCTACTACGGCTCAATGGTCGAAGAACTCTGGTACCTCAACCAGGACAGCCCCGAAAACGAAACCAATCTCGGCAAGGCCTTCGAAAACTCCCTAGCCTTCCACCTCGAAAAGCCCCACGAAATCGGCAACATCCACATCGAATCACAAATTGAAGCCATCGCCGCTGAAGCCTAAGGTGTTACCTCCTCAGGCGCGCTGTTCTTCGGGACTGTAAGCGGGACTGACCAGATCAAATTGGCCCCTATTTCTTCGAAGCGCTGCTTGACATCATTGCCAAACCACACCAGTGAGAGCACATCGTAATCACCCAGAAGCTCGCGGTTGTTGTACGGTCCGCCGGGGCCAAGTACGTTCTGCAAAGTGGTTGTGATGTCAGTTGACGAGCTTTCAGCGTTAAGCCTTCGCTCGACTTCGGAGGCAATGTCGATCAGGTACGAATTCTGCCCTGAGTTGCTAAACACGTTCGTCAGCGCCTCTAGGATGACGTTTTGGGCCGTCTGCTTTTGATATGGCGCCACTACCGATGCCCACTCCCTACGGATAGTCCAATAGCCGTGATTAGTGGAGGTATAGGGGTGGGGTTGTCCGGCGACCTTGACGGTAGCCAATATGTTCAATTGTCGAAGGTTGGGTTCGTCTGCAAAGGTACTCCGCACGGCTGACCAGAAATCCACAAGATAGACCACCTGGTCGTAAGGCTCCAGTCTGTGGGGAATGCCGATGGCTGTGGTTGTGTGTCCGAGGTGCCTCGTTTCAAGCGGGACAACGCCCATGGCCAGGTCAGGGTCTTTGGCTCCTTCAATGCGAAACGCGACACCGGTGATAGTCGCGCCGGTGCGACCCGGATTTTCTATGACGATCTTGGCTAGCTCAATTCCCCTTCGACCATGATCCTGCGTGTCCAGTCCCCACTTTCCTTTGTTGTTGGATAGCAGGCTTCTAGCCGGATCGAGGAGTGCAGCATTCATTTCGACAGTGACGCGCCCCGCTGACTTATGGAAGTTCATCAGGGTGACGATGATGGTCCCGAGAGTTAAGAGTAAAGCTGCCAAAGCCATGTTGAACGACAGTTCTGGCCCCATGCCGCTACCTCTGCTCCGATCCAACGGGGGGCTCATCGTCTGGCACTTCGCCCGCTGCTATTCGATCCGCCGTAATCCGGTAGGCGTGCTCAATGAAGTCCTCCACGTCCTGAGCCCCAACACGCCAGATTCCCCGACCACCGATCTGCAACCCACGCAACTCACCGGACTTCAACAACTGGCGGACCGTAGGAACTCCCACCGATAGCTCATCAGCTACCTGCTCCACAGTCAGGAACCGTAGGCGCTTGGGCAATGCATCATCACTATTCACTTGACCACCATATAGATCCTGCGAACAAAGAATGGATCCTCTGTGGTTGTGTCCGTAGCTGGGTTAAGGCAGTTACGGGCACAACCTCCAACTGTCTAAATAGTTTCCATGTGAAACTCTGGTGGCACCCTCACCTGGGCGCCAGGCAACACCATCAGTGCTTGGTCATACAGCTCGAGAGACAACAGAAGGGCAGCTTGCTCCGGGTCAGAAGCAAGGGCCATCCGCATATCTGGATCGGTAATCTTCGAAAGAACGGTAGGAAACCCTATCGCGGCGGCTTGCAAGTTCTCCTGCTCAATCTCAATCACCTGAGTAACGGTGATTCGATAACGGGCCATAGCAGGATCCTCTCTATCTGCATCAATGAGGACCTGATTATGGCTGGAAACCCTGGCCATGCATAGGTGGATAAGCAGGCGGATACGGCGCCTGGTTAGGTACGTGCTGCTGCGGGGCGGGAACGTACACGCCATCCATCTTTACCGGCACGTAGAGGGCATCGATCTTGTACAAGGCCCGGTGCGCTGCCACGGCCAAACATATGAGACCAGCGAGCCCGGCAGCACCGCCAAGCAGCATCGCAAACACAGAACCAGCATCCGGCCCACTACTGAAATATGAATTCGATGACGAGATACCAGTCATCACGCCAAACCAACTGACAACTGTGCCGCCAATTGAGAGCCAAACACCTGTAATGAACAACCCAGCAGAACGCTTGAACTGCACAGTTCCCCCTCATCAACACCAACAAACTAAGCACAGATTACAGCCAGTGCCAGCGTCCACCGGCTTCTCTCCAAATCATTACTGAAAGGCAAAGACTCGCCATGGCCAGAGCCAAGAAGATATGCGCTCAACCCGGATGCCCAGCAATCACCACAGCCTCACGCTGCACTACCCATGCAAGAGCAGCCGACAAGGCACGAGGAACGAAAGCTGAGCGAGGGTACGGCAGGGAGTTCCAGGCTGAACGCAAGATGTGGGTACGCATGGTAGCTACCGGCGAAGTCAACTGCTGGCGCTGCCTCACACCCATACATCCCGGCGAACCGTTCGACCTAGGGCACGACGACCATGACCGAAGCATAGTCAGAGGCCCAGAACACCAACGCTGCAACAGAAGCGCAGCAGGCAAAGCAGCCCACCAATAAAGGGCGCATACCCCACCCCCTCCCTCCTAAGGGGTGCCCTGCTCCTACCCGCCGGTGAGGGCTTTAAGGTGCGCGGCAAGCGGATAGACCCAACTGAAAGGAGGCCAGAGTGCCTGGCCCGAAACCTAACCCAACCAAACCGAATTCCCGGCATCGCAGTCCTGGCGCGCGTTCTGGACTCATCGAATTGCCTGCCGACGGCTGTGACTTTCCTGTGCCACAGCTCCCAAAATCGGGAACCTGGTCCCCAGAAGACCGCAAATTGTGGCGAAATCTATGGAAATCACCGCAAGTGTTAGCGGCCATGAAAAACTGCCCATAGGCGGCCACGAAAGTGCCCACTGACGGCCAGTAAAACTGCCCGATGGTGGCCATGAGATCTGCCCACTTCCTTACTGAACCGACCGCGTCTTAAGCGGTGGGAGCCTCTCCCTGGGGTTTGATGACGGTGTCTAAGCGCACCAAGCGAACCAGGAAGAGGCCCTGTATGAAGTCTGACGGAGAAATCATGGAAATTCTTGCTGCCTACGACCTGACCGGATCGTTGCGCGCCACTGCGGAGCTCACGGGCTGCTCGCACCACACTGTTGCCAAACACGTGACCGCCCGGGACGCAGGCCGGCCGATCGGGGAACCGACGGCACGGGGCCGGGTCACCGACCCGTTCCTGCCCAAGATCGAAGAATGGGTGGAAGCCTCCAAGGGCCGGATCCGCGCTGACAAGGCCCACGAGAAGCTCCTCGCTCTGGGCTATGCGGGTTCGGAGCGCTCCACCCGCCGGGCGATTGCGCAGGTCAAGGACGCGTGGCGGCTGGGCCACACCCGCGTCCATCGGCCGTGGATCACTGAACCTGGGATGTGGTTGCAGTACGACTTCGGCGACGGGCCACGGATCGGCGGGGTGAAGACGATCCTGTTCGTGGCGTGGCTGGCGTTCTCACGCTTCCGCATCGTGATCCCGCTCAAGGACAGGACGGCGCCGAGCGTGTTCGCGGCCCTGGACCGGTGCTTCCGGATCCTCGGCGGAGCACCGACCTATGTCCTCACGGACAACGAGAAGACCGTGACCACCTCCCACGTTGCCGGGGTCCCGGTGCGGAACCAGCAGACCCTGGACTTCGCCCGGCACTACGGGGTGACCGTGCTGACCTGCCAGCCCGCGGACCCGGCCACCAAAGGCGGGGTGGAAGCGTCCGTGAAGCTCGCCAAGGCCGACCTCGTGCCCAAAGACACCAACCTCCGCGACGAATACGCCACCTTCGCCGAGCTCGAGGCCGCCTGCACGGCGTTCATGGACGAGGTCAATCACCGTGAGCACCGGACGACGCGGCGCAAACCCGCAGCCATGCTCGCCGAGGAAGCCCCGCGGCTGCACCGTATCCCGGACACCGCCCACACGGTCGCCTTCGGACTCGCCCGCATGGTTCCGGAGAACACCCCAATGGTCACCTTCGAAAACGCCCAGTACTCCGTCCCGGCCCACCTGCTCGGAGCCCGGGTGTTCGTCCGCACCCACGGGACCGGGCCCGGCGAGCAGGTCATCATCGTCCACCACGGCACTGCAGGGCCCGTCGAAGTCGCCCGCCATGATCGGGCCCGGCCCGGCAGTCCCGCCATCAACGACGAACACTTCCCGGGAACCCGGACCAGGGTCCCCGGCGATTACGAGGTCAGGGCCCGCAGCGCGGACGAGGCAGCGTTCCTGGCCATCGGCGAAGGCGCCAGGACCTGGCTGATGGAGGCCGCCGCGGCCGGGACCGCACGGATCAACGTGAAAATGGCAGAAGCCGTCACGCTGGCCAAAATCGCCGGCACCGACCAGGTCGACCGGGCCCTGGGCGACGCCGCACTACATGGCCGGTTCGCGCACCAGGACCTCGCCTCGATCCTGAACGCCAACATCCGCCGCACGACCACCCACGCGGCCAACGAAGCCACCTCCCTGACTCAGGGAACCGGCGCGTGGGCCGCGATCGGCAACCCGACCCTGAACACCACAACCAACACCACGACCAAAATCACGCCGGAGGAGGCCCGATGAGCCCCGTCACCACAGCCAACACCGCCGCTCCGCCGTTGCCGGCGGACCTGGAAGCCCTTATGCGGTCCCTGAAAATGCCCCACGCCCGTGCACTGGCACCGGACCTGATCGCGACCGCCCGCGCCCAGCGGTGGGAACCAACCGAGGTCATCAAAGCACTCTTCACCGAGGAAGCCGCCGGTCGGGCCCGGTCCATGCTCGCTTCCCGCCGCAAAGCAGCAGGCTTCCCGACCGGGAAGACCTTCGAGGCGTGGGACCCTGCAGCGTCCTCCATCCCTGCCCCGACCCAGCAGGCCCTCCGGACCCTGGAATGGATCACCCGCAGGGAAAACCTCGTCGTCTGCGGGCCCTCCGGGACCGGGAAGACGTTCTTCCTCGAAGCCCTCGGCCAGCAGGCCGTTGAAGCCGGAATGCGGGTCGCCTGGTTCAGGCTCGAAGACCTCGGCGTCCTGATCCGCGCCCACCGAACCGACGACAGCGTCACCCGGGCCGTGGCCAGGATTCTCCGCGCGGAGCTCGTGGTCATTGACGATATTGGCCTGTTGCCGGTGGCCACGGACGCCGCCGAAGGTCTCTACCGGGTCGTGGACGCAGCCTACGAAAAACGGTCCATCGCGATCAGCTCCAACCTCCACCCCGCCGGATTCGACGAGCTCATGCCCAAAACCCTCGCAACCGCCACCGTTGACCGGCTGCTGCACCACGCCCACGTCTGTCAGACCAGCGGCGATTCCGTCCGCCTCACCCAGGCCCTCGCCGGGAAAGGAGTAACCCGACTGAACTGATCAACCCCACGATGGCCAATCCCGCCGAACCAATCAGTGGGCAGATCTGTTGGCCATCACCGGGCAGTTTTACTGGCCACCAGCGGGCACTTTTAGTGGCCGTCCATGGGCAGAAACAACTGGCCATTGACACGCAAGCGAATGAGTGGGATGACAGTTTTATCCCTGCTGTTGCTGCCTACGTGTGTCATGCCCGTGCGGTCTACGAGGGTGGGGCTAGTGCTTGGCAGGCTCAAGAGATGCGTCATCTAGGCGGGCAACTTGGTCTGACACCTGCTGGAATGCTGTCTCTTGGCTGGGTGATCCGACATGAGCAGTAGGCGCTTAGCGAGGCGTAACGCCATTGCCCCCGTCAAGCCTGCTGATTCCGATCCGAATCGAGTTACTCAGCAATCCCTTGATACTCCGCATGGGGTTGCTCGAGCTTGGTTCAAAGGCGGGGTCTGTAAACGAGTGAAGATCCAAGGCGTCAATTACGGCTGGGGTGAAGAAGTCGAAGTATGGGCTGCGGTTCTGGATGGAACTTTCCGACCTAGGGACTTTGGGAAGCACAACCAACGGTAGTCCAAAACTGAATAGCAGTACCTATGTTTGCCCGCTCATGGCGGGCTTTTTTGTACCCAAAATCATGAGATAGAGGAATCACAAATGGCTGGATGGCGGTATTTTTCCGTTAGTACAGGTACGTGGGGCGGCAAGATTGAGCTGCCTGCGTTCAACTTCACGGGTGGGCGCCGGCTCAACGGTGGCACTGGTGGCACGGCAACATTCAAGGTCGGTGATCCGTCTGTTGCTGAGGTCGTCACGGCTGCATCCATTACCCCGCTTGAGCGGATCCTTGTTGCTGAGTGGGATGGGAACGCGGTTTATGCCGGGTTCATAACAAGCGTTGCAGAGGACCAGGATGAGCAAACCGTGACAGTCACCCATCAGGACATTTGGTGGCTGTGGCAACGCCGGCACGTGCTTAGTGTGCGTGGCGACGGCGCCCAGTCCGCGCCGGCTATGACTTACAGCAACAGGACGCTAGCCACTCTGGCGAACCTGGTGGTTGCCCGCGGCATGAACGGCACACCAGCGGCACGGTACGCGTTGCCGCTCATCATGAACGCTGATGTGGCGGGGCCTCACTCACGGACTTACTACGGGTACAAGTTTGAGTCTGTTGCCGATGCCTTGCAGGAACTCATGGACACTGACGGCGGACCAGACATCGACTTTGATGTGCAGTGGGACAGCGGCACTGGGTCGTTCCGGTGGGTGATGCGTTCCGGCTCGTTGACTTCGGGCGAGTGGGAATGGGACGCGACAGCGACTCACATGGAAGTTCACGGGCTCAAACTCGACACCACGGCGGAAGACGTAACTAACCGGGTAATCGGCAGGGGTGAGGGGTCCGGGGAAGACATCCTAGTCCGGGCTGCCGACTCATTCACCGGGACCGCACCAGCCTTGGAAAGTGTTCCTAGCTTCTCAGGCACATCTAACGCGGCGCAGCTCCAATCACGTGTGACAGGCGCCCTCAACGCGGCGAACGAGCCGGTGCAGCAGATCAGTTTCAAGATCCCGGCAGGCGGCGATGTGAAGATCGGGCAGTTTATTTTGGGCGGCAATGCACATCTCAAGACCTCCGGGCTGCGCTTCCTATCCGCTGGCTGGCATGACTGGCGGCTCATCCAGTTCGACTTTGACCGCGACTGGATCACCTTGCAGTTCCAGCAGATTGGAGGTTAGCCATGGGAAAAATCAATAACCAGGCACAGGGCAACCTTGACGAACTGTGGCGGCGCCTGCGAGCCTTGGAAGCTGCCTCGAATCAGAACAACATGGCCGTGGGGCGCGGTGGGATCCGCGTGCATAGCGGCGGCGGGATCACCATTGAAAATGGCGGGCTGTCAGTGAGCGGTTCCGCTACCGTCTCAGGGACGCTGAACGCTTCTGGGGTCATCAACATGACGGGCACGTTCACGGCGACAGGTGACGTGAACCTGAACGGGCCAACGGATATCAACGGGCCGACCACGATCACTGGTGACATCACTTCTGCCGGTCATTTCACGCAGACTGGCCCGACTGACTTGAATGGCACGACAACGGTTGCGGGTGACACCACTGTTACGGGTGACTTCAATGTTAACGGGCCGATGAAGACCACCAGCACGCTTTCTGTTGAGGGTGTGACGACGCTCAAGAATGATCTGAACGTGACCACGGGCAAGGTTAAGGCAGGCGGTATGACAATCGATCCCGGATTGTTCGGCGGGAGCGTGCAGTTTAGCGCGGGCGGTTATCTGTCGGGCACGGCGTCGGGTCCGCAGCTCACTGGCCCCGCTGGGAACTCGTTTGTCTTCACCAGGAGTGGCAAAGCAGGGTTGCAGGCCGCTGCCATCGACCTCATAGGGGCTGTGGAGGTTCAAGGCGGACTAAGAGTCACTAGCCCTGGGACCACGACCGGAGTCACCCCGAACGTCTACATGGACGGATCCGGGAACCTCAGGAAGATCATTCCCTAAAGGTTGTCTGTGTTGTGCTCAGTGCAAAAGGTCCGGCTTGCGTACACGGCGATAGCGCCCGCGTTGTCCCACTCCACTTCGGTGGAACCACCGCGTTCACCTATCTCGCCCATCGTGAGGCCTTGACCGAACAGTGCGCAGGACTCAGCGCCCCTTTGTACTAATGCATCATCGGTGGGCATAGCGTCACCGCGCCAGTTCTTCTTTACGCCTTCGAGAAACTTCGACCGGGCGCTCTCGTCAGAGTATTCAGGCGGGAGCGTCACGGTTGGAGCAGGCGAAGCTAACAGAGGTGCCACAGCAGTGGATGAAGTTTGGCTAGGAGCCGGGGCAGATACTGCCGGCGCGGACTCACTAGCAGCAGTTGAACATCCTGGCAGCCCAACAACCACGAGCAGGATGAGCCCCCAATTTTTCCTCATGTTCCGCATACTAATCGGAACACCTACCAATTAAAAGCGCAGCGAAGGAGTCAAACGTGGCGTACATCATTTATCAGGGCCAAAATATAGCGATCCCGGACAATGTGAAGATCGATGAACTGGCAAACGCAATCCAAGCCATGCAGAACGCTGGTGGCTACAGTTACGTGACTCTCGACCTCGAAGGCACGCAACCCAAGCGCGTTCGGCTCATGGTGGGCCCTGGTATCCCCATTGGGATCGTCAGCGACCCTTTGGACGGGCACGAGCCCAATCTCTCAGATGACAGCTTGAACGACTTCGTAAAGTGGTCAACCGATGACGCCGGCTCAGCTTCATAATCCGCTGCTGTTTGGCGTGCTCGTGGCCCCTGGGACGATCTGCGGGGCGATGACTGCGCGGCGTAAGCACTACAGTCCCTGCTTCGCGCATAATAAGCGTGACTGTTAGTTTCTCCCTTGGGGGTTTACGATTGGGTAAAGTGGTGCGAAGGAAGATCGTTCAGGGCGCAGAGCACGTCATCGAGTGTGGTCTGCGAAGTGACGGCGTAACGTCACCTTCTTCGACAGCTTGGGACGAGCTCAAGGAGGGCAAATTTGAGAATAGACACTCTAAGACCCTTCCCGATCTTGACCAGATTGATTTGATAGATGAGATCTTCGTAATTTGCGAATATTTTGCTCAAAACGGTGAGCCTGCTGTCCTGCACGAGTTGAATCAACTCGAGCAAGGGGTCTGGGAGTTTCGTGCTAGCTGGCTTCGGGCAGCTTTCTACGACACTGACGGCAAGGGCCACTACGTAGCTAAGACGAGCCGATTCAGCCTGTCAAAGAACCCGGACTGGGATGAAATACCGATATTTGATGAACACATTCGTCTCGCATGCTTTTGGGGCAAAGATGGAAATCAAACCCGCGAGCCGGACAAGAAGTTCACAAGAATAGTTAGGCAGGAGGATCTGCTTCATGACAAATAGCCAGAGTTCGCAAACGCTCATCCAGGAGCGAGAGTCGACGCCTGTAGGGCAGCAAGGGCTCGCCGCTGCTCGTTTGGCGATGCAAGTTAGGGCCGTTCTTCACCGCGCGCTGGAAGCAAGCTCAATTTCCCAAAAGGACTTAGCAGAACGACTCAATGTGGGTGAAAGTCGAGTATCCCAAATCCTCAGTGGGAATGGAAATGTCCAAGTTTCCACCTTCGCGAAGATGCTGCGCGCTATCGGCTACAGTGTTGAACTTCTCGTCGTTCCCGCTGATGACTCCGTGCCTCCACTGCGGGACCCTAAAACTCGCAGGAATCGGAGGCGGGGCAAAAAGATGCACACCGACACGGTAACGGTAACGCGTGGAGGGCGTAGCGGAGTGAGCACGGCCACGATCGATTTCCTGGTGCCGGTCGAAGACAACGAAGCTTTCTATGAAACCACCGGACTCCATGCCGTTACCCGTCGGCCAGCGTTAGATACGTGGGAAATCGATTGGGATGAGGTCAATTGGGATGCTCCTTTGAATCCCTCTGCTCCCGGTTCCCGAAAGGAGGAAACGCATGTCAAGTGAAGAGCTGTCCGTAGCCCTGAACCCCGATGACCTGAAATACCGAGTTACTAACGTCTTACTCGATGAAATGTCTGTTGAGACAAATACGTTCGATCTCCCACGAACCAAACGCGTGCGGTTCCAATTTTCTGGCTCGAACGCAGAAGGCTATCCACTGCTTCGTTTAACCAGTACAACTGTGGAGCTTCTCGATTCCGATGATGAAGCAGCAGTAACTCTTAAATGCACATATAAGGTAAATTTCTCTGTCTCGGAGTCGGACGATTTACAAGATATTGATGACGAGCTACGCGTGGCCGCCGCGCGGATATCTTATCCATATCACCGGCAGTTCATCTCGGAGATGACAGGGAGGCTGGGTCTACGCCCGACGTTCTTGCCGGCCGTCCCTGACGACCTATGGCTGAGAGACTCTGAGAGCCAGAGCGCCGATTAGAGTCGTTCGCTGAGACCTCCGCAGCAAACCACCGACTAGTCCGATCAAATAGACTTACTCGGATAGACCCCAGAAGGGTCCGTTCCCACAGCGGAACGGACCCTTCTATCTTTTGGCGGCAACCCTATTTGCGGAGGGCTGTTATAGGCAGGCGTATTCACATATGACGCGTCACGTGGCCTGGGCAACGTTTCTCGCAGGACATGCCGAAGGCTCGGAGCTTCCCCGTCAACCAGTGAACTCGCCCGACCTGTGCAGCCACAGGCTAGGAGCTTGGCGCGGGGCACCCACTAACATCTGGCGACACATCAAAGCAGATGGCAGAGCGGACCCGTGTAAGTTCGTCCCGGAAACGCTCTGCATCAACCGGGCCTACCTGGACGTACCCAGTCAGACCTGTAAGGGCAGTCGGCATCGTATTTGCGATCCGTTCTACGGCGTCCCGCATGCTTTGGCTTCCGTATACGTGAATGTCATTGATGGCGCCCTGTAATTCATATCGAGCCGACTGGACATCCTCTAACGAGTACCTGCAAGTGGGGGCTTTGACTGTCTCGCACTCATATCGTGTCTGCATTTTAGTCGCGAATCCGTTAACGGCAGCGTCATAGGCCGCATAGTAAGGGGCACGCTTCTCACGTAGAAGACGCGACTGCTCCTGCTGGAATTGGGTCTGCTGCATGTCTCGTTGACTGTCCGCTGCGATATTGGCCGAACAAGCTGTAAAGCCGCCGCCTATCAGTGCACCTATGAGCGCCGCTGCTGTGGGGATGAGGATGCTGGCCTTGGTTTCAGTCACCAGAAGAGAATATCCACATGCAGGGGGACTGAATGTCAGTGGTTGCCAGTAGCCTCTGGCGCATGGCGAAGTTTGATAGAGACGGTTTCCAGAAGATGATGGCTGAACTCAACGCGGAGGACCGCGGCGCCGTGGTTGTGCGGTCGCCGTATGAGGATCTGGAACCAGACCCGGACTACCTGCCACGGCCCAGATAATGCACATTTTTGCAGATCGACTTGCGTGAGTGTGCAGATGTGTTAATGTAATTGCAGATCAGACGTGATGGTTTGATGAAAACGCTTTGAAGGGTCCGTTGCCGTGGTAGGCGCGGACCCTTCAGCGTATCCGAGGGCCGCTCAGGCAGAATAGGCTACATGGAACCTGGAGAGCTGTGGGCCTACCGTAAAAGAGCGGTCGATCCCTTAGAGCCCGTGACCTACCTACGGCACCGGCGCGGCGATCAGCCCAAACATAAATACTCGCTGGTTCGATTTGAGGCTGAAGACGCTGACGGGCGCGAAGAATGGGTGCCTGACGGGCGGCTCAAGTGCCACTGGAGTGAGGCGAAAGATTTTGAGGCGGAGGAACGAAAGTGGATCCCGCTAATCAAGGCCTCTGATATCGACTGGGGCACCAATGCCGCGATTGGCCTGGTGCTGGAGGTTGCCCTACCTGACGAGATTTTGGGAGACGCGGAGCCCCCTGCCCACCTGCCCGACCATGCAGAAAAGTGGCTTGCGCTGAGAGACTTGCAAAAACTGGCAGACCTTACCGGGCTCACCTTGGCGGATCTACGCAGCGACCCCTTATCCTTCCAGCAAGGGGATTCCTGGGTGGTGCCGGCCAACACCGCTTACGCCATAGCTGAAAGGCTGGCCCCGCGGGAGCCGGAAGTGATTCTTAGGCACGTGGAAGATGATGAACGGCAACTCAAGGCTAAGAAGAAGCACTGGGAACAGTTGAGTCCAGGTGCCGAGCCGTGGCCCGCGACTCGAATCTCTTGGGAAAGCACGGAAACAACCTGCCGCCTGCTACGTGAATGGGTCGGCAAGGAAAGCAACGACCTACGGAAGCAGGCTCTTGAGGCGGAACAGGAGCTAGAGAGGTTGCGTGGGCTGGTTGAGTGGGGGATTGGCAAGCTGGCAGGTTTTGGGCATAAGGCGTCAGCCGAGACCTTGCGGCGGAACTTGGGTGCAGAGTCATGAGCCCAGTCCGCAGAAAGTCCGCAAGAGGTCCGCAAAAGGACTACTCGCCGCAGCTTTACCCAACACCGCTGGGCCCTAGAATTCGCGGTTCCCAACATCCCTCAACGGCGGGCGAGTATATAAGGTACGTTCCGCTTCAACGTGTGAGTCGCGCGTTACTTCTTCGGCAAGTGGAAGAAGTAGTTCACAGAATCACTGATGTCCAGCTTCAGAGGCATGCCCGACCGCGCCTCTGAAGCTGGACACTGACGTGTAACGCTTTTGGGGGAAGAGGAACCGTGGCCGAGGAACGTCCGAGTCAGCCCGAGGCGCCGAAGCAGCTGCAGGAGCCAGTGGCGCCGAAGCAGCCTATCAAGCTGCACAGCCTCGCCCCGGAATTCAAGAGTGGCAGCACAAGATCTACGTGCGGCACATTGAAGAGGCGGTCCTCGACAAGAGGAACCGTAACATCGCCCTCACCGGCCGCTACGGAGCCGGCAAGTCCAGCGTGCTGGACAACTTTCAGAAGAAGCACGACAAAGACACTATCCGCATCAGTATCAACACCCTCGGCCCGGATGAAGATGACGAGGACCTGACCAACCGGATCCAGAAGGGACTGGTCAAGCAACTTGTCTACCGGTTGGCACCAGGGACGATCCGTCGATCCCGGTTCGCCCGGCCCAAACCCGCGACCAAGTTCAGGGCGTTCCTGCACGCCCTCTTTGTCAGTGTTGTGAGTCTGGGGCTTCTGTGGGTGCTGGGGGTGCGTTCCGGGCCCGGCTGGCCGGACGCCGCAGCGGACTTGCCCGGGTACCTCGTACGGGCTGGAATGCTATTCGGCCTTGTTCTGGCGTCGCTGTGGGCGGCACGGTGGATCATCGGCGACCGGATCGTCTCGGAGGTCACGACTGCCGGCACGAAAATCGCCCTGGGCGAAGGCCCGACCACCTACTTTGACAGCTTTCTTGACGAGATCGTTGCCTTCTTTGACACCGTCAAGCCGAAGTTCGTGATCTTCGAAGATCTGGACCGCTTCGAGGATCCGCAGATCTTCGACTCGCTCCGGGAACTGAACACCCTCGTCAATGCTTCCGCGAACTGGCAGGCGGGGAACGAGCCTCTTCGGTTCATCTACGCGATCAAGGACAGCCTGTTCGAGCAGCTCGGAACGGATCCGGAATCCAAAGACGAAAAAGATGAAGAAGGGAAGCTCAAGGACGGCGAGGCCAAAACCAGTGACGGCCAGGGCAGCCTAACGGTTCAAGCTTCATAGCAGTGGCACAGAGAAGACTGCGGTCCCGCTCAGTCTGGGCGGCCCAGTGAGTTGCCACGTCGGTTCCATCCAGTTTGCAAGAAAGCGCATCATCGTAGCATGAACATTGACGGGGCGACTGCGGCACCAGGTTGGGCTGGGGGGCAGGGTTCGTACACCGGGCATCAGCGGGTCAGGGCGTCCACAACCAGATCGTGTAGGTCATGCCGGGATGTGTTCTTGTTTTATGAAGGCCGCGGGGGATGTGCCCTTCGACTGTGCGGGGATTGATCCCCAAGTTTTGGCTATCTCGTTGTTCGTGAGGTGGCCGGCGAGGCCGGCGACCAAGAGCTCTTGGCAGGCAGGACGGCGCTCGTGGATAGGGCGCGCCAGTATCGGCGGCAGTGCATGGTGGTCATCGTTTCCTACCGGAATTTGCCTTCCGGGTCGGGAACGCAGCGGGTATTTCCGCCGAGGTTTATTTCGTACTTTCCGGTGGTGAGCCCCATGACGAATTTGTCGGGCCCGAACACATCGGTGTGTCTGACGAAGTTCGGGCCGCCATCGGATTCTTGCTTCACAGTGAACCCCGTGGACACGAAGACAGTTTTTACCTTGTCGTGCAGAGCGTCCATTTCTTCCCGGCTCAGCGGACTTCGACTGGTATCGATTGAGAATTGGGTACCGTCAGACCCGTCCGGGAGCCGGCAGACATCCCCTTGATATTCGGAGGGTGGCGCGACATCCCAGTCGCCCGGGGCGAGGGCTTGAATCTTGTTGAAGAGGTTGAAGTACTCTGTGCGGGCTTGTTCTGGGTCCATGGTTTGCTCCGCGGTGCTGGTAGGTGGGTTGGTTCCAGGGGTTGTTCCGCACCCTGCAAGGGTGATTAGAAGGATGGCTGCGGCGGGAAGGATGCGCCTGTTAAGGGGGCGGTGCATGGTTGTCATCGTGTCGCATTCGTGAGTTGGTCATTCAAGCCGAGGGCGATTCTGGCTTGGTTATAGCTTGACTGGGTTCTCCTGTCGAAGTACCCGTAGATGCCGTCCTTGCCGCCTGTTTGTCCGTCGTGGGTTTTCGTTGGGAGTTCTGTGGCACCATCCGGTCCTGTGGTGCCGTCCGTGCCGAAGGTGACGGCGCCGAATCCGGAGTCGTCGGTGCTTTTACGCTGCCAGCCGACTCCATGCCCGACCTCGGCTACGTGGTCCCAGTCGTAGCTTCCCCGGTAAACAGTTCCACCGGGGTTCAGATGGAGATCGTTCACGGAGGTCACGTTATCAGGGGCACCAACGTCACCGACGAGAACGAGGTTATCGACAGGCAGCCCGGTTTTTGCCGCCTCCATGACCCCGAGGGAACCCATGGAGTGCCCGACTGCTGTTGTCATGGCTGCGTTGTCGAGGTTTTGGTGAACGGCGTTGACCCCTGTCGCGTAGTTGCGAAGGGCAGGACCCACGACTTTTGCTTGGTCGTTGCTGAACACACCCAGACCCTGGGCCGGCTCGACACCAATCCAGGCAACGACAGCAATCCGGTTCTTATCCAGCCCGTTGGAACCGGCGAGTTTGCGTTGATCAAGCCGCTGATCATTGGCCTGCTTGGTCTTTGATGCCATGTCCTTGCCGATGGTGGTGTCCAGCCCGGGGAGCTGGTAGCTGATGTGCTTGGCGGCGTCGAGGTCCCCCACGGAAATAGATGCACCGAACCCGGTCTCCGAACCTGTCCCGAGACTAAAGGGAGCGAAGCTGATCAGTTGCCGGATGTCGGATGGATCCTGAGGATTGGTTTTCGGCTTGCCCTGGCTGTCGTAGAGGGATTCCCAGACTTTGTTGACCATGCCTTCCTGGGAGCCTTCATCAACGTCTCCGCCATGCTCGTCGCGGTACTTCTTCCAGTAGTCGTGCATCTGCAGCAACTTTTTGCGGTTGGCGAGGTCCCGGGCGGTCGCGGTGACACCGTTCAGGTTTCCGATAACATCTGGAAGAGCATCGATCAGGAGCTGCTGTTCTTCACCGACGGTGACTTTCCCGGTGGCAGGCTCGACGGTGTGGCCGAGGCCAGACCACCACGTGGCTGTGGCTACGGGGTCCAGTCCTGGTTGGGTCAGGAGTTCCCGCAGCCTGGCGCTGCCACCATTACCCAGCCAAACCTTCAGTTGCGCTGCACTCATGGTTCCGATGTCGTTCAAACCGACTTGGTTTGGTGCTGCGTACTGGATGAAGAGCCCGTTGAGCATGCTGTCCGCGATAGAGCCGTTGCCTGCTGTTTCGAATGCGGTGGAGACCTGCTCTATCCAATCGGCGTCTGCTGCGTTGGCGGCGAGCAGCTGCTCAAAACCAGCAACAAACGATTCAGTCTCGATGGTCACCCAGGAACACGATGCTGTGAAACTGCTCCAGGCATTCCGGACTGCGACAAAGTGTGAGTTCAAGGTGTTCGTGGCAGTCCGGGATACTGATGCGAAGCCGCGCAGCTTGCCCGGGTCAGCCGAGGTGGTTCCAGTTCCTGGTCCGCCGGCGAACCGGGGCCGGTCCCGCGGAGAAAACACAGCTGAAACAGCCGGTGCAGGGACCGGTGTGCTCTCGGGCATGGGGTCCAGGACGATGGTGGCGACTGTTGCGGATGCTTCTGCGATGTTCCCGGAGAGCAGGTGCTGTTTGCGGATGTTGTCGCGTTGCTGCCAGGCGTCCATGTTCTTTTGCCGGGCTTTCTCTTGCTGTGCCCTGTGCTTGGCCTCGCCGACGTCCTCGGCCAGAGCCGCGAGGACACCTGCCAGCTTGCCGCGATCATCGGACCTGATGCCGCAGGCTTCCTTGAACAGACGCCCGTAGCCGCCGCTGAAGTCCTGCACTGCCTGGTGCTCGGCCTCGTTCAGTAAGCCTCCTTCGGCGCGCAGAACGTCGTCGGCAGAGTTCGCGGCACGGATCAACGCGTCGGCTGCGTCGTCATCAAAAGCAATTCCCATGCAAGGCCCCCAAGCAGAACAATAAATCCAACGACTAGCATAACCATTGTTTGCTCAATCGGAAGTTCGTTGTGTTCGACGACTTTAGGATGGGTGCCAGAGGATGCCAAGAAGCACCGGTTCCTGACGACGGAGCAGGTTGCCGAGGAACTGAATGTGTCAGTGAACCAGATCAGGGCGTTGCTCAGGTCAGGCGATCTACGGGGCATCCAGGTCGGAGGCCGGAACGTCTGGCGCATTGCTGCCACCGATGTGGAGAGCTACATCGCTGAGGCGTACAGGGTCACTGCTGAGCGCATCGCCGCCGGCGAACTACCGGAGTGAGAGTCTTGCTGATGCGAGGCATGAAAGCCTGGCCCGGCCTCTGGACCGTGCACGTTCCCGAAGTCCACGGCTCTAGGCCAAGACTTCCACGCACTGTTCAAAGCCGCTTCAAGGGCTGTCTTTTCGTTGGGCACTCTTACTACGCCGTATGCAAGGACACCCAGCGCCAAGCCTTCAGCTATCCGCCTGGTCCGTTGACGCTTTGCCACGGATCCCACACCAGCGACATGCCCGTCAGCCTGCCCCGCCACTTCAGGCAGAGCCACAGTCGGCTCCAGCTGCGGGCGCACCGGCACCCTCCAACTGGCCGGTGGAGGGAACAGCGGTCTTGTCCACTCCACATCGCGTTTCGGAGACTCGATCGTCGAAGGCCCATTGTCGGGCCACGTTCTACTGCCACCCAACTTGCGTTGGATGGCCCTGAGAATCCTTATGGTTTCGTCGTCTTGATAACCGGTGACGGTAGACCAGTCCAGCCCAGCGCCAACAGTGTTGCTCGAGAAAACAGTCTCGGTGGCCAGCAGGGCACGGCGCCAATCAATTTTCGTCAAGGACCGACCGGCCTGGATGGACGCGGCGATTCGCTCGCCTTCGGCAAACAAATCACCAACGTCGCGAAAGCCCATAGCTAAGGCCATTGCTTCCGTAGGGGCCGCCGGCCCAGCCCATTCCGTGAGGCCTCGACGCAGGACCCCTCGCTCATCCTCATCGAGGTCGAACTGAACCCGGTCATGCGCATTCACAGTTCATCCTTCCACGACGTCGACATCAAGAGCCACAGTAAACCCCTAACAAGCCTGAAGCGTCAGGCGGCGAACCATATATCCGGCGATCGCGAAGGGGACGCCCGGTAAAGGATCGGCTTACAGACGCTTTCGAGGGAGACGGCCGTATGATCCAGTTATGACGGTTCCGGACCTTTCTGCAAGCCAGCGCATCCTTTTGTGGCAGGCAGTCGAGAATTATGGAGGATTGTGGGAATCGCCTTCGGAACTCCGGGCACTTTACCCTTCTGGCCGGTGAGGAATCTTTGGTCCTGGAGGCAACGAAGGTCGTCTCTGAACTCCTCACCATGGGACTTGTTCAGCTCTACTACTGCCAGGAGCCTTACGGCGAGATGAGGCTGATTCCTGATGCCAAGGCCTTCGAGTTGCTTAGCACCGGCGATGTCTGGAGAGTGCCTGCGGCAGGGGCCATTTCGGTGCGGTTTTCGGCAACAGACGAGGCCGCCGCTGTTTTCTTCAATAGAGACAGCTCTTGAACCGCAGGTCGATTCGACGAGCTCGCGCCCGCTAAGGGATACCTCAGCGGGCGCCATAGCAATGATCCGCCGCACGCGGGACCGAGCGAGCACACGCTGCCGCCAACGGTTCGGTCAAGTCCGCGGCCCGGCAATCTGGTCGCGCTGTCAGTCTCGCCGCAGGACATACCGAATGCTCACTTCCGAAATTTCACTCAGCTTGATCATGATGCGGAAGTCTTTCTCATCCCCAACAACGACCAGGTTCACTCCTGTGAGGGTATTCGTTGGTGAGGCGGGATTGATCAGGCTCAATTGGATCCCGGGGTGACCCTGGGCGCCGCTGTACTTGTCAAGCTGCGGGACTATCTCCCATCTTCCGGTAGTGGAGCGCCCTTCGCCAAAGATCACGGAGTCAGAGAAGCCATCAGCAGGAAAATCCTGGATGGACGCTGTGCCGTCGGGCCGTAGATCCACGATGGCCGAGGATGAGTCGGTCTTCCTCAGGTCGTCGCTTTCAGACGGGGAGAACTTCCATGTCACTACCATTTTGGTCATGATGCGGAACGGGAGCAATCGGCGCTGAGCACGATGCCGTGGAGGCGGCAACGGCAAACGAAAGCGCCAACGCCGATATTCGCAGAATGTTCCGTCGCTTCATCGCCGGGAGTTCCGTTCTGTTGTTGTAGCTCGCTTACGCAGTGCACCATGTAGTTCCGGTAGGACCTGGGTGATAATGGCTGCCATTATTCTGCCAGACGGCATGCAACGGCCCGCCCGGTAAGGGATCCTCTGCCGGCCCTTCCTGTGCGTTACTTCCTTGGGCACAGCTGGAGGCCGCAGAAACCGAGATTGAGTGCTTTCCGTTCTGCTGGCTGCTCAAACGAGGACGGCCCATACGAGAAACTCGCCGTGCGAGGTCTCCTCCGTGAAGGCTGAGGAAAAGGGTACTTCTCGCAGCCTATCGAAGCTGATGAATCCGGGGCTTTGGTCTGCGAGTATCCGGTCTATGACCAGGGCTGAATCAGTGGTCGTGCGGATTCGGCCTCCGAAGGGCAACTGGCTTTGCGAGGTCAATGAACAACGCAGCTTTCCGGCCTGCTCGTCATACCAATGTCTATTGTGGACTTCCGTCTCCTTGACGCATCGCTGCCCGGTGAAGGATCGGTTAACGAGCCCTCGACTAGGTTGCTGTTGACGGCATGGGGCCGTGTCATTTACCGAAGTAGGGGCCGCTGACCGGCATACCGGGGCGGAAGATTCAGTTTGGCGCGGCGCAGCTGCGCCGTGAGCTTGATCTACGGGTAGAACTGTTCGTACTGCGCTTTCATCTTTGGTCCCAGGAGAAGAACAACGTCAGCTCCTGGCTCCGACAGCAAAGGGAGATGCTCGATGAAGGAAACCGCAAACAGGCGATCACACACTGCGTCGTCGAACTCCACGCCATAGGGGCGCGTCGCCCATCTGTCGTCGCCAATCGCGATTGTTGCCCGAATAGCCATTGCGGTGCTCTCCCAGAGGACCAGGTCGCGATGACCCCGGCTATTGCCAGATGTCAAGCGAGCCGGGATCTCGATTTGCGCGACGCCATAGTAGTGATATCTGTCGCGGCTAGCATGCATACGCCTGTCAGACACTGGCAGGAACGGGTTCGCTAGTCGTCAACCCTGCTATGCCGTCTTTGAGCAGGCGAAGGCGGCTGGCTATGACATCGTGGATGTCGATGAGCGATTCTACTGAGGGCGTCCTCCGATACTGAGATGCGATGCCCACGCCGCTCTCCGCCCCGCTGTCTCTGACGAACGTCTCCCAGACACAGCCTTCGCAGACGCCAGGGATTCCGAAGAAGACTCCGGGTGAGCATGATGAAGTGGCGCGGCGGACAGACGACCGGTAGGCCGGAGACCGACAGCGAGAAGCCGACTAGAAATGGGCAGGCTCTGCACAGGTTACCCGGTTACGTAACGTGGTGGAGTTTAGATTCAACGTATAGTTTCTGACCGGTTGATCTTCAGGTTCAGGGCAAGAAGTGCGCAATGACAGGTGAACGGGTCCGGGCCTGCAGCGCATGACCTAGGATCTACCCATGATGACTCTTCAGGGTGCGGTTGTGCTGGTGGTCGGCGCCACTGGCGGACTTGGTTCGCGCATAGCCGCTCAGTTGGAGGGCGCCGGTGCTGTGGTCGCCCGGTCGTCAAAGTCTGCTGGGTACGATCTGCGCGAACCTTCCGTGATCCGGGAAGTCCTGAAAGACACGAATGCGCAGCATGGACGCCTCGACGGGCTTGTCGTGGCGTCCGGGGTCGTCGCTTTCGGCGCCGCATCTGACCTTGAACCCGCCACGGTTGATGAACTCTTCGCTGTGAACACCATCAGTCCAATCCAGCTCATTACCCAGAGCCAGCCCTATCTCACGGCCTCGGCACGTGAGGGACGAGAGCCATTCGTGGTCACGTTGAGCGGCGTTGTTGCCGAGGCACCCGTGGCCGGTCTGGCGGCCTACTCGGCGTCGAAGGCCGGGCTTGCGTCCTTCGTTGTCGCAGCGGCGCGCGAGTATCGCCGGACGGGCATCCGAATCCTGGATGCCCGTCCAGGCCACACTGGTACCGCACTCTCCGAGCATCCGATCGCCGGGTCAGCGCCGCGATTCGGAGTGGGGCTTGATCCGGACGTGGTTGCAGCGCGGATCGTCACCGCGATCGTCGATGGCGAGAAGGATCTACCCAGCACCGCTTTTTAGACTCGGCCAAGGTCCTGTAACTGAGACATTCCGACCAACCTCTGGAATCCTGGCATTCATTGTCCCGACGTAAATAAGGGGTCTGGCGCTTCGGCGCCAGACCCCTTATTTCTAGAGCCTTTCAGCAGTGCGGCAGAAAGGTCGTAACGCTGGGCCCGGTGTAGACATAGCGGTCAGAAACGTAACTGGGACCGGAGTTGGAATAGAGCTTGAGCCAGATGTTGTCACCGTCGACCCAGGTGCCGGTTGTCCAACAATCAAATTCGTAGACCTTGCCACTGCTGAGCATCCACCCGGCGTAGGCGTAGCCGGTGCCGGGTCCCTTCCTGACGTTCAGGTTGTAGTTGGTGTATACCTGCGCACATTTTGAGCGTCCGTCGCTGTAATAGAGCTGGCCGCCCCATCCGTTATGAGGGAACTGGCTGCAGTACTTGATATTGCTCGACAGCTTGGTTCCGGCGGCATTGGCAGGTGCTGCCACCATGGTCAATGACAGCACGGCGCCGATGGCGGCGGCTGCCGTGAGCTTCTTGAGCGGTCGTTTGGAGATTCCTCTTCTGGTTGCCGCGTTACGTCGCGACGGCATCGCTGCTGCGTTTTCGCCAGAAACTGTGGAATCTCCTGAGTGGTCTGAAAAGCGTCCGAACATTTTCATCAATGGACCTTTCAAGCGGGAAAGCCCGGTGTCGAATGACCCCAAGCGATGGCAGCGGCAACATGACGGCTGCTGATTAGTACGTGAGTTGAATCACGGAAACGTGACGCGAAATTGCTGGCAATCTTCTCCGCTGCTGCCTGGGTGGTGGACAGAGGCGCAATAGAACGATTCGACAGTCATGTGACTTGACACCAGAAATCGACCACTTGAGACTCAGAGCGGCTCCGCAGTGTGACCGCCACCACGTTAGGGGGCGAGTGTGAGGCTAATAATTCACGAAAAAATGGGGAAGGAATTATTACATGCGTAAATCACGGTTGGCTATCTCCGGAGTTGCAGCAGCGGGTGCCATGGCAATCGCAATGCTTGCTACCGCGCCTATGGCTTCAGCCAGCGCAGGGGCGTCAGTAACCGGCTCATATGCCTACTACAACTCGTCCAGCAATGTCCTGACAAGCAAGGACACAAAGTCGGACGGCGTATCATCAGTCGCCCAGCTCAGGTATGTGTCGAACGGGACCACCTATATTGCGACGCTGACAAACAGCGCTGGGTACGGTTCTGTTGGCCAAACTCAAGGCAGTGGGCTTAGTGGCACGGTTTATGTGCGGGCATGCCTCAACAACCGCAGCGCCGGCACCGGCATCTATGGTTGTTCGGCCTGGGTAGCCACAGCCGCTTAGTAGTAGGCAGTCGGCACGGGGTCGGATGCCCAGCGGCACCAAGGCACCCGAACCCGTGCTGATCTTTGATGACGGCAACAACGCCCTGCCAAGAGAAGCCTTGTCCGCTTTTCGGGGGCTGACGAATCCATCGACGCACTCCCGCCCAGTACGCGCGACACCCATAATGGGTCGGGTGCAGCAAAGCCCAGACCAGCAACTTCAAGGAGAACCGTGAACCGTGATCTTGACCTCGTGGTCGAACGGGTCATCCGTGCGCCCCGTGCCAGGGTATTCAGTGCCTGGACAACGCCGGAGCTCTTCGAGAAGTGGTGGATCCCCGAACCATATTCCTGCAGGCTTGAGTCATTTGAGCCGCACGCAGGCGGCGGTTTCGTGACATCCATGAGCGAGGACGGTTCGGCCTTCGTGCCACACATGGACGCCGCCTTCCTCGTCGTTGACCCGGGAGAGCGAGTGGTGTTTACCAACGCCGTGGACAGCAGCCTTCGGCCCGCCAGCCCTAGGCCCGTCCCTGTGACGGGAGAGGTCACTTTTGCCGATCACACCGATGGAACGTTGTACCGGATTGTGGCGCGTCACGGTAGCCCGGAGGCGCTTGCCGAGCATGAACAGCTTGGCCTGCAGGAGGGCTGGAGCCTGGTCACGGATCAACTGGCAGCGCTGGCTGAGGGTGCTGACTAGCAGAGGTGCCAATCACCCGGCGGTCGGTGACCCGCCATAGATGAGGAAAGAGTCTCGGTTCCACGGAACCGGGACTCTATTTTTCCCCAAAAATCGTCCTGTCCTGCTGTCAGACAGCGAATGCTACCACCGAGTAGGGTTTGACTTGAAATTCCCGCCAATTTAGGCATGTGTAGGTTGCGGAACGGTTACAGTTTGGCCACCATGTCCCAACATCCGGACACAATGTGGGTAGGCTTACACACACATGTAGGCAACGTCACAGTAGGAAACTGTGCCTGTGCCTGGGGGAAATCACGAATTTTCCCTGCTCAACTCCACGACTCATAGGAGGCGGAATGCGTTTCTCGCGCACTTCCAAAGCTCTAGGCGTAGCGGCGATCATCGCCCTCGCAGTGACCGGTTGCGGCGGCGGTGGCGGCACCAGCACAAACAGCTCTGCCGCAGCTGACCCGAACAAGGTCATTTCCGCATACAGCAACGAACCGCAGAACCCGCTGCTTCCGGCCAACACCAACGAGGTGTACGGTGGCCGCGTCGTCGAGCTGCTGTTCGAAGGCCTTCGCGCCTACGACTCTGACGGCAAGCCCGTCAACGCTCTGGCAGAGTCGATTGAGACAACCGACTCGCAGAACTGGACCATCAAGGTCAAGACCGGCGCCAAGTTCACCAACGGCGAGGCCATCACGGCCAAGACGTTCGTTGATTCCTGGAACTTCGCCGCGCTGAGCACCAACCTCCAGAACAACGGCTTCTTCTTCGAATCCATCGAAGGCTACACCGACGTCAGCGCGGTCACTGAGACCACCAGCGCCGACGGAAAGAAGACCTCCACCCCGGCTCCCACTGCCCAGACCATGTCCGGCCTGGCAGCAACGGATGACCAGACCATCACGGTCAAGCTGTCCCAGCCGGAGGCTGACTGGTCGCTGCGCCTTGGTTACTCCGCCTTCTACCCGCTGCCTTCCGAGGCTCTGAAGGACCCGAAGAAGTTCGGCGAGAACCCCATCGGCAACGGCCCGTACAAGTTCGAGAAGGAAGGTGCCTGGGTACACGACCAGTCCATCTCCCTGGTCAAGAACGCTGACTACACCGGCCCGCGTGCTGCCAAGAACGGCGGCGTGACCTTCAAGTTCTACACCGATCCGGGCCCCGCATACACGGATCTCCAGGCTGACAACCTCGACATCACGGACGTCGTCCCGTCGAACGCACTGAAGACCTACACCACGGACTTCCCGGACCGTAACTCCACGCGTCCGAACGCCAACAACGCCACGCTGAACATCCCGGGCTACAACCCGAACTTCCAGGGTGAAGCCGGTCTCCTGCGTCGCCAGGCTCTGTCCCACGCGATCAACCGCGAAGAGATCACCAAGGTCATCTTCAACGGCACGCGTACCCCGGCCACCGAGTTCACGGCTCCCGTGCTCGACGGCTACAACGACGCCATCCCGGGCAGCGATGTCCTGAAGTTCGACGCTCAGAAGGCCAAGGATCTCTGGGCCCAGGCTGAGAAGATCAAGCCGTACGACGGTTCGAAGCCGCTCCTGATTGCCTCCAACACAGACGGTGGCAACAAGGAATGGATTGACGCCGTTGCCAACGCCTTCAAGAACAACCTTGGTATCCAGGCCGAAATCCAGCCCTTCGCCAAGTTCGCTGAAGTTCTGGACCTGCGCAAGTCGCAGTCCCTCCCGGGTCTCACCCGCGCCGGCTGGCAGGGCGACTACCCGTCGCTGTACAACTTCCTCGGACCGGTGTGGGCAACCAACGCATCGTCCAACTACGAGAAGTACTCGAACGCCGAGTTCGACAAGCTCCTCAAGGAAGGCCTTGCAGCCAAGACTCCGGAAGACGCCAACAAGAAGTTCAACGAGGCACAGGAGATCCTGTTCAAGGAACTCCCGGGCTTGCCCCTGTGGTACCGGGCGACCCCGATCGTATGGAGCAACAACGTTGTCTCAGCTGAAACCGGCTGGAACGGCGGAGTCCGCTACTTCGACATCGAGGCCAAGTAGTCTCCAGGATCTGAACTTGCCTTAGGGCAAAGGGGGTCCGGCCACAGTGCCGGGCCCCCCTTGCTTGCTTGGCAGGAAGGCACACATGACACACCAATGCCCCACCACCGGAGAGGGGTGACCCGTGGTTCGTTTCATTCTCCGTAGACTCCTTCAGGTCATCCCGGTATTCCTGGGGACCACGCTCCTCGTCTACTACATGGTCTTCGCACTACCCGGTGACCCGATTGCCGCCCTTTTCGGCGATCGCCAGCCGCCTCAGAGCGTCATCGACGCCCTGAGGGCCCAGTACAATCTGGACCAGCCGTTCTGGGTCCAGTACGGGCTCTTCATCAAAAACCTGTTTACTTTCAACCTTGGCGTTGACTTCACCCAGCAGCCCATCGCTGACTCGCTGGCGAGGGCTTTCCCCGTGACGGCAATGCTCGCCATTGAAGCCCTCATCATCCAAGCCGTGTTCGGCATCGCTTTCGGTGTCTTCGCAGGCCTGAAAAAGGGCAAGCTCTTCGACTCGACCGTTCTGGTTGTTTCACTCCTGGTGATCGCCGTACCTACCTTCGTTTTGGGCTTCGTCTTCCAGCTGGTGTTCGGTGTCCAACTGGGCTGGGCTAAACCGACGGTCGGCGCCAACGCCGACTGGGGCAACCTGATCCTGCCTGCCGTCGTCCTGGGCCTGGTGTCCTTCGCCTATGTCCTCCGGCTGACCCGCGCTTCCGTCAGCGAGAACATGAACGCGGACTACGTGCGCACGGCTACAGCAAAGGGTTTGTCCCGGCCCCGCGTCGTGATGGCCCACATCCTCAGGAACTCGCTGATCCCGGTCGTGACCTATCTGGGCGCCAACCTTGGTGGGCTCATGGGCGGTGCCATCGTTACCGAAGGTATCTTCAACGTCCCCGGAGTGGGTAACAAACTCTTCCAGGCCATCCAGCGCAGCGAAGGCCCTACCATCGTCGCGATCGTGAGTGTTCTGGTGCTGGTCTTTGTTATCACCAACCTCTTGGTTGACCTCCTGTACGCCTGGCTTGACCCGAGGATCCGCTATGACCAGTAATACTGAACACTTCGTAGCTCCCGTCGAGGAGACACCCCTTCTGGCCACCGATGCCGTGAAAACAGATCAGGCGCCGCTCAGCCTGTGGGCAGACGCCTGGCGCAAGCTTCGCCGGCGCCCTATGTTCATCGTTTCCTCGCTGCTGATCCTGCTGCTAGTCGTCGTTGCGCTGTTCCCGGGCCTCTTCACCAGCGTGGCACCCGATAACGACTGCCAGTTGGCTAATTCCGAGGGCGGTCCCACTGCGGGCCATCCGCTCGGTTTCACACTTCAGGGTTGCGACGTTTACTCGCGCGTGATCCACGGTACGCAGGCCTCGCTGTCTGTCGGCGTTCTGTCCGTGCTCGCTGTAGTCATCATTGGTGTCACCCTCGGTGCATTGGCCGGTTACTACGGTGGCTGGTTGGATTCTGTTCTCGCTCGTCTCGGCGATATCTTCTTCGCCCTGCCGATCATCCTCGGCGCTTTGGTCATCACGCAGCTTCCGCTGTTCCGTGAGAACAGGAGCGTTTGGACTGTGGTGCTGACAATTTCCCTTCTCGCATGGCCACAGATGGCGCGTATCACCAGAGGCGCCGTCATCGAAGTACGCAATGCGGACTTCGTCACCGCGGCCCGGTCGCTGGGTGTGTCCAAGTTTGGTGCGCTCGTCAAGCATGCGCTGCCCAACGCCCTGGCGCCCGTGATTGTCCTTGCCACCCTCGAGCTGGGCGTCTTCATTGTCCTTGAGGCCACCCTGTCCTTCCTGGGTGTCGGGTTGCCCGGCAGCGTGATGTCGTGGGGTAACGACATCTCAGCGGCCAACGCCTCGATCCGCACCAACCCGGGAATCCTGCTCTACCCGGCAGCAGCCCTGTCCATCACCGTCCTGAGCTTCATCATGCTTGGCGACGCCGTCCGCGATGCTCTTGATCCCAAGAGCCGTCAGCGCTAAGGAGGCGAACATGACTTCTGCAGACATCAGAATTGATGAAGCCACGGCACCAGTACGGCCCATCTTGGAAATCAAGGACCTGGCCATCACGTTCAAGACCGGCTCAGGGGAGGTCAAGGCGGTCAAGAACGCGCACCTGTCCATCATGCCGGGCGAGACTGTTGCCATTGTGGGGGAGTCGGGGTCGGGAAAATCGACGACGGCGCTGGCCGCCATCGGTTTGTTGCCCAACAACGGACGCGTCTCATCCGGGCAGATACTCCTGGACGGCGAAGACATCGCCCACGCTTCGGAGAAGCGGATGATCGAGCTCCGCGGCAGCCACATCGGCATGGTTCCACAGGACCCCATGTCCAACCTGAACCCGGTCTGGAAGATCGGTTACCAGGTGCGGGAAACCCTGAAGGCCAACGGCCGCCCTGATGGCCCGGAAGACGTTGCCCGCGTCCTCTCCGAAGCCGGACTTCCCGACGCTGCACGCCGCGCCAAGCAGTATCCGCACGAATTCTCCGGCGGCATGCGTCAACGCGCCCTGATCGCCATCGGCTTGAGCTGCCAGCCCAAGCTCCTCATTGCCGATGAACCGACCTCGGCATTGGATGTCACGGTGCAGCGCAGGATCCTGGACCACTTGGACACCATGACCACTGAACTCGGCACCTCGGTGTTGCTGATCACGCACGACCTCGGCCTCGCCGCCGAACGCGCTGACAAAGTGATCGTGATGTACCAGGGCAACGTGGTCGAAGCCGGTCCCTCGCTGGAACTCCTCCGCAATCCCCAGCACCCCTACACCCGTCGCCTGGTTGAATCGGCGCCTTCCCTGGCATCGCGTCGTATCCAGGTGGCCAAGGAGCAGGGTGTGGAGGCCGGCGATCTCTTGGCGCCCGTGGCTGCCGCACAGAGCCGGGTCCAGGACGAGGTCCTCCAGATCAAGAACCTGCGCAAGATCTACAAATTGCGTCAGGGACTGGGTCAGACGTCGGATTTCGCTGCTGTTGACGATGTCAGCTTCAGCGTCAAGCGCGGAACCACGACGGCGATCGTGGGCGAGTCCGGCTCGGGCAAGTCCACTGTTGCCAAGATGGTCCTCCAGCTTGAGAAGCCCACTGAGGGCCAGATCATCTTCGACGGCGTGGATACTGCTGGGTTGAAGGGCAAGGAGCTCTTCAAGTTCCGTCGCCGCGTGCAGCCCATCTTCCAGGATCCGTACGGTTCCCTGGACCCGATGTACAACATCTTCAGAACCATCGAAGAGCCGCTGCGCGTGCACAAGATCGGGAATGCGGCCAGCCGCGAGAAGAAGGTCCGCGAATTGTTGGACCAGGTGGCTTTGCCCCAGTCCATGATGCAGAGGTATCCCAACGAGCTCTCGGGCGGTCAGCGGCAGCGTATCGCTATTGCCCGCGCGCTGGCGTTGGATCCGGAAGTCATCATTTGCGACGAAGCGGTCTCGGCCCTTGACGTCCTGGTGCAGGCACAGGTGCTGAACCTGCTGGCAGACCTCCAGGACAACCTTGGCCTGACCTACCTGTTCATCACCCACGACCTCGCCGTGGTCCGCCAGATTGCGGACCATGTCTGCGTCATGGAAAAGGGCAAGCTCGTGGAGACGGGCAGCACGGATGATGTCTTCGACAACCCCCGTGAGGCATACACCCAGGCACTCCTGGATGCCATCCCTGGCGGATCGCTCCTGCTCCCGCCCGCGGTGGCTTGACCGGTGTCGAACGCTTGACGGTTGGATAACGCAAGAGCCGGTGGTTCCCGAAAGGAAACCACCGGCTCTTGCCGTTCATAAAGACTTGTTGTGAGGCCCGCTCTGCCCGCCAAAGCGCTCCCTAAGCACGCAGAGCGGGCCTCACAACGCCCGATAGGACGACGGCGGCGGCGGCTACTTCGTCGGGGCGATGCTGTCCGGGCGGGCCGTGAGGCCCAGGGCTGTGAGTTCGCGGGCCAGGACGGCGCCAAGCTTGACGTGCCCGGACGGCTTGAGATGCACGCCGTCCTGGAGATCGCCAACAGCGTTGAAACGGGTGAGCCAGTCGCCAGTGCTGACGAAGGGAACACCGTGCTTCGCGGCAACGCGTCCCAGCAGCGCATCCACTTCGGTACGGCGGCCGCCTCCGTGGTCAGCGCCGCGTGCCAAGGTTCCGATCATGGCCACGGTGGCCCCGGGGTAGCGCTTCTTCAGGGCCGCGAGCAGACGCTCGGCATTGCTGGTGATCTGCGCATCCGTAGCCTTCTGCGAGGCATCGTTGCCGCCGCCTTGCACCACAATCAGGGGCGGATCTCCGTAGGGGAGTATCCAGTCTCCACGCTGCAACGCATCGATGTAGTTGCCTGTCTTGCCGTTGGCGGCCACGAAGCCGGTGCCACCCATGCCCACCACGTGCAACTTGTATCCCAGGGCAGCGATGCCCTGCTGGGGCCAGGAGTCTTTGGGCATGGCCTGGGAATCACCGATCAGGACAGCCGTGTGGCGTACATCGGCCAGCACCAGTTCATTGCGGTTGTTCGCCGGGTTCTTGAAGAGAGAACCAACCGGCAGGTCCAGGGCGCTGGGAGTCGGGGCCGTCCTCAGCGGCGGAGCTGCAGCCGTTTGGGCGGGCCCGGGCGCGGCGGAGCGCGTGGGGGTGGAAACAGGGGTAGCTGGGCTGGGTCCGCAGCCTACTGCCAGAACGCCGACGGCGATCAATGGTGCGAGCAAGCGGAACGCGGCCGAAGATTGTCGCATCGATGGTTCTCCGTGTGGCACTGGTTCTGCAGCAATCATGGGGCACGGAGCCAGGAAAATCCAGCATCTGGAGTAGCGGTTGTTAAAGCGTGACACGATGTGAGCCGGGCCACATTCAGGCGGCGAATGGCTTGCTTTTTAGGCTGGGAAATGCAACTGCGTTTAGACTGGATGCAGGTGCCCTGTGTCCCGGGGTCTTTTCGCTGTGTGTTCCGATCAAGTCGATCAGGTATGCGCGCGGATACAAACAGCTGACTTCACCACTGAAACGAGTCATTAACGCATGTCTGAAACCATCACCAACACTGCGTCGCGGAGCGATCTGCGCAACGTCGCGATCGTCGCACACGTTGACCACGGCAAGACCACGCTGGTCGACGCCATGCTCAAGCAGACCAACTCCTTCGCTTCCCATGGTGAGGTTGAGGACCGTGTCATGGACTCCGGTGACCTGGAGCGCGAAAAGGGCATCACCATCCTCGCGAAGAACACCACGGTCGCCTACAACGGCCCGTCGTCCAACGGTGAGACCATCACCATCAACGTCATCGACACCCCCGGCCACGCCGACTTCGGTGGCGAGGTAGAACGCGGTCTGTCCATGGTTGACGGTGTCGTCCTTCTGGTCGACTCCTCCGAAGGCCCGCTGCCCCAGACCCGCTTCGTGCTCCGCAAGGCCCTTGCTGCGCACCTGCCGGTCATCCTCCTGGTTAACAAGACCGACCGTCCCGACGCCCGCATCGACGAAGTTGTCCACGAGTCCATGGACCTGCTCCTGGGCCTCGCCTCGGACCTCGCCGACGAAGTTCCGGACCTGGACCTGGACAAGGTCCTCGAAGTTCCCGTCGTCTACGCCGCCGCCAAGGTTGGCCGTGCGTCACTGGACCAGCCGGCCAACGGCTCGGCCCCGGAGAACGAGGACCTCGAGCCTCTCTTCAAGACCATCATTGAGCACATCCCGGCTCCGACCTACAACCCGGACGGCGTGCTGCAGGCACACGTGACCAACCTGGACGCTTCGCCGTTCCTTGGCCGCCTCGCCCTGCTCCGCATCTACAACGGAACCCTCCGCAAAGGCCAGACCGTTGCCTGGGCCCGCGCCAACGGCGAGCTCAAGAACGTCAAGATCACCGAACTGCTCGCCACCAAGGCTCTCACGCGTGTTCCTGCCGAATCCGCAGGCCCGGGCGAAATCGTCGCAGTGGCCGGTATCGAGGAAATCACCATTGGTGAAACCCTCACCGATGCCGAGAACCCGCAGCCGCTGCCGCTGATCACTGTGGATGATCCCGCGATCTCCATGACGATCGGTATCAACACCTCGCCGCTGGCCGGCAAGGTCAAGGGCGCCAAGGTCACGGCCCGCCAGGTGAAGGATCGCCTGGACAAGGAACTGATCGGTAACGTCTCCATCAAGGTCCTCCCCACCGAGCGTCCCGACGCCTGGGAAGTCCAGGGCCGTGGCGAGCTCGCGCTGGCCATCCTGGTTGAGCAGATGCGTCGCGAAGGCTTTGAGCTGACCGTGGGCAAGCCGCAGGTTGTCACCAAGACCATCGACGGCAAGCTGCACGAGCCGATGGAACACATGACCATCGATGTGCCCGAGGAATACCTTGGTGCCGTCACCCAGCTCATGGCTGCCCGCAAGGGCCGCATGACCAACATGGCCAACCACGGCACCGGCTGGTGCCGCATGGAGTTCATCGTCCCTGCGCGTGGCCTGATTGGTTTCCGTACCCGGTTCCTGACGGACACCCGTGGCGCCGGTATCGCTGCCTCCATCTCCGAAGGCTACGAGCCGTGGGCCGGACCGATCGAATACCGTACCAACGGTTCGATGATCGCCGACCGCGCCGGCGTTGTGACCCCCTTTGCCATGATCAACCTGCAGGAGCGCGGTTCCTTCTTCGTGAAGCCCACCTCCGAGGTTTACGAAGGCATGATTGTTGGCGAGAACTCCCGCGCTGATGACATGGACGTCAACATCACCAAGGAAAAGAAGCTCACCAACATGCGTGCCGCTTCCTCAGACACCTTCGAAAACCTGACGCCGCCGCGCGATCTCACCCTCGAAGAGTCCCTCGAATTCGCCCGCGAAGACGAGTGCGTCGAGGTAACCCCGGAGGCCATCCGTATCCGCAAGGTCATCCTGGACTCCAACGAGCGCGCCAAGGCCAACCGCGCCCGCGCCAAGTCCTAGCCTGCACTGACTGAAACAGTCAGGAACAGCTGAATGAAGAGAGGAGCCGCCGGTACGGTTCGTGGCATTGCTGCGGCCGTGCTGGCGGCTCTTTTCGTTGCTGCAGCAGGGACGGCCCTGCACCGCCAAGCAGGGCCGGTGGCCGGCGTCGAGGTTCCGTGGGGCGTTGCGGCGGCACTGTTGCTGTTGGCCTCAGTGCAGCTGTGGCTTGCAGCGTGGTCTCGCTCGATCATCCCGACGGCGGTAGCGGGCGTGGTGACCTATGCCGCCGTCGGCGTCTTCTCATCAGCCGGAGCCGCCAAGCAGTTGGTCCTGGGCGACGCAGCCGGCAACGTGTGGGTCTTCGGCATCGCTGCAGTCACCCTGGTCATGCTGGTGGCAGCGAGCCGCCTGCGCGCCGGACGGCCTGCCGCCGCGGCGGTGGCGGTGGAACCTCTTTCGCCGCGATGACCATCGCCAAGGGAATTTCGACGTCGGACGTGCGGGTCCGTACAGTGCAACTGTTGTCGCTGGTGTCCAGGAGGTAGCCGAGAGCGTCTGTCAGGCCGTCGTCAATCCTGTAGCGGACCACCACCCGGATGCCTGGCTCTGCGGTGAGTAGGAATTCTCTGGGCGGCAAATGCGGGGGAGTCACCGTTTCATACTAAGACGCGGGCTAGGTTGGCGTCATTGCACTGTTGGATAATAGGCTCGGAAGTTGAGTGCCCGGCATGATGCCGGCCGTATTACCCCGGCCATCGCCGGGACAAACCGTGGAGAGGTCTGGGACGTGACGTACGTAATCGCGCAGCCGTGTGTGGATGTCAAGGACAAGGCATGTATTGAAGAGTGCCCTGTCGACTGCATTTACGAAGGTGAGCGTTCCCTCTATATCCACCCCGATGAATGTGTCGACTGTGGCGCCTGTGAACCTGTGTGCCCGGTTGAGGCCATTTACTACGAGGATGACACCCCGGAGGAATGGGCCGACTACTACAAGGCCAACGTTGAGTTCTTCGATGACCTCGGTTCCCCGGGTGGAGCGGCCAAGATCGGCAACACGGGTAAGGATCACCCGTTCATCTCCGCACTGCCCCCGCAGAACCAAGACCACTAAGGGCGGTAGTTTCTTTGATTTCCGCGGCACCGGCGTTCGGCCTGAACCTGCCTGACTACCCCTGGGAGGCCATGGCACCGTATGTTGCCACGGCGGCGAAGCATCCCGGTGGCGCAGTGAATCTTTCCATCGGAACGCCGGTGGATCCGACTCCAGGACTGATCCGCGACGCCCTGTCGGCCGCGGCGGATGCCCACGGCTATCCCACGGTTCACGGAACCGAGGCCCTGCGGCAGGCTGTGGTGGATTGGTTCGCCAGCCGACGCGGCGTGCCAGGCCTGGACCCCAGGGACGTCATGCCTACGGTGGGTTCCAAGGAGCTTGTCGCTTGGTTGCCCTTCTTGCTTGGCCTCAGCGCCGGGGACGTCGTGGTGCGGCCTACCGTTGCCTACCCGACGTATGACATCGGCGCCTCATTGGCAGGGGCCACAGCTGTTGCTGCTGATGACCTGGACGAACTTGATCCGGCCACCCGCGCCAAAGTCCGGTTGATCTGGATCAACTCGCCGGGTAATCCCACAGGCAGCGTTCGCGATGTCGAGTCGCTCCGCAGAATCGTAGGCCAGGCCCGCGAGCTCGGCGCCGTGGTGGCCTCGGACGAATGTTATGCCGAGCTGGGCTGGGGCGAATGGGATGCCCAACGCGGGGGAGAAGCTGTCCCCAGCATCCTGGATCCCCGCGTTACCGGCGGTTCCACCGACGGACTGCTGTGCGTGTACTCGTTGAGCAAACAGTCCAACCTGGCCGGCTACCGTGCCGCATTCGTGGCGGGAGACTCCGCCATCATGGCCAATCTGGTCAACAGCCGGAAGCATGCGGGCATGATCGTGCCCTACCCCGTGCAGGAAGCGATGCGCGTTGCTTTGGGTGATGCCGGCCACGTGTTGACACAGAAGGACCTCTACCGCGGCAGGCGAGAAAAGATGGTTCCTGCGCTGGAGAAGTTCGGACTGCAGATCCACCAATCCAAGGCCGGGCTGTACCTTTGGTCCACGGCAGGCGAAGCCACCTGGGACACGGTGGCACGCTTCGCCGACCTCGGAATTGTGGTGGGTCCCGGGGTCTTCTATGGGGATGCCGGCAATGGTTTCATCCGCGTAGCCCTCACCGGCAGCGACGAACGCATCGACGCTGCAGTTGAGCGGCTTGCCACAGCCTCATAACAATGCTGTGACTTGCACCACTAACAGCGTCATTCCGCCAGTAACCGGACGGTACGGATTAGTTCCGGGAGGTTACTGGCGGTAGCTTTTTAACTGACTATCAATGGTGGCCTTCTCTAAGAAAGCACTTCGGCCGTTGGAGCCCTGCAACAGTAGGGCCGAAGGCGGCGGCACCAGAAGTTGGTTGGACAAGCGTTCGATAGAGGCCCAAAGGCCTCATGAAGGGGACTCCATGACTGAGACCACCAGCGCAACACTGCGCCATGCCGGCGGCGAACTCGAACTGCCGCGCATCCAGGTTGTAGAAGGAAACGAAGGCTACGACGTTTCCAAGCTGCTGAAGCAGACGGGCGCCGTTGCCTATGACCCCGGCTTCATGAACACAGCGGCCACCACCTCGGCCATTACCTACATCGACGGCGACGCAGGCATCCTGCGCTACCGCGGTTACCCGATTGAGCAGCTCGCGCAGCACTCGAGCTTCCTCGAAGTTTCCTACCTGCTGATCTACGGCAACCTTCCCACCCCCACGGAGTTGGAAGAATTCGATCAGAAGATCCGGCGCCACACGCTCCTGCACGAAGAGCTCAAGGGCTTCTTCGGTGGGTTCCCGCGCGACGCCCACCCCATGCCGGTGCTCTCCTCTGCTGTTTCGGCGCTGTCCACGTTCTACCAGGACTCGCTGGATCCGTTCAACGCGGAGCACGTGGAAGTTTCCACCATCCGCCTCATGGCCAAGCTGCCTGTCATCGCCGCTTACGCCCACAAGAAGTCCATCGGCCAGCCGATGCTCTACCCGGACAACTCCATGAACCTGGTGGAGAACTTCCTTCGACTGAGCTTCGGCCTTCCCGCCGAGCAGTACGAAATGGATCCGGTAGTGGTCAAGGCACTGGACCTCTTGCTCATCCTGCACGCGGATCACGAACAGAACTGTTCCACGTCCACCGTTCGCCTGGTGGGTTCGTCCAACGCTAACCTCTTCGCTTCGGTGTCCGCAGGCATCAACGCCCTCTTCGGCCCTGCCCACGGTGGCGCCAACGAGGCCGTGCTGAAGATGCTCCGCCAGATCCAGGCCGACGGCATCAAGCCCGAGGACTACATGGAGAAGGTCAAGAACAAGGAAGACGGCGTCCGCCTCATGGGCTTCGGACACCGTGTCTACAAGAACTACGATCCCCGCGCCAAGATCATCAAGGCAACGGCCCACGAAGTTCTCGGCAAGCTCGGCGGCAACGACGAACTGCTGGACATCGCCATGCGCCTCGAAGAGAAGGCCCTGGCTGATGACTACTTCATCCAGCGCAAGCTCTACCCGAACGTCGACTTCTACACCGGCCTCATCTACAAGGCCATGGGTTTCCCGGAGAAGATGTTCACCGTTCTGTTCGCCATCGGACGCCTTCCGGGCTGGATTGCCCAGTGGCGCGAAATGATCAACGACCCCCAGACCAAGATCGGCCGCCCGCGGCAGCTCTACACAGGGGAGCCGGAGCGCAACTACCCGGCCAACTGATACGGCAATATCGTCAATAACGACGGCGGCCGCCCACCTCGCGCGAGGTGGGCGGCCGCCGTCGTTGGTTACCGGGGCGTTGGTCGCCTCAGCGGTTGGTCGCCTAAGCGCCGGACGCCTGGGCGTTGCCGGCTGCGGCAGGCTCGGCGGCGTTGTACCCGTAGGGGTTGTTCTTCTGCCAGCGCCAGTGGTCCTCGCACATTTGGTCCACGTTCTTGGTGGTGGACCAGCCGAGGTCGGCCAGGGCGGAGGAAGCGTCGGCCCAGAATGCGGGGAGGTCGCCGGCACGGCGGCCAGTGATCTCGTACGGAATCGGCTGGCCGACGGCCTTCTCAAAGGAGCGCAGCACTTCCAGTACTGAGGAGCCGCGGCCGGAGCCAAGGTTCCAGCGCCGGACGCCCGGGCGCCCAGCGATATAGTTCAGGGCTGCTACGTGGCCGTCGGCCAGGTCCACCACGTGGATGTAGTCGCGCTGTGCCGTGCCGTCGGGGGTGTCATAGTCCCCGCCGAAGACCATGAGCTTCTCGCGGCGTCCCACGGCCACCTGGGCGATGAACGGCACGAGGTTGTTGGGAATCCCCTGGGGGTCCTCGCCGATGCGGCCTGACGGGTGTGCGCCCACAGGGTTGAAATAGCGCAGCAGTGCGATATGCCAGCGGTCGTCCGCGTTGCCCAGGTCCGAGAGGATGTCCTCGATCTGTTCCTTGGTGCGGCCGTACGGGTTGTTGGCACCGATTTCCATCTTCTCGATGTACGGGATGGGGTTGTGCTCGCCGTACACCGTGGCTGAAGAGCTGAAGACGATGGAGCGCACATTGTGCTTGTCCATGGCGCGGAGCAGGTTCAGGGTGCCAACGATGTTGTTGTAGTAGTAGGCGAGGGGCTCCTGGACGGACTCTCCTACTGCCTTCAAGCCAGCGAAGTGGATCACGGCGTCGATCTGGTGCTGGTCGAACACGGCCTCAACTGCGGGCTCATCCACCAGGTCAACCTTGTGGAACGCCGCGGTCTTGCCGGTAAGCTCCGAAACCCGGCGGAGGGATTCCTCGCTGGAGTTCACGAGGTTATCAAGCACGACGACGTCGTGGCCGGCTTCCTGAAGGGACAAAACGGTGTGGGAACCGATATAGCCGGTGCCACCCGTGACAAGAATTTTCATGGTCTCTACGCTAGCGGAAATTGGAGCCACGCCGCTCTGTGTTGAGCGGTGTTGAAGCACGTTCGTGCTAAAAACTACTGGTGCCCAAAATTGTTGATGCCGAAGCCCGGCGCCAGGAAGTTGTCCAAGCCGTGTTCCGGATCATTGCCAGCGATGGCTTGGAACGGGCATCGCTCAGGGAAGTAGCGGATGAGGCCGGACTGGCAGTGGGCTCTGTCCGGCACTATTTTGCCAGCAGCGACGACCTCCTGGTGTTTTCCTTTGGTGCTGTGATTGACCGGATCGCGGGGCGGCTTGAATCATCAATGGCAGCTGTCGAGCAAGAGGCGCCGGGCAGTCCGGAACAGCAAGCTGCAGTATTGAACCTTCTGGGCCAATTCCTGCCTCTGGACGAGGAACTCGCGGTGGATGCGTGCGTATGGATGGCGTTCAGGCACGCAGCCCGTATCAAGCCCGTCCTCGCAGCCGAAGCCGGGCGCAGCCACCGCACTGTAGCGGCCGTCGTCGGGCGTTTGATCATGCACCTGAGCCCCAAGGGAGCCGAGGCCCAACAAACCCTCGTCACGGAGGCGGAGCGGCTCCTGGCAACCATGGACGGCTTGTGCATGCACGCGCTGTTGCAGCCCGAATGGATGACGGCCGAGATGTGCAGCGACGTCCTCACCGCCCATCTGGGATCCCTGGCCGGGATGCCCGCTGCCCACTAAGGGCTTCTCCGGCAACCAGTGCCGCCACAAGGCAAATGCCCCACGCCCCTACCGTCCAGACCCAACGGGAATAGACTGGGAGATGTCGGGAACCTGCCAAGGGAGGAATTCGGATGCACGAGTCAGGCGGCCCGGGATGGCGCATCACCATGGACACGTCCGGGCCGATGCTCATCGCCCTGTACCTGCGGGACGTCGCCGGACTGGATGGTGCCGGCAAACCCAGCCTGTCCCACGCAGCCCCCAAAGTCCGGCATGCCGACCACAGCCACCTGACCTCCGACGTCGGGGGTATCCACGCCCTCAAGACCGAGTGGGAAGCCTGGTGGGAAAGCCTGGTGAAGTCCTACCCCAAGCCCGCCTCGGAACTGGCGCCACCCAGCTTTAAGGCCTTCGGCAACTCGCCGGCACTTCAACGTGTCCTGCAGGCCCACTTCGGCTCGGCTTTGGGATGGGCCACTGACAGGATCGACGAGTACGCCGACCTCGAAGCTGCCCGTGAGGCCAACGGTGTGACCCAGGTCCTCAACGAGATGGTGGAAGACAGGCTGCTGGAAGTCGGGCGCAGTTCCCGCGACTTCGAATTGACCATCATTGAGCTCCCCTTGAACGAACCACGTGCGTGGTATCTGGAACCCAGCACGATGATTATGAGCCACAGGCTGTTGGCCGAGCCCGACGTCTTCCGGAGCTACGTCCAGCCGGTGGTGGAGATCCTCGCCTGAGAAAAATCAGGTGGCAGGGGCTGAGACAGTGATGGTGACCGCTCCGGAGGGAGCCGGTGAGGCCTGCCATCCGTCACGCTTCTCCCGGTTCCAGGCCCGGCCGCCTACATCCACCTGGGTGATGGACAGCGTCTTGGCGTTCGCCACGGCCCAGTGGGCGACGGCCCATGCCTGCGTCCCCGTGATGTCCAGCTGCACCGAGCGCCCCTGAACGGTGGCCGCTTGGGTGCCGAACGCCGTCGTGAGTTCATCGACGACGGCGGCAGGGTCACCGGCCGCTTCGGGCATGCGCAGTTCGCAGTTCAGCGCCGCCTCGGAATGTCCTGTAAGTGCAGAAGCGAAGGCCCTGCCCATGCCTTCGTGCTGCGCGTAGGCGCGGGGGAAGGCCGATCGTTGGACCGCTTGGGCGGCCTGGGTGATCTCCATTGACTCGTAGCCGGGGACTTTGACCAAGCCGTCAAAGAACGCATTGGCGGCGTAGACGGGGTCCATGACTTGAGCCTCAGTGCCCCAGCCCTGCGAGGGCCGCTGCTGGAAAAGCCCGCGGGAGTCGGGACCGGCGTCGTCGCCGTAGTTGATGTTCCGCATCCGGGATTCCTGCATGGCTGTGGCGAGGGCAATGCTCGCAGCCCGGGGAGGCAGCCCACGCTGGACGGAAATGGCGGTGATGAGGGAAGCATTCGCTGCCTGGTCCGTGGCGAGCTCGTGGCTTTCAGAGCCGACGACGGCGACGCAGCGCTCCGTGACCAAGGTCTCGGAGCGCTGCAGCACAGCAACGATCGCGTAGATGGCACCTGCTACGAGGGCCAAAGCCAGCACCGCAACGATGGCGCGGCGGAACCGGCGCACGGATGTCCTCCTGCTAGTTGGCGTGAAGGGCCTCGTTGAGCTCCACCGTCTGGCCCTTGCGCGGAAGAACTTCCACGCCGCCCGTGGTGGAGTTGCGGCGGAACAGCAGGTTGGGGACCCCGGAGAGCTCCACGGCCTTGATGATCTTGCTGGTGTCCTCGCCGTTCTCGTCCTTGGGACCCGGAACGCGGACGCGGGTACCGGCGGTGACGTACAGCCCGGCCTCCACCACGGAGTCATCACCGATGCTGATGCCAACGCCGGAGTTGGCACCGAGGAGGACACGCTCGCCCAGGGCGATCTTTTCCTTGCCGCCACCGGAGAGCGTTCCCATGATGGACGCTCCACCGCCAACATCAGTGCCGTCACCGGCCACGACGCCGGCAGAGATACGGCCTTCCACCATGGAAGTGCCCAGGGTGCCGGCGTTGAAGTTCACGAAGCCCTCGTGCATCACGGTGGTGCCTTCTGCCAGGTGTGCACCCAAGCGGACGCGGTCGGCGTCGGCAATGCGCACACCGGTGGGGACAACGTAGTCAACCATCCGCGGGAACTTGTCCACGCCGTAAACCACAACGTTGCCGCGCTTGCGAAGACGGGCGCGGGTCAGTTCGAAGCCGTCCACGGCTGCCGGACCGAAGTTGGTCCACACCACGTTGGGAAGCTTGCCGAAGACGCCGTCCAGGTTGATGCTGTTCGGCTTGACCAGGCGGTGCGAGAGGAGGTGCAGGCGGAGGTACGCGTCGGCGGTGTCTGCCGGGGCGGCGTCGAGGTCGATCTGGGCGAAAACCACTTTCTGTTCCGTACCGCGGTCGGTGTCCTTGCCGTCGTTGGCCAGTGCAGTGAGCGCGGGATCGGCGTTCTCAACGTCGCGCAGGGTCTCGGCGGCAACGCCCAATGCGGGAGCCGGGTACCAGACATCCAGCACGGTTGCTTCCCCGGAAGCCGAGGTAGCAATGGTGGCGAGGCCGAATCCGTAGGCTGATCGGAGGTTGGCGGGCGCGTCGGTGGGCACAGCAGAGGAAGCAGTTTCAGTCATGGGGCAAGTGTATCCAGCACCCGGAGGTCGGTTAAAACCCGTCTCATGCCATAAAGGTCGCATTTGCGGGCATTAGGCTGGACGGGTGACCCTGAATCCAGCCCCCGCCCTCCTCGACCTGCGCCAGGACGTTGCCCTGCTGACCGCCGCGATCATCGACTTCAACAGCGTGTCCGGCAATGAGACCGAGCTCGCCGACGCCGTCGAGTCCGCCTTGCGGGCCATACCCGCCTATACGGTGGTCCGCGACGGCGACGCCATCATTGCCCGGACCGAGCTTGGCCGTCCCGAACGGGTCATCCTGGCAGGACATCTGGACACCGTGCCCCTGCCCACCGTGGAGGGTTCGCTGGGCACCGTTCCAGCCACGTGGGAATCCGGCGTTCCGGGCGAAGGTGTGCTGTACGGCCGTGGGACGACGGACATGAAGGGTGGCGTCGCTGTGCAGCTGGCGCTCGCGGCGACCATGTTCGACGACGGCCGGGAACCGGACAAGGATGTCACCTTCGTTTTCTATGACCACGAGGAAGTCGAAGCCGTGAAGAGCGGCTTGGGCAGGTTGGTCCGCAACCACGGTGACCTGCTGCAGGGCGACTTCGCCATCCTGCTTGAGCCGACCCACGGCACGGTGGAAGGTGGATGCAACGGGACCAGCCGTTTTGAGGCCACTACCATCGGCGAAACGGCGCACTCAGCCCGCGCCTGGATGGGCATCAATGCCATCCACGGTGCTGCCCCCATTCTGGCGCGGCTCGCCGCCTACGAGCCGCAGACCATCAACGTGGACGGCCTCGATTACCGCGAGAGCCTGAACGCAGTAAAGATCAACGGCGGGACAGCCGGCAACGTCATCCCGGACCGGTGCGTGGTGGAGATCAACTACCGCTTCGCCCCGGACAAGTCGCCGGACCAGGCCGAGGCCCATGTCCGGGAACTCCTGGAAGGATTCGACGTCGTCCGCACCGACGCTGCTGCCGGCGCCAGGCCCGGTCTGAACCATCCCGCGGCCGCATCCTTCGTGGCCGCAGTCGGTGCCGAGCCCAAACCCAAATACGGCTGGACCGACGTCGCGCGTTTCAGCGAGCTGGGAATCCCGGCGGTGAACTTCGGACCCGGCGACCCGCTGCTGGCACATAAGGACAACGAACACGTCGACGCCGATGCCATCCGTGAGTGCCTGCGGGCACTCAGGACGTGGCTGGCGCCGTAGTTTAGGAGCTTCCCCGCAGCATAAAGAAGGTCCGCAGCCTGGTGGCTGCGGACCTTCTTGAGTTGGTGCAGGACTACGCCTTGTTGGGGCCTTCGATGGAATCCTTGGCGATGGGGTCGTTACCGCCCACCACGAGCCCGGTCCGGAGACTGGGCGGAGCCACGCCGCCGGCGGCCTTCTTGGAACCGCGGCGCTCAATCATGATCGCAATCCGTGACACGGTCAGGTTGATCAGGATGTAGATGGCCGCGCCGACGAAGAAGGCCGGGAACAGGAAGTCCGGACCCAGGAAGTCGGCCATGATCTGGATCTTCCGCAGCAGTTCCTCATAGCCCACGATGTAGCCAAGCGAGGTGTCCTTGAGCAGGACCACCAGCTGGGCGACCAGCGATGGCAGCATCCGGCGGACAGCTTGCGGGAACTCGATGGACATCCGCGACTGGAAGCTCCGCAGGCCAATGGCCAGTCCGGCCTCGCGTTGACCCTTGGGCAGCGACTGGATGCCCGCACGGAGGATTTCGGCAAAGATGGCGGCGTTGTAGAGGACCAGGCCCACGACGACGGCCTGGAACTGTCCCGTGGCGAAGACCAGCAGGACAAACAACATCATGAGGACCACGGGCATGCCGCGGAGGAACTCAAGGACCACCTGGGTGGGGATGCGGATCCAGGCGATCAGGGAGATCCTCAGCAGGCAGAGAGCAATGCCCAGAGGGAAGGCGATGATTGCCGCGACCGCGGCTGCCGCCAGCGTCGAGAGGATGCCTTGGCCGATCAGGCTCCAGACATCCGGGGCCAGGGGACCGTAGAAGATTTCCCAGCGGTCTGCATCGAAGATGCCCTGCTGTGCCAGCGTGGTGACGGCGATGGCAAGGACACCAAGGATGATCAGGATTCCGGCTGCGGATCCCAGGAGCGAGTAAAGGCGGGCCTTGGGCCCGGGGACGTCGTACAGGACCGAGGTCATCGGGCAATCGCCACCTTTCGTTCAACAAAGTGCGCCAGAAGGCCCAAGGGCACCGTGATCAGGAGGTAGAAGAAGGCCACCCCGAGCAGGATCCACAGGACTTGGTCACCGTAGTCGTTGGAGAGCTGGCGGCCGTAACCGAAAAGCTCGAGGACGAAGAACGCGCCGGCCACCGAAGAGTTTTTGACCAAGGCGATCAGGATGTTGATCAACGGGGGGACGACGGTACGGACGGCCTGGGGAAGGACAATGAAGCCCAGGACCTGGGTAAAGGTCATGCCGATGCTGCGGGCAGCTTCTGCTTGGCCCACGGGCACGCTGTTGACACCGGAACGGACTGCTTCGGCGATGAAGGCTGCCGTGTAGCTGCTCAGCGCGATGATGGCGGCCACTTCGAATTGCTCGAACTTGACGCCCAGCCGCGGGAGAACGATGGCTGCGAAGAAGAAAATGATGGTCAACGGGGTGTTACGCGCGACTTCAACATAGAACATGCTGAAACCGCGGAGTGCAGCCACGGGGGAGACCCTCATGGCCGCCAGGAGTGTGCCGACAACGAGGGCAATGATTCCTGAAATGACGGAAAGATAAAGGGTCCGGAGAAATCCGTCCCAGTATTCGGGGAGGCTTGTTATGACGGCGTCCATGGCTTCCTTTGGCTGCAGCTAATCAGGGAACAGGGTCCTGGAGTCGTCAACTGCCGCCGTCCGGTTGGGCGGCGGCAGTCAACGGATCCCGACTAGTAGCGGTTGATCGCAGGAAGTTCAGGAGTGGTCTTGATGACCTTGCCTGCAGTGGCTTCCCAAGCCTTCTTGTAGTCGCCGTCCTTCTGGAATGCCTCGAGCTGGTCGTTGATCCAGTTGCGGAAGACGGTGTCGTCCTTCTTCAGGCCTATGCCGTAAGGCTCCTTGGTGAAGGTCTCATCCGAAGCGAGCTTGAAGGCATCCGGTTCCTTGTCCACGTAGCCGGCGAGGATCACGTTGTCCGTGGTTACTGCAACAACCTGCTTGTTGCGCAGCGGCTCCAGGCAAGCGGTGTACGTGGCAGCCGGAACAACCTCGGCGTTGTACTTTTCGGCGATGGTCTTTGCCGGGGTGGAGCCCGTGACGGAGCAGACCTTCTTGCCGGCGACATCTTCAGGCTTGGTGATGGAGGTGTCGTCCTTGTTCACCAGGAGTGCCTGGCCCGCTTCGTAGTACGGTCCGGCGAAGGCAACCTTTTCCTTCCGGGCATCGTTGATGGTGTAGGTGGCGATGACCAAGTCAACGCGGCCCTGCTCGATGAACGATTCGCGGTTCTGGGAGACAGTCTCTACCCATTCGATCTTGTCAGCGGGAATACCCAGCTTGGCAGCGATCGCCTTGCCCATTTCGACGTCGAAACCGACAGGCTTGCCATCCAGGCCCTTCTGGCCGAACAGCGGCTGGTCAAACTTGGTGCCGATGGTGATCTTCTGGGCCTTGTTCAGCTTCTCCATGGTGGTGCCGGCCTCGAAGGTCGCCGAAGCAACCGGGGGAGTGGTGGTGGTGCCGCCGCCACATGCGCTCAGCGACAGGGCGAGGGCTGCGGAAGCGGCCACCAGGAGTGATTTCCTCCGGGTAATGAAAGCCTTCATGACATTCCTTTCATAGATTGGCCGTCTTACGGCCTGGGTGCGGTCTCTAACGGCCTGGGTGCGGGCGGTCAAGAGCTAGTGGGTCAAAAGCTTGGACAGGAAGTCCTTGGCTCGGGTGCTCTTCGGGTTGGTGAAGAATTCCTCGGGAGTAGCGTCTTCCACAATCTGGCCGTCAGCCATGAACACCACACGATCGGCAGCCTTGCGGGCAAAGCCCATCTCGTGGGTGACCACGATCATGGTCATGCCTTCTTTTGCCAACTGGATCATGACGTCAAGGACTTCGTTGATCATTTCGGGGTCCAACGCGGACGTCGGCTCGTCGAACAACATGACCTTAGGCTTCATGGCAAGAGCACGTGCGATGGCAACACGCTGTTGCTGGCCACCGGAGAGCTGGGCAGGAAGCTTGGGAGCCTGGTGCCCAACGCCAACGCGCTCAAGGAGAGCCATGGCTTCCTTGTCGGCCGTGCCCTTGGCCACCCCCTTGACCTTGATGGGACCCAACGTGACGTTCTCAAGAATCGTCTTGTGGGCGAACAGGTTGAAGGACTGGAAGACCATTCCGACGTCGGCACGCAGGTGTGCGAGGTCCTTGCCTTCTTCGGGAAGCTTCTTCCCGTCGATGGCGATGTCACCGTCGTCGATGGTTTCCAAACGGTTGATGGCACGGCACAGTGTGGACTTACCGGAACCTGAGGGGCCGATTACCACTACCACCTCACCCTTCTTGACCTGAAGGTTGATGTCCTTGAGGACGTGCAGTTGACCGTAATGCTTGTTGACGCCATTCAGGGAGACGAGGGCATCGCCGGACGCTTGAGTAGTCATACGACGAATCTAGCGAACAAAGAAGCAAATATGACCACGGTCACGGCAACTTCCCCAAGATCGTGACTGAACAGAAACCTGCCCCACAGCGATATACCAGACTGCAATGCAAGAACCGGGTCGCAGCGACGGAGCAGGCAGCTGTAAGCGCTAGCCTTGGGCAATGAGCATCAGCCAGCACCCAGTACCCCACCCGGATGCCAACGGCCAGGTTAGGGCCAGTCATGTTCCCCTGCCCTCGGAGATCGCGCCGGCCAAGCACAAGGGCTCCTTGGAGCTTCGCCGTAAACAAGCGGATACGGGGATGTCTGACCAACATTTGCTGGATACGAGTGGCGCCGGACAGTTCATCCACACTGATCCCTGGCGTGTCCTGAGGATTCAGAGCGAATTCGTGGAGGGCTTCGGAGCGCTCGCTGACCTGGGCCCGGCCGTCAGCGTGTTCGGTTCCGCACGGACAAAGCCTGGGACCGAGTACTACGAAATGGCCGTGGACGTCGGACGCAAGCTCGCCGAAGCCGGCGTCGCAGTGATCACCGGTGGAGGTCCCGGTTCCATGGAAGCGGCCAACAAAGGTGCCGTGGAAGGCAACGGGGTCTCCGTAGGCCTGGGCATCGAACTGCCGTTCGAGCAAGGACTCAACCAGTGGGTGGACCTGGGCATCAACTTCCGGTATTTCTTCGCCCGTAAAACCATGTTCGTCAAGTACGCGCAGGGCTTCGTCGTCCTGCCCGGCGGCCTCGGGACTCTCGATGAGCTGTTCGAAGCCATGGTCTTGGTCCAGACCCGCAAGGTGACATCGTTCCCCATCGTGCTTCTGGGAGTCAGGTTCTGGGGGCCCATGATCGAGTGGATCCGGGAGACCCTGGTGGCGGAGGGAATGGTGTCCGAAAAGGACCTTGACCTGATCCAACTGGTGGATGACCCCGCGGACGCCGTGCACCGCGTTTTGCACGGGGCGCCGCTCCCTCCCACTCCCAACGGAAACCAGCGCCCGGAATAGCCGGCCGTTTCTGGCACGATGGACCTGTGAGCTTTTTCCTGGTGTTTCTCGCGATTGTCCTCATCGGCGCTGTGTTGTACCTCGGAGCCGGGATGGTCCGGGGACGCTCGATCGGCGCTGGCCTTGACGACCCCGTAGCCGGCCTGCCTCCGGTGGTGCTGCCGTCCAAGGCCAAGCCGTCCGACGTCGATTCCCTGCGTTTCGCCCTGGGGTTGAGGGGATACCGCATGGACCAGGTTGACCAGGTCCTTGATGACCTTCGGGACCAGTTGCATGCCAAAGACCAGGAGATCGAACGGCTCAGCGCGCAGGCGCAGCCGCGACTTGAGGACGGCGAACCCGGCCGGATCAAGCCGTGAGTCCACAGACCGGGAGCAAGGAAGGGCAAGGGCCCACGGAACGGATTTCGAACTCTGCCTCAGCCCTGGCCGCACGGATGTCGGTGTGGCCATGGTGGCTCCAGGTTTCCTTGCTCTTCGTGGTGGCCAGGCTCGTCAGCGCGTGTATCTTCATGGCCGCAGCCATCCACCAAGGCATCAACCCGTGGTTTCCGCCGGCGCCGGATTACTGGAACTTCATCACCATTTGGGACGGGCGCTGGTACCAGGAGGCGGCGGACAAGGGCTATCCTGCAGAGCTTCCCGTGGACGCCAACGGCGTCGTCAAGGAGAATGCCTGGGCATTCTACGCACTGTTTCCCTTCCTGGGCCGGGGCTTGTCCGCCATCACCGGGATGGGGACTTTGCCCGCCCTCACGGCCATTGCAATGCTGGCGGGCCTCGGTGCACCGCTGGTCATTTACCTGCTCTTCCGGGAGTTCGCGGGCCGGCGTACCGCCATGTGGGGCGTCATTTTCGTTTCCACGTTCCCCGTCTCTCCCATCCTGCAGGTCCCCTATGCCGAATCGCTGAACCTGCTGCTTCTGGCATCGTCACTGCTCCTTGTGGTCAGGCGCCACTACTTTACGGCCATTCCCGTGGTGCTCCTGATGTGCCTGTCCAGGCCCACCGGCGTGCCGTTCGCCGCCATGCTGGGGCTGCTGTTCCTGTGGCGGTTGTGGCAACGGTTCCGGGAGGCACCTATGGCGCTGCCGGCGGTTGGCACTGCTGGACATGCCGGCAAGGCAACGGACCCGACGTCGACGCGCAGCCTGGTATCACTGGCAGTCCTCGTGTTCGCCACGGGTCTTGCGGCCTTGGCATGGCCTGCCATTGCCTGGGCCGTGACAGGGGATCCGGCGGCCTACACCCGTACTGAAACGGCGTGGCGTGGTCACGACCTTGTTCCCTTCAAGCCCTGGTTTGATACTGGCCGGATGTTGTTCGGGCCGGTGCTGGGAGTGCTGGCTCCCTTCGTTTTCACCGGAGTGTTTGTGCTGGTGATGATGTCCAGGCCGGTCCGGGCCATTGGAATGGAGTTGCGGCTGTGGTGTGCCTGTTACATGGGCTATCTGCTGGTTTTCCTGCACCCGCAAACCAGCACCTTCCGTATGCTCCTGCCGCTGTTTCCGCTGGCGCTCGGTGCAGCCCTGCTGTCCAAATCCAAGGCGTACCGGGGAACCGTGGTGGCCATGTTCATCCTGCTCCAGATTGTCTGGGTGGTATGGCTGTGGGCGTGGGCCCAGCTGCCCGGGGGAGGCGACTATCCGCCCTGACGTGCAGCTTTGCCGGGAATGGCAATATGTACAAAGGCCGGACAAATGGCGTGCTGATTCGCTACGGACGGTTAAGTACGGGATAATGGACCAAGAGCAAGGATAAAGCACCTAAAAGTGCCCGGCCAAGGCGGCCTCCCAAGCGTTGCCGCCGGCTGCAATTGCGACGCGGATCCAGCCCGGCCGGGTTGGGCGTGACTTGGGACAAATGGAGGGGATTTTCCTAATGGCGGCGATGAAACCACGTACTGGCGACGGCCCGATGGAAGTGACCAAAGAGGGACGCAGCCTGATCATGCGTGTGCCGCTCGAAGGCGGGGGACGGCTTGTGGTCGAGCTCAACGCCGCTGAGGCGGAGAACCTCAAGGAATGCCTCGTAGGCGTGACTGGATAGATTTACCAAGCAGGGCCCGGCTGAGCCGGGGCCCTGCTTTTTGGTTTAAGGAAGGCTGGCGCCCTACCTCTTGACGGCCACCAGCAGTCCATCACCGGTGGGCAGCATCGCCGACGCCAGCCGATCGTCGTCGCGGATTGCCTTGCCGATCTGGCGGAGCACCACAGTGGTGGAATCGCGTGCGGCCGGGTTGGCCACCCGGTCCTTGTCCAGGGCGTCGTTGATCACCAGCGTGCCGCCGGACTTGAGGAGGCGGATGGCCTGTTCCACGTACTTGGGGAAGTTGGGCTTGTCGGCGTCGATAAAGACGAGGTCATAGGCCGAGTCCGTCAATCGCGGCAAGACGTCGGCCGCACGCCCTGAAATGGTACGGGTGCGGTTGGCAGGGCTGCCGGATTCCAGGAACGCTTCCCTGGCCGCTTTGAGGTGTTCAACGTCAACGTCGATGGTGGTCAGGACTGCCTGGGGGCTCAGTCCGCGGAGCAGGCAGACGCCGGACACTCCGGCTCCCGAGCCAACTTCGACCACTGTCTGTGCCTTGGAGGCGGCAGCGAGGACCGTGAGCACCGCGCCCACACCGGGGCTGATGGGTGTGACTCCAAGCTCGAAAGACCGCTCCCTGGCGCGCAACAAGACGTCATCCTCAGCAGGCAGATCTTCTGCATAGGACCAGCTGCTTGACTTGTCGGCACTCATGAAGGGTTTCGCTTTCCGCGGGTAGGGGTGTTTGTACCAAGACTACTGTGTAAGCACGCGTAAACCCGCTGTTGGGCAGCCGTCCTGCAGCTGTGTCCAGCCCCCTCTTCAGCCCTGCGGGAAAAACCTGCGCCAGTCAGGAAATTCCCAGACAACCTTGGGATGATAATGGTCCGATCATCCATGAGGTGGCCGGCGCCGAAGGATTCGGTGAACCACAGTTTGAGGGGAGTGGACGATGCCGGCATTGCATGCTGCGCCAGTCCAAACATCGGAAAGCATTGACGGCGTTGCCGACTGGGTCATGCCCAGCTGGGAGGAAGTGGTGGCCAACCACTCCGCCAAGGTATATCGCCTCGCCTATCGCCTGACAGGCAACAAGTTCGACGCCGAGGACCTCACCCAGGAGGTCTTTGTCCGGGTGTTCCGGTCGTTGGAGAATTTCAAGCCGGGAACATTGGACGGCTGGTTGCACCGCATTACCACCAACCTGTTCCTGGACCAGGCCCGGCGCAAGAGCAGGATCCGTTTCGATGCCCTGGCTGAGGATGCCGAGTCCCGCCTGCCCGGCCGCGAGCCCGGTCCGGAGCAGAGCTTCGAACACAACAACCTTGACCTGGATGTCCAGCGTGCATTGGAAGAACTGCCGCCGGACTTCCGCGCCGCCGTCGTGCTGTGCGATCTCGAAGGCCTTTCCTATGACGAGGTTGCAGAGGCGCTGGGCGTCAAGCTGGGAACCGTAAGGTCCCGTATCCACCGCGGCAGGACCATGCTGCGGGAGAAACTCGCCCACCGCGATCCCCGTCCGGCCGAGGCCCGCAAGCCGCGCCTGAAGATGCCGCGCATCGCAAGCATCCTTTAGGACGTCGATGCCTCGACATCCTCGTCGTCCGGGACTGTTGTCCCGGCGCAAACTGGCTGCCCTGCGCCATACCCGCAACCCGGACCATGTTCAGGTATGCGCCGATTGCAGTAACGCCCTTCGCCGGGAACGGCAGTACCTGGAACGTCTTCGGGGTGCTTCAGTGCCCGAAGCCAGCCAGGACCTTGCCGCGCGGCTGATCCAGCATACTGAGCGCCTTGCCAACGAGACGGGCCAGGAATTTGCCGCCCGGACTTCCTCCAACGGCATCCGCCGGGGACTTCGCGTCGCGGGCGTCGCAGCCGGCACCTTGGCTGTCAGCGCCGGTGCCCTGGGGGTGTCCGCGTACGTGGTGGCCGGTGACGACATCCCGCAGGTCCGTGCCGGAACCAGCGACGTCGGCGCCCTTGCCGGAGCGTGGACAGGGAACCCGGTGGAAAGCATGGCGGGACCTGTATTCCGGGCCGGCAGCACTGTCAGCTTGAGCTCTGCCCAGCTGGACGCTCTGCGGGAAGAAGGGTGGGCGTGCCCTGAGTTGGCGGGAATGGGCTTCACCGTGGTCTCGGCCCACGGCACTATGCACAACGGGCACCCGGCGGTGGAAATGAGGCTGGAAAGCAACGGCCACTACGCCATCATTGTGGAGGAGCATCTGCCGGCTGACCAGCCGGCCCAGGGACCAACGACGTCGGCACGGCTTTCTGTCACGCAGGGGAGCCCGTGGAAGGCCGTGTACACCATGCCCGCTGCAGTGATCAGTTATGCTTCGGACCTTCCCGCAGACACTGCGGATGACGCGGTACCTGAAATCGTCCGGGCAGGCGAATCCATGGCGGCTGATCAGCCCAGCGAAGGGGCCGAAGCCTGGTACGCGAGGCTGCTGCGCGGGCTCCAGACCCTTCTCCGACCCGCCGGTTTATGAGCGGCACCACAGACAAGGTAATCTTCGTAGCGTGCTTGGAATCAACGGCCCGGAGTTCGTACTCCTTCTGATTATCGGCGTACTCGTCATCGGTCCCAGCCGTTTGCCCGAATACACTCAAAAGCTTGCCAACCTGGTCAAGGAAGTCCGCCGGATGGCGTCGGGTGCCCGGGAGCAGATCAAGGAAGAAGTCGGCATCGATATCGATGACGTCGACTGGAAGAAATATGATCCCCGGCAATATGATCCCCGGCGCATCATCAAGGATGCACTGCTGGATGATGAGACCAAGCCCGTGAGCGCTGGAGCACCTGCCGTTGCCGCAACAGCTGCTGCTGCGGCTGCATCGGTGGAGACCAAGCCAAAGGCCCCCGCCCGGGTCATCGAGCGGCTGGCTGAGGGCGAAGCTGCCCCCTTCGATTCCGAAGCCACCTGACCCGATTGATAGTGCCGCGCCCGCAAGCGCTAAGCGTCAGCGCGGTTCGATCCCCAGTGACAGGCCTGACAGTCCGCGGGGTCGTGAGGCCAAAGCCGAGGCCACGTCCTGCATAGCCTTCGCGGCCGCAGTTTCGGGGGCAGCCAGGACCACGGGTTTCCCGGCGTCACCGCCTTCCCGCAGCCGGATATCCAAGGGAATCTGGCCCAACAAAGGAACCTCGCTGCCAACGGCAGCGCTCAGCCGCCCGGCCAGGATAGCGCCGCCGCCACTTCCGAACAATTCCATCCTGCCGCCGTCGGGCATTTCCAGGAATGACATGTTCTCGATGACGCCGGCCACTTTCTGGCCCGTCTGGGTGGCGATGGTTCCAGCGCGCTCGGCGACGTCCGCGGCAGCGGCTTGCGGCGTGGTCACCACCAAAATCTCGGCATTGGGGAGCAGCTGGGCAACGGAAATGGCGATGTCGCCTGTGCCGGGTGGCAGATCGAGGAAGAGGGCATCGAGGTCGCCAAAATAGACGTCCGTGAGGAATTGTTCCAAGGCCCTGTGCAGCATGGGACCGCGCCAGGCTACCGGCTGGTTGCCTGCTACGAACATGCCAATGGAGATGACCTTCACGCCGTAGGCCACCGGCGGCAGGATCATGTCATCCACCTGGGTGGGCTTTTGGGTGATACCCATCAAAGCGGGCACTGAGAACCCGTGGACATCGGCATCAACGATGCCTACCCGAAGACCCTGCGCGGCCAATGCGCAGGCCAAATTGACGGTGACCGAGGACTTCCCCACACCGCCTTTTCCGCTGGCTACGGCGTAGACCTTGGTCAGGGAGCCCGGCTTGGTGAAGGGTATGCCGCGCTGGCCGCCTGGACCGCGGAGCTGTTCCTTGAGCGCTTCCCGCTGTGCCGGGGACATGACTTTCAGCTCCACGTCCACGGACGTGACGCCCTCCACCTGCGACAAAGCCGCAGAGGCGTCCTGAGTGATGGTTTCGCGAAGGGGGCAGCCGGCAATAGTCAAAAGGACGGCGACACGGACTGTGCCGGCGTCGTCGCAAGACACCGATTCCACCATTCCCAGCTCCGTGATGGGGCGGCGGAGTTCGGGATCGATGACTGTAGCCAGGGCAGCATGCAGCGCCTCGGCAGATGCGGTGCTCATAGGGTCAGGCTCGGCTTTCAGGGGTTTCAGGCGACGGTTTTGCAGTGGAGTGCTGCGGTCCTGTGGCCCGCGGCTGGCGGACCTTGGGTATCTGCTGTGTGCGGGGGCTACGGGACTTGTCGCGTTTCTCCTTCAGCTTCTCCTTGACCTTCTCGCCAGGAGACTCAGTGCCGTCCGCGGCGGATTCGCTTTCGCGGAGCTCTTCCTGGGCATCGATGATGTCCTCCAGGAGGCTCCGGAGTTCAGTCCGGACATAATCACGGGTGGCTACCTCACGCAGGGCGATGCGGAGAGACGCCAGCTCCCGTGTCAGGTACTCGGTGTCGGAGAGATTGCGTTCGGCACGCTGGCGGTCCTGCTGGAGTGAGACACGGTCCCGGTCATCCTGCCGGTTCTGGGCCAGCAGCAGGAGTGGTGCCGCATACGAGGCTTGGAGAGACAACATCAGCGTCAGCAGGGTGAAGCCCAGCTCCATGCGGTCGAATTGCCAGTCTGTGGGGGCGAAAGAGTTCCACGCAAGCCAGAACACACAGAACACCGTCATGTAGACGAGGAACGTCGGCGTGCCCATAAACCGCGCGAAGCCTTCGGTTGCGTTGCCGAAAGCATCCGGGTTGGGAGAGAACTTTGGCAGGATCCGTTGCCGGCCACTCAGTGGGGTGTCGAGGCTGCTGGTTGCGCGTCCTGCCGACTTGGGGGATCGTGCGGCGTTGTTATCAGCCAATGCGGCCTCCAAGTTTCCTTATAGGGGCGTCGTCCTCGTGGGCGCGCCAGTCATCCGGCAACAGGTGATCCAGCACGTCATCAACAGTCACCGCCCCCACAAGGCGGCCGTCGTCGTCTACGACTGGAAGGGAATTAAGGTTGTACGTGGCAAGAGTCCGGGCGACTTCGCTGATGTGGGCTTGGTCCGAAAGGGGTTCAAGATTCTTGTCAACGAGGTTGCCCAGCGGTTCGGGCGGCGGGAAACGCAGGAGCTGCTGGATGTGCACGACCCCCAGGAAACGCCCCGTGGGTGTCTCCAAGGGAGGCCGCGCGATGAAGATTGATGATGCCAGGGCGGGGGAGAGCTCCTCACGGCGGACGTGGGCCAACGCTTCGGCCACGGTTGCTTCCGGGGGCAGGATGACCGGGACTGGAGTCATGAGGCCGCCGGCGGTGTCTTCGTCGTACTCCAGGAGGCGTCGGACGTCTTCGGCTTCCTGGGGTTCCATGAGTTGCAGCAACTCTTCCGCCTGGGCCGAGGGAAGCTCGGCGAGGAGGTCGGCGGCGTCATCAGGGTCCATCTCTTCGAGGACGTCTGCGGCCCTCTCCACGTCGAGGGCGGAGAGAATCTCCACCTGGTCATCCTCCGGCAGTTCCTGGAGGACGTCTGCCAAACGCTCATCCTGGAGCTCGCTGGCCACTTCAAAACGCCGCTTATCGCTCATCTCCTGAAGGGCTTCGGCAAAGTCGGCGGGTTTAAGGTCTTCGTGCGTGGCAACGAACTGGGTGGCAGCCTGGGGCTCGTTGTGGGCGCCGGTTTGGGCGTCGGCCCAATCGATGATCAACGTCTCGTTGCGGCGGAGCCTGCCAAACGGTGAGAGTGAGTGTCCACGGCGGACGAACAGCTTGCTGACAAACCAGTCCTTGGACCGGTGCTGGTCCATGGCGATGTCCTCGATGGTGGCATCGCCGCTGCCGTCGGCAAGGGTCACACGGCGGTCGAACATCTCGGCAACCACCAGCGTTTCGGCGCCCCGCTGCTCGAAGCGGCGCAAATTAACCAGGCCGGTGCAAATGATCTGCGTCTGGTCAATGGACGTAATCCGGGTCATGGGGACAAAGACACGCTTTTTCCCCGGCACCTCCACCACGATGCCCACCACGTGCGGCGCCCCGCGGGTCCCGCGGGAGAGCACCACGACGTCGCGCAACCGGCCCAGACGATCGCCCAATGGGTCGAAGACGTCCAAACCGAGCAGGCGCGCGACAAAGACGCGTGAAGGATGTGTGCTCATGTTTACAGGCTACCGAGTCTGCTCTCTTTTAGCTGAATTCCAGCCTGTTCACATGTCCATGAGACACAATGGGGCTATGTCTAACATTTTTGGTGCCCCCAAAGCCGTTGAGGAAGCCCGCAGCGTCCCGCAAGGTGACACGGTGGGCTCATACACCTCGTATTTGGATGCCCAAAAGGCGGTGGATTACCTCGCGGACCAGCAGTTCCCTGTGCAGCTTGTGTCGATCGTGGGCAACGACCTCAAGATGGTAGAGCGGGTGACTGGCCGGCTGAGTTATCCGAGGGTGGCATTGTCCGGTGCTTTGAGCGGCATGTGGTTTGGCCTCTTTGTCGGCGTGATGCTCTCCTTCTTCACACCGGCAGGTGGGCCGTTCTCCATCATCACTTCAGTGCTGATGGGTGCTGCGTTCTTCATGCTGTTCGGGATCGTCACGTACGCCACCCAACGCGGAAAGCGTGACTTCACCTCCACCAGCCAGGTGGTGGCCACCAACTATGACGTCATTGTTGCCGTTGAAGCAGCCCACGAAGCCCGCCGACTGCTCCAGCAGCTGCCCATGAACCCGTCGCAGGCAGCCACGGCGCAGCCCGCCAACTACAACCCACAGAACGCCCCGCTTCACCAGCCCGGTCAGGCGCCTGAGCGGCCTTCCACCTGGAACGACCCCTATGGCCAGCGCGGACCCGAATCCACCGCGGGCGTTCCGGAGGGCCAGAACGCGCCCGCCGGAAACCCGGCGCCTGCTCCCCAGCCGGCACCCGCGGCCGTTCGCTACCCGGACCTCCCTGACGGCCGTCCGCAGTACGGCGTTCGCGTCACCGATGGCCAGAACGCACCGCAGAACGCGCCGCAGGAGGACGGACAACAGCCCGGCTCCGAGGGTTCGTCCAAGCAGTAGGCTCCCTGCGACTGATTTCAGCTGACCAGCAAAAAGGGAAGGCCACCGGATCCCCGGTAGCCTTCCCTTTTTGCTGTGGTCGTGGTTGACAGCGGAGCCGCTTAGCCCTGCGCGTCCTGGTAGATGCCGGCCATCCATGACTCGACGTCCTCTGCCTTGCGCGGCAAAGCGGCGCTGAGGTTCACGGGGCCGTCTGCGGTCATGAGGATGTCGTCTTCGATCCGGACGCCGATCCCGCGGTACTCCTCCGGAATGGCAAGGTCCTCGTTCTTGAAGTAGAGGCCCGGTTCGATGGTGAACACCATGCCCTCGGTGAGGATCCCATCGAGGTAGAGCTCGCGCTTGGCCTGGGCGCAGTCGTGGACGTCAAGGCCAAGGTGGTGGCTGGTACCGTGCGGCATCCAACGGCGGTGCTGCTGGCCTTCGGGGCTGATGGCCTCTTCCACGGAAACGGGCAACAGGCCCCACTCAGCGAGGCGCTCGGCCAGGACCGTGGTGGCGGCCGTATGGATGTCGCGGAACTTCACGCCCGGCTGGGCTGCTGCGAATCCGGCGTCGGCGGCGTCCAGCACGGCTTCGTAGATCTTGCGCTGGACATCGGTGAACGTTCCGGTGGCAGGCAGGGTGCGGGTGACATCTGCGGTGTACAGGGAATCGGCTTCCACCCCGGCATCCAGGAGCAGGAGTTCGCCGGCGTTGACGGTGCCGGAGTTGCGGTTCCAGTGGAGGACCGTGGCGTTGTTGCCGGACGCTGCAATGGTGTCATAGCCGAGCTCGTTGCCTTCCTCACGGGCGCGGGCAAAGAAAGCACCTTCCACAACACGCTCACCGCGGTTGTGTGTCAGGGCGCGGGGGAGGGCACGGACGACGTCGGCGAACCCCTCCACGGTTGCAGCGACGGCGATCTTCATCTGCTCAATTTCCCACTCGTCCTTGATCAGGCGCAGTTCGGAGAGTGCTTCGCTGAGCTTTTCATCCAAGGCATCCAGTTCACCGAGGTCAAGCGTTTCGGGATCTTTGGCAGTGTTGTACCGGGCGGTGTCCACCAGGGCGTCGATGTTCTCGTCCACCTTGCGGACCAAACGAATGGAAATGCCGCCGATTTCGGGTGCACCCACGTTCTTGGTGATGGCCATTTCCAGTTCGGAGATGTGCGCGGTGGGCAGGCCAAGCCGGGCTTCGAACTCGGCCAGGGTGGGGCGGGCGCCGATCCAGAACTCGCCTGCGCGGGAGTCCGCATAAAACTGTTCGGTATCGCGGCCGGCCAAGGGGCGGAAGTACAGCGTGGCGGTATGGTGACCGCCGTCGTCGCCCTTTCCTTCAGCCACCGGCTCCAGGATGAGGACGGCGTCAGGCTCGTGGTCCAAACCCAAACCGGTGAGGTGGGCGAATCCCGAGTGCGGGCGGAAACGGTAGTCGCAGTCGTTGGACCGGACCTTCAAAGGACCTGCCGGGATGACCAGACGTTCGCCTTTGAACTGTTCTGAAATAGTACGACGGCGGCGGGCGGCGTGGTCTGCGACGGCGTCACGCGCAGGGATCACCTGCGGGGCGGGCGCCCAGTTGCTGGCCATGAATGCCTTGAAGGCATCGGATGTGGGCCGTTGCGAGCGGTTGTTGACACGCTCCTGCAGCGGCTGGGAGGACGAGTTTTGGGTGTTTTCGGCATCGTTCACCGTTACATCGTCCCACCAGTTCGTTGAGGAGGCCAACGGCGCAACCCGCCAAGCCCGCCCGCATCCCCTAGGCTGGGAAAGTGAGGATAGACCTGCATGCGCACTCCAATGTTTCCGACGGAACCGAGACACCCGCCGGGGTGATCATTTCCGCTGTGGCGGCAGGCTTGGATGCGGTGGCGCTGACCGACCATGACTCCACGGATGGCTGGGATCCGGCCGCAGCAGCCGCCCGCGACCATGGCATCGCCTTTGTTCCGGGAATGGAGATCTCCTGCCGGACGGAACAGGGCATCAGTGTCCACTTGCTGAGCTACCTGCATGACCCCGCCCATGCGGGTCTGCTGGAGGAAATCACCAAGTCCAAGGATGCCCGCCTTACCCGTGCGGAGCATATGGTCACCCTGTTGTCCGAGGACTACCCTTTGACCTGGGACGACGTCATCCATCACGTAGCTCCGGGCGCCACCGTGGGGCGTCCCCACATTGCGGATGCCTTGGTCGCTGCCGGCGTAGTGGCCGACCGTTCGGAGGCCTTCACTTCCATCCTCACCTCACACTCGCGATACTTCGTTCAGCACTACGCACCCAACCCGGCGGTCGCCGTCGAGCTTGTCCGTGCCGCAGGCGGCGTTCCCGTATTCGCCCATCCCGTGGCGTCGTCGAGAGGACGCATCGTGGGGGATCGGACCTACCGGGAGATGATTGATGCCGGCCTGATGGGCCTTGAGGTTGAACATCGTGACAACCCCGAGGAGGGGCGCGACTTCCTGCGCATGTTGGCTGCAGAGCATGGCCTGCTCATCACTGGATCTTCCGATTACCACGGAGCGGGGAAACCGAACCTGTTGGGTGAGAACACCACCTCGCCCGCGGTGTTGGCCCGGATTGAGGAGATGGCAACAGGCAGCACGGTGGTTCGTTGAGAGGGGTCCTTTAGTGGATTTGCAGCTGCTCGCCTCGGTGATCGTCACCTTGTTCGTGATTATGGACCCACCGGGTACCGTCCCGATCTTTATGTCCTTGACGGCCCAGATGACGGCGAGGGACCGGAACCGCTCCGCTTTCCAAGCACTGCTGGTGGCCACCGGCGTCATTGTGGTGTTCGCCATCTTCGGCCAGTCAATCCTCAATTACATGCATATCTCGCTGGCGGCCTTGCAGGGCGCGGGTGGCCTGCTGCTGGTGCTCATTGCCCTGCAGCTGCTGACCGGTTCCACCAGCGGCGAGGAAAATGCGGCCAAGTACAAAAATGTGGCGTTTGTTCCTTTGGGGACGCCACTCATGGCTGGACCTGGTGCGATCGTTGCCGTGATGGTCTTCGTTCAGCAGTCCAGCCAGCTGTCAGAGTACTTGGCTGTGGGGCTGGGCATTGCCGTGGTACTGGGCTCGTTGTACCTGGCGATGCGCTTCGCGGGTGTCGTGCAGCGCGTGCTGGGTGAAAACGGCGTCGAGCTTGTCACCCGGATTGCCGGCCTGCTTCTGTCGGCCATTGCCGTGCAGATGATCGCGGACTCCGTGACGGCCTTCGTGAAGGGCGTCGCCTGAGCACGCTTTGGTATTGCGGGCTAAAGGCCGGTTGGCTGGATCTCGTGGAACACAGCCTTGCTGCCCAGCCGTTTCCGCATGACCTCGATGGCCTGTTCGTTCTGGTCGACACACACAAAGTTGCGGCCGAGCTTCGCTGCAACGGCTCCGAGGGTCCCTGATCCGGCAAAGAAATCGAGGCACCAGTCACCTTCGCGGCTGGATGCGGAAACGATCCTCCGGACCAGGCCTTCGGGTTTCTGGGTAGGGTAGCCGGTCTTCTCACGGCCGGTAGGGGAAACGATGGTGTGCCACCAAACATCAGTGGGCAGCTTGCCGAGCTCGCGCTTGGCAGGAGTCACCAGGCCGGGGGCCATGTACGGTTCCCGGTCCACCTCTGCGTTGTCGAAGTGGTACTTCGTGGGGTTCTTTACATACACCAGAATGTTGTCGTGCTTGGTGGGCCAGCGGTTCTTGGCGCGCGCGCCGTAGTCGTAGGCCCAGATGATCTCGTTGAGGAAACACTCCCTGCCGAATATGGCGTCCAGCATCACCTTGGCGTAGTGCACCTCCCGGTAATCGAGGTGCAGGTACAGGGTGCCGTCGTCTGACAAGAGCCGCCACGCCTCGACGAGTTTGGGCTCCAGGAAGGACCAGTAATCGCTGAAGGCGTCGTCGTAGCTGTGAAGGGCACCCTTGATGGTGTCGTAGGAACGCCCCTTGAAACCGACGCGATCGCCGTCGCCGTCCGCGTTCCGGACCATGCGGGTTTCCTGGCGGCGCTGTACCCGGCCTGTGTTGAAGGGCGGGTCGACGTAAATGAGTGTGAAGGCGCCGTCCGGCAGCGTAGGGAGGAATTCCGCGTTGTCCGCGTGCACCACCACATTGCCGCCGTCCGGCGCCCAAACAGTTTCAGTCATTGAGGGTTTTAGCCCTCGGTGCTGCCGGACTGGGCAGCTGCGGTCTCACCGGAAACCACTTCGCCGTTGCGGCGGCGCGTGCGGGTACGACGCGTCCGGGCAGGCTTGTCTGCGTTGTCGGCAGTGGCAGTGCGGGTTTCCGACGCACCGGCAGCCGGGGCTGCTTCGGTGTCGGAGGTACGACGGCGGCGCGTACGGTTGCGGCCGCCGTCGCCCTTGGATTCGCTGGAGTCCGAGTCGTTGGATTTGGCTTGCCGTCCGCGGCCGCTGTCTCGTCCGCCGTCGCGACCCCGTCCGCTGTCTCGACCGCCATCGCGGCCTGAACCGGAACGCGCGTTCTTCTTGCCGGTCTCGCCGAGATCCTCAAGAACCTCCGCGTCGACGCCGGCGAGGACCCGCTTGTTGCGGGGCAACCTGCCCTTGGTGCCCTCGGGGATGTCGAGATCCGCGTACAAGTGCGGCGAGGACGAGTACGTCTCCACCGGTTCCGGAACGCTCAGTCCGAGTGCCTTGTTGATCAGGCCCCAGCGCGGCATATCGTCCCAGTCGACGAACGTGACAGCGGTGCCCTTGTTACCCGCGCGGCCGGTACGCCCAACGCGGTGCAGGTAGATCTTTTCGTCTTCAACACACTGGTAGTTGATCACGTGCGTGACGTCATCAACGTCGATGCCGCGGGCGGCAACGTCAGTGGCCACCAGGACATCGACCTTGTTGTTGCGGAAAGCACGGAGAGCCTGCTCGCGGGCACCCTGGCCGAGGTCTCCGTGGATGGCGGCAGCGGCAAAACCGCGGTCGACGAGTTCCTCGGCAACCTTGGCAGCAGTGCGCTTGGTCTTGGTGAAGATAATGGTCCGTCCGCGGCCGCGAGCCTGGAGGATGCGGGCCACTACTTCAGACTTGTCCATGCTGTGCGCACGGTAGATCAGCTGACGGATGTCGCGCTTGGTCAGGCCTTCGTCGTCCGGATCCGCAGCACGGATGTGGGTGGGCTGCGTCATGTAACGGCGTGCCATCGCGATCACCGGGCCGGGCATCGTCGCGGAGAAGAGCAGCGTCTGCCGAACGGCGGGGGTGCCGGCGATCAGGGTCTCAACGTCCGGAAGGAAGCCGAGGTCCAGCATTTCGTCAGCCTCATCAAGGATCACCATCTTGACGTTCTTCAAGCTCAGGTGCTTCTGCTTGTAAAGGTCGATCAGACGCCCGGGGGTACCGACCACGATCTCGACGCCCTTCTGCAGGGCATCGACCTGGGGCTCGTAAGCGCGGCCACCATAAATGGTGGCGATGCGGGCGTTGCGCTTGCGTGACGCGGTCTGGAGGTCGTTGGCAACCTGCACCGCGAGTTCACGCGTGGGAACGATCACCAAGGCCTGGGGTGCACCCGGGACGGCAAGCTTCTCATAGCCGGCGTCGTCGCGGCCGGCTACACGCTGGAGCGCAGGAATGCCGAAGCCCAACGTCTTACCGGTACCCGTCTTGGCCTGGCCGATGATGTCGTGGCCGCTCAGGGCCACTGGCAGGGTCATCGCCTGGATGGGGAAGGGGTGCGTGATCCCGGCATCGGCCAAGGACTCAACAATGTCAGCGCGGACGTTGTAGTCGGCGAAGGACTTTTCTTCGATCTCGTGGGGCTTTTCATCCGAGACGATCGTTTCCTCGGGTTCAAGAATTTCGGTTCCGGTGGGGTCGGTCAGGACTTCATGGGTGTGCAATTCACTCACAGGGAGTTTCCTTATTCATTTAGGCATTGGCGCTGCGTGCTCAACGGGGGCGGCGAAGCCGTACCGGAGCACGAACTGGCGCGCAAGCATATCCAGTGGAAGCCGATCGCGGGCTATCTAAGTACTGGCACTGGTGACCAGTTGGTACATCTCAAGATCGCGTAGGGGCGGGCTTGTTGACTTCAAAAATTAACTGAATCAACGACCGGGCATCCATTACTACAGGCCCAGTCTATCCTCTGGGAGCCATAAAGCCCGGATCATGGGTTCACCGGGGTCAGTGCTGCAGCTCGAACCTGATTTCCCGGCTGGCAATATCCGCCGTGACAAGGCGTACCCGCACTTTGGTTCCGGACTCCAATTCGCCGTCGCAGCGTGCGGTGACGGCCGGTTCCGCGATCTGGACGACCCCATACGGACCGCTCCCGTTTCCGTTGGCTTTATTGCCATTGCCTCGGTTGCCGTTGCTGTTTCCATTGGCAGGCTTGGACCCTGAAATCACCACGGCATCGAACTCCTGGCCCACGTGGTTGGCTACCAGTGCTGCTTCCACCGTGTCCAGAGCCGCACGCTCAAGCCGACCGGCCACTTGGTCCGAGGCTGCCATGATCTCCGGCAACGAGGGCAGTGCGTCACGGGCCCACCGCGGAATGTCCTTGTGGTTACTGAGGGCCTCGCAGATGACCAGGACGAATCTGTCAATCAGGCGTCGCAGCGGTGCTGTGGTGTGGGCATAGGGAGCCCCGATGGCCGCTTGGATCACTGTGTCAGGCACCTCGCCGTCGAAGGGCGTGTAACCGGCGCCCCTGAACAGCGTCCCGGCCGAGTGCAGGATGGCCAGCTGTTGGGGGTCGGACGCATCCAAGGTGCGCAAGTACTCGCCGTAGCTGACCTGGCCATCCCACGGTTTGCCCAGCGCAGTGGTTTGCCGCTTGAAATGCTGCAGTGAGCGTTCGTCCGGGGCGGGCATCGTGCGGAGGATGCCAACTTTGCCTTCCAGCATCAGTTGTGCGGCAGCCATTCCGGTCATCAGAGAGATCTGTGCGTTCCAGTCTTCCACCGGCAAAGACGGGGCTGCAACGATCCTGTACCCGCCGCCGTCGGTCGCCTGGACGATTTCCTGTTCCGGCATGTTGAGGCTTGCGCCGCCGCGCAACCGTTCCAGCTCGACGCGCTTCAGTCCCACTTCCTTGAGGAGCTGAAGAACAGGCGGGGCGGTGCCGTCGTCGATCTGCTGTTGGGCGCCTTTGTAGCTCAGCTTGGCCCGGCTGCGGACAGCAGCCCGGGCAACGGTCACGGACATGACCTCTGCATCAGCGCCGAGTTCGAAGTTCCACACAAAGGCACTGCAGTCCTGTTCGGCCAGCAGGCTTCCGGCGTTTTCACTGATGACCTCGGGGTGCAGTGGGATCCGGCCGTCAGGTGCATAGAACGTTTGTCCGCGTAGCCGGGTCTCGGCATCCAAGGCTCCTCCGGGAGCCACAAAGGACGGCACGTCGGCGATGGCGTAGAGGACCTTGTAGCCGTCTCCGGAACGTTCAATGAACAGGGCCTGGTCCAAGTCAGTCGAGGTAGCGGGATCAATGGTGACGAAGGGGATCTCCCGCAGGTCCTGATCCGGCAGCCTGAGGTTTTCCACGGCCCGCTCTGCCTCTTGTACTGCCTCGGCAGGGTACGCGGTGGGGAGTTCCAGTTCCGTCCTCAAGGCCGCAAGTGCTTCAGCGAGCTGGTCCGACGAATCGTCGACGTTGGGTGCTATCCGATGATGTGACACGAAAATCAGGGTAGCCCGAAACCGGCGGATAGTCTTGGCAGCCGCACGCAAAAGCCCGCTGCCCCAAGGGGCAACGGGCTTTCGGTAAAGCTGGTTCTGACCAAACAGGCGGTTAGCTTGCCGGTGTCAAAGTGAAGGTGGCTGCCTTGTCTCCGAAGTCATTGTTGATCACCACTGTGGTGGGACCATTCTTGATGTCGAAGGCGATGACGCCCTGCTGTACGTCTCCGGCTGCGACATCGCCGGAGACGAGACCGCCCAGACCGTTGTCAAGGAAGATCCGGTCGCCCTCGTTGCCGTCAGCATCGAAGGCATCGAAGTTGCTGGGCGCGGCGAAGCTGGATCCGGCGATGGTCTCCCAGGAAACCTCCAGCAGGAGGAACCCGCCGTTGAGCGGCTTCATGTAAGCCATCTCCGGGATTTCGGTAGCGTATCCGGAGTTAAGGACGGTGACCTTAACGGTGTTGCCCTCTGACACCGTGACCTCGAAAGCGTTGCCATCGGTGGCGGTGCCTTGGGAAGGGGCAGTGGCCTCCTGTGAAGCTGACGGTGCGGCAGGGACAGGCGTGGCCTGTCCCTGGACCGCGGCAGCCACCAGCGTCAAAGACAACACCGTGGACACGATCCCAACAACCAGGCCGGCGAACCAGACAACGAGCGTGATGATCCAGGCCTTCTTCTTGTTTTCCGGATAACCCTGCAGCGGGCGGCCTTCCTTATCACGTGCGTTGCCGGTCAGCGTGATGATGAGGTCCACGATGGACCAGATGCCGAGTCCGCCCGCAGTGAGCAGTTTGGCAATGCCGGTCCCGATCTTTCCCAAGTAAAAGCGGTCAACACCGAGGCCACCAAGGAGCAAGGAGAGGATCCACGTGACCATGAAGGACTTGGCCGGAGTACCCGTGCCGGGAACACCATAAGGGCTGGAATCCGGGCCGGACTGGTACGTCTGGGGTCCGCCTTGGTACTGGGCGTCGAAAGCACCGGGTGCAGGGGGAACTGGTGGGGCACCGTTCCCGTTGTGGGGCGCGGGCGGGTAGCTCGGATTAGTCATTGATCATCCTTCGGGGGGAGTGGGTGCGAGGAGGAGGACACGCGGCCTGCGGGCAGGCCAGACAGTCAACTCACTTCCAGTCAGCCTAGTGGGACCAACGCTGCTGAAGGCAATCTCCGCGGGCGGGGTGTGGAGAGCCGGGGATAGTCTTGGATTATGGGCACTTCGACGGACGTCGCACCTTCTGCCGGACAACTCGCCGCGGAACTCCTGGGCGCCATGGCCTACGGCGAGTTGTCGGCTTTCGGCCGGCTTTCGTTCGATTCCCGATACGCCCCCACACTCCATGACCGTTCAGTGCTGGCAAAAATTGCCGTCGGTGCGTACGGAAACTTCGCGCTGCTGAGCGATCGGCTCGCTGAAATGGGCCTTGATCCGGAGGAAGCCATGCTGCCGTTCCAGCGTTCCTTTGACCACTTCCATGAACGCACCAAGCCCGGGGACTGGTTCGAATCCGTGATGAAGGCATACGTCATCGACACCGTTTCCTCGGACTTCTACCGGGCTGTCGCCACTTTCCTCGATGGTACAACGCAGCAGTTCGTGGACCGGGTTGCCTCCCCCGACCAGGCAACCGAGGTACTTCGTGTCCTGCTGCGGCGGGCCTTGGCCGATGACCCACGACTGGCCTCACGGCTGGCGTTGTGGGGCCGGCGGCTGGTGGGGGAAGCGCTGACACAGGCGCAGAGGGTAGGGACTGAGCACCCACAGTTGGGGCCGGCACTAAAAAGTGGTGGCGATGCCCGCGCCGCAATTAAAAGACTGACAGGCGAGCTCGCCGGGCGTCATGCCCGCCGGATGACGGCGCTGGGCCTCACTGCCTAGCGGTATGACCGGGCTTATGCCTGAAAGGCTCCAACGGCCAGGCTCAGGCTGCGTCCAGCGCCTCCAGCAGCGACTTGGCTGCCGTCGTCGGATCCGAAGCCTCGGTGATGGCGCGGACCACGACGATCCGGGTGGCTCCTGCGGCCCGCACCTGCTCTACGTTGCTGAGATCGATCCCTCCGATGGCGAACCATGGCAGGTTCACGGCGCCGTCGGTGGTCTCGACTGCACGCTTGCTCGCTTCTGCGGCATATGTGACCAAGTCCAGTCCCACGGCTTCGCGGCCGGGTTTGGTGGGTGTCGCCCAGACGGGTCCTACACAGAAGTAGTCCAGGCCCCCCTGTCCCGGTGATGCCGCGATGGCGGCATTCACCTGCTCGGGGGAGTGGGTGGAAAGACCGATCGTGACGGACTCCGGAAGCAATGTCCGGGCCACCTTCAACGGGAGGTCCTTTTGCCCGATGTGGAACACCGGAGCCCCGGAAACACTGGCAACGTCGGCTCGATCGTTGACAGCCCACAGCCGTCCATGACGTTGCGCAACTCCGTGCAGGACCGCCAGCAACTCCAATTCCTCGGCAGCTTCGAGGGTCTTGTCGCGCAGCTGGATGATGTCCACACCGCCCTCGAACGCGGCGTCCACAAAGTCTTCAAAATCGCCTTGCCGTTTCCGCGCATCGGTGCACAGATACAAGCGGGCGGTGGCGAGGGCATCAGTCTGGGTCATGGAACCCAGAGTAGTTCCTCTAAACTGGGCACGTACTGCGGGAGCCGCGACGTTCGTCATATGACTGTCCGGCTGAGAGGGCTTAAGAGCCGACCGCTTGACCTGATCCGGCTAGTACCGGCGTAGGGAAGGAAACGCGCAATGGCAGTTCCCCGCCAAACCCCGCTCCAGGCCGACGTGGCCGTCATTGGCGGCGGCGTCATCGGGCTGGGCATCGCCCGCGAAGCGCGGCGACTTGGCCGCTCCGTGGTGGTGATCGACCCCGCACCGGCTTCGGGGGCTACGTTTGCTGCCGCCGGAATGCTTGCCCCCGTGAGCGAATTTCACTACCAGGAGGAAGATCTCCTGGAGTTGATGCTCGAATCGTCCAGGCTGTGGCCGTCTTTCGCGGCAAGCCTGCCCCGCGGAGGGGAAGACACCGGATACCGCACGACGCCGACACTTGCCGTGGGTGCCGATGCCGCGGACCGCAGGGCACTGGCAGACCTCCGTGCTGTACAGCTTGCTGCGGGCCTGGGGGTCGAGCCGTTGTCCCTGCGCGACGCCCGGGATCGCGAACCCCTCCTCAGCCCCCAAATTTCCAGTGCCTTCGACGTTCCCGCCGACCATCAGGTCGATCCCCGCAAGCTGGCGGCATGCCTGCTCTCGGGACTGGCACGCCACGCGGCCAGCGACTACACGTGGGTTTCGGGCGCCGACGATGGGTTTGCCGTGACTTCCACGGCGCGCCGCTTGCTCTGGGACGGAGGGCGGGTCTCAGGAGTGGAACTCGAGTCCGGCGCCGCTGTCCACTCCACCGAAACGGTGGTCGCCAACGGGCTGGGTGCGGCAGACCTGGAAGGGCTCCCCGACGGGCTTAACCTTTCCCTGCGGCCGGTATATGGCGACATCCTCAGGCTTCGGGTGCCTGAACACCTCCGGCCCCTGCTCACCTCCACCGTCCGTGGGATGGTCCGTGGAGTGCCCGTCTACATCGTGCCCCGGGACGACGGCACTGTAGTCATCGGGGCCACCCAGCGCGAGGACGGACTGTCGGCAGCGTCCAACGCGGTCTCAGCCGGGGGCGTCTACCAGTTATTGCGGGACGCCCAGGCCCTGGTCCCCGCAGTGGCGGAACTTGAGCTGCTCGAAGCAACGGCCCGGGCCCGCCCCGGCACTCCGGACAACGCACCGCTGCTTGGACGGGTCGTTGGCCCCCGGGGGGATGTTGATGGTCTGGTGATCGCCACAGGATTCTTCCGGCATGGTGTCCTCCTGACGCCCGCGGCCGCACGGATCGTGGGCGGGCTGATCAACGGCACGTCGGACCCCCGGTGGGCATCATTTTCCCCGGACCGCTTCGCGGCCACTTCATCCACAGCGCGGGCGCTTACGCCGGCACACGCTCCCAGCAAGGAAACAGCATGAACATCAAACTCAACGGATCCGATCACGCCGTGCCGGAGGATGCTTCAGTCAGCACCCTGGTCACGGCCGTCACCGGCCGCGCCCTGGACCACCGCGGACAGGCAGCCGACGGTGGCAAGCTGGGCGTCGCCGTCGCCCGCAATTCCGAGGTGGTGCCACGCAGCCAATGGTCCGCAACGGCGCTCGCCGACGGGGATGAACTCGAACTTGTTACCGCAGTCCAAGGAGGCTGACATCATGACGACAGCAAACACAGAGGTCATTACTGACGCCTTGGTGATCGACGGCGTCCACTTCGGATCCCGCCTGATCATGGGGACGGGAGGTGCCCCGAGCCTGGACGGTCTAGGCGCTGCGCTCCTGGCGTCCGGGACTGAGCTCACCACAGTAGCCATGAGGCGCTACTCACCCGCTGAAACAGGATCCCTCTTCCAACTCCTGGTGGACCACGGAATCCGGGTGCTGCCCAACACCGCCGGTTGCTTTACTGCCAGAGACGCCGTGATGACCGCTGAACTGGCACGCGAGGCACTGGAAACCGACTGGGTGAAGCTGGAAGTCATCGCCGATGAACACACGCTCCTTCCAGACGCAGTGGAACTCGTCGAGGCAACGGAACAGCTGGTGAATCGTGGATTCAAAGTCTTCGCCTATACCAACGATGATCCCGTCCTGGCACTGCGCCTCGAAAACCTGGGTGCCACCGCAGTGATGCCCCTGGGCTCGCCGATCGGAACCGGTCTGGGGATCCTGAACCCGCACAACATTGAACTCATCGTGTCCCGGGCCTCAGTACCCGTGGTGCTCGATGCCGGAATAGGAACCGCCTCCGATGCCGCCCTCGCCATGGAATTGGGCTGCGACGCCGTGCTTCTGGCCACCGCTGTCACCCGGGCGCAGAACCCGGTGCAAATGGGTGAGGCCTTCAAGCACGCCGTGATCGCCGGTAGGCTGGCCAAGCAGGCAGGACGGATTCCGAGGCGTGAGCACGCTTTGGCGTCGTCGGCCATGGAGGGCCGGGCAGAGTTTCTCTAAGTGTCCGCCGGGTCTCCGGGAGAAGGAGCAGCAGTGGCAGGGAACCATGACCATCTGACCCAGGCGGATGTCGACGATGCCCTCCGGGAGCTACGCCACTGGAAGTACCAGGGCGGCCTGGTAACCGTCTATAAAACTCCGACGGCGGCCGAAGCGCTGGCCCTCATTGCAGCGATCGGAGAAATCGCCGAACACCAAAACCACCATCCGGATCTGGAATGGCGCTACAACAGGGTCCACCTGCGGTACCTGTCCCACGACGCAGGCGGAAAAGTCACCCAACGCGACATCACCGCTGCGGCTTCCGTGAGTGAAGCCGCAGCGGCGCTGGGTGCAACCGCCCAGCCGGAGCGGTATCCGGAACCCTGAACCCGAACCATTGTGACAAGGCTTTAAGCGACAGTGACCGTCGCCCGAGGGCGGCGGTCACTGTCGTGTGTTCTTGTTGCTGCTAGAGCTTGAGCGCCTTGGTGAGCGCCGCAGTATCGTGCCGGGTGCGGGTCCGGCCCAGGAAGACCACCACCGCTGCGGCGGCGGCAGTTCCCAGGACGATCGGCAAGACCCAGGGAATCCAGGTTGCCCCGGGCTGGTAGCCCAGGCCGGCACTGATGAACGCAATCCAGCCCAGGGTGCCCACAGCCACCGAAACACCGGCCGGCAAAGCGATGCCGTACTTGCCGTGCCTCTTGTCGTTGGCCCACACGATGAAACCGGTGGCTATGGTGGCCAGAACCACCACGACGAGTGAAAGCATGAAGACTCCTTTGCGGACTGCGTTATGCGGAGGGCCTAGAGGGCACCGAAGCCGACGCGGCGGACTTCCTCTGCGCCGATCTCCACGTATCCCAGGACGCTGCCGGGAACGATGATCTGGCGGCCCTTTTCATCGGTCAGGCGCAATTCCGAGCCCTTGGACACGGCCTCTGCCACGATCTTGGCCACCGCGTCTGCATCCAAAGCGGATTCGAGCACGATTTCACGGCCAACGTTCTGAATGCCGATCTTTACTTCCACAGCAAGGCCTCCAAGCCAATCAAGTATTAAGTCAGTCCTCTATTTGTAGCCTAGGACTCTTTGGGGAATCGACTGATTCCGCGCCAAGCTAAACGATAGATCAGATCACTGGCCACATCGAGGTCAAGGTTTCCGTCCGTTTCAAGCCAGTAGCGTGCGCTGACCTGCGCCATCCCGGCCAGACCACGGCCCAGGAGCTGCGCCTCCAAGGGAGGCAGCTTGGTGTCCTCGGCAATAACATGGGCCACCGCATCAGCGAATGTTTTGTTGAACGTCTCCAAACGGGAACTGACATCGGGATCGTTGATGAGGTCAGATTCGAAGACGAGCCGGTGGGCTTGGTCGTCATCAGCGATGAACCGGTAGTAGGCCCGCATCACGGCCTTCACGCGTTCCTTGTTGTCCGAGGTGGAGTTCAAGGCGCTGAGCATCAGTTCAGTCAGCGCGGCCAGGTGGCTGTCCAAAAGGGCCATGTAGAGCTCACGCTTGGACGGAAAGTGCTGGTACAGCACCGGCTTGCTCACGTGGGCAGCCTCGGCGATCTCGTCCATGGCGGCACCATGGAATCCGTTGGAGACAAAAACTTCCAACGCCGCATTCAGCAACTGCGCACGGCGCTCGTCGCGCGGCAACCTTGGTGAACGCGTTGAAACAGCCCGTTCCTGCTTGGCCGGTGCCCCATCGTGTGCCCTTGTGCCGTCAGCCACAGTCTGCCGCCTTTCCTTTGCAGTTATGACCACTCTACCGGTGGGTAATATGACCGGGCGGCATCGGCAGGCATACATTGGGGTATGGCCTCAATTGTTGCTGCCCGCCCTGCTGCGCCCGCTGTCCTGCCGCCCCTTGTTGAACCGGCCGTCGAACTCACGCCGGCCGAAGTGGAGCGATACTCCCGGCATCTCATCATTCCCGAAATCGGTGCCCTGGGCCAACGCAGGCTTAAGAATGCCAAAGTGCTGGTCATAGGCGCCGGCGGACTTGGTTCTCCGGCATTGTTGTACTTGGCTGCGGCCGGCGTTGGCACACTCGGAATCGTTGACGACGACGTAGTGGACCTCAGCAACCTGCAGCGCCAGGTCATCCATGGCGTGAAGGACGTGGGCATCCCCAAGATCGAGTCGGCCCGCAACGCCATCAACGAACTTAATCCGCTGGTCAACGTCGTCCTGCACGACATCCGGCTGGACTCATCCAACGCCTTGGAGTTGTTTGCGCAGTACGACCTCATCCTCGATGGCGCGGACAACTTCGCCACGCGTTACCTGGTCAACGACGCCGCCGCCATCCTCGGCAAGCCCTATGTCTGGGGCTCCATATTCCGCTTCGACGGCCAGGTCAGCGTGTTTTGGGCCGAGCACGGACCCACTTACCGGGACCTCTACCCTGAAGCTCCTCCCGCCGGTTCGGTGCCTTCCTGCGGCGAGGGCGGAGTGTTCGGCATGTTATGCGCAGCGGTTGGTTCGCTCATGGTGACCGAAGCCGTGAAGCTGATCACCGGCGTCGGGCGTTCACTGCTGGGACGGGTAGCGCTTTTTGACGCACTTGGCGGCAGCTGGCGCGAGATCAGGGTATCCAAGGACCCGGAAGCCGAACCCATCACGGAGCTGACGGACTACGAAGCTTTCTGCGGTGTGACGCCTTTGGCAGCAACCGACCAGGAACACACTGTGTCCGCGAAGGACCTTGCAGCGATGCTCGCAGAGCGGGAGGCGGGGGAGCGGGACTTCGACTTGGTGGATGTCCGGGAATCGGGGGAGCACAGCATCGTCAGTATTGACGGTTCAGTCCTCATCCCGCAGGGCCGTATTCTCTCGGGTGAAGCGTGGGTGGAGTTGCCCCAGGACAAGGACATCGTTTTCCACTGCAAGGCCGGCACGCGCTCGGCTGCTGTGTTGGAGGCTGCGCGGAAAGCGGGTTACACGCGGGTCAGCCACCTCGACGGCGGTATCCTCGCCTGGGTGCGCGACGTCGAGCCGGCGAAACCCGTTTACTAGGTCGTTTTTCGCCCCCAGCCGTGCCTGGCAGTCCCACATGAGCGGATGCCTGGGGCTCGAGGGCACGGCCCCGTCTGCTCAGGCGCTCTCTGAGCGGAGCTGCTGGTGGTCCACGGGGCATTCGGCGGCCGGGGTTGCAGCCTGGGGCTGTTCCACCTGGATTCCGTAGAGTGCCTCGAGGGCTGCGACGTAGTCATCCTGCTGTCCGTTGGCGGCAAGTTCGCGTGCACGGACTGTGGGGATGTGGAGGAGCTGCTTGACCATGCGGCGGAGTGCGAACTCCACTTCTTCGGCGGCGGCCGTGCAACCGTGGCGGGCGCGGACCTTTTCCATCTCGGCGTCCAGGACGTTCATGGTGTGGCGGCGAAGCGCCACGATGGCCGTGTCCACGGAACGCGCTTCGCGTTCGGATTCAAAGGACGCGGCAGCGCCGGTGACGATTGCACTTGCCTGGGACAGCGACTCTGCTTGTTCCTGGGGTGCGGCGAGCCGAACGGACTCAAGCGTCAAGAGCTCAACGCCGTCGAGTTCGCCCACAGCGGGATCGAAATCATGGGTGAGGGCAAGGTCGATGGCGATCAACGGCTTGCCCGACTGTGCACGGACACGGGCGAGGTCTGCGGCCTCCACACGGTTGTCCGATCCGCTGCAGCCGATCATGACGTCAGCTGCGGCAACAGCGGCTGGGAGAGTGTCGGCGTCGAGCGCTGTTCCACCGCGGGTGGCGACGAAACCTTCGGCGCGGCCGGACGACGAGTAGACGGAGATATCAGTACAGCCGCGTTCCCGGAGAAGGGACATCGTGGCGCCTGCGTATGCCCCGGTACCGAAGACCACGACCTTCTTGGTGGACCAGTCATCGTTCTCGGCGAGATCGGTTGCGAGGTCCAGGGCGACGGACACGATCGAGAGGCCCCGGGAACCGAGGGCGGTTTGCGCGCCAACATCCTTGGCGGTCTTGGAAGCCGCCTGGAAAAGCCGGACGAGGCCGGAGCTCGCGGTGCCTTCCTGCTGGGCTGTAATCAGTGCCCGGCGGACCTGGCCGGCGATTTCGCGTTCGCCCACGACGGCGGAGTCCAGCCCGGCGCTCACGGCAAAGAGGTGGCGGGTGACGTCAGGGCCGGTGTGGGTAGCAAAGGAACGGGAGACGAGTTGCTCGTTCAGGCCGCTCAGTTCACTGATCTGGGAAACGAGGGCGGAGCGGGCTGCTTCGAGGTCCGCCCCGTTGGCCGTTTCGCCGTAAACCTCATAGCGGTTGCACGTCGCCAGGACCACGGCCCCGGAAACCACCGGGGAGTCCGTCAGAGCTGCCGAGGCAAGCTCAGAGGAACCGTTGCTCAACTGAGCGACAGTTTCGAGGTCGATGTCGGCGTGTGTCGCCACCAATGAGAAAAGAACCACAGCACCCCAATCATAGCTTTTTCGTAGCCCGGTAGAACAATATGGCACCGTGGCGATCCACACGCAGGGGAGTGATCGCCGCCACAAAGGCCCGGGAGGCGCTCAACGTGACAGCTTGTCGTTATCTTTTGCACCGGATTTTCGGCACAATCGAAGGCATGACTTCTAGCTCGGCAGCATCCAAGAGTACGGCCTCCAACGCCCCCGCGGGAACCCTCGACGCCAACCACCCGCTGAAGGACGGCCGGACCTCGGACTCGCCGTTGATTACCGCCTACCGCGGCGGCACGCCGTCCCGCAGGCCTGTGTGGTTCATGCGTCAAGCAGGCCGTTCCCTGCCCGAGTACCTGAAGGTACGCGAAGGCGTGGCGATGCTGGACTCCTGCCTGCGACCAGAACTTGCGGCGGAAATCACGCTCCAGCCGGTTCGCCGCCATGATGTTGATGCGGCCATTTTCTTCTCCGACATCGTGATTCCGCTGAAGCTGGCCGGTGTGGGCGTGGACATCGTCCCCGGTGTTGGACCGGTCCTGGACAAACCTGTCCGCACGGCCGCTGATGTAGCGGCCCTGCCCACGCTGACGTGGGAGGCGCTGGAACCCATCCGCGAAGCCGTCCGCCTGACTGTTGCTGAACTCGGGAAAACCCCGCTTATCGGGTTCGCCGGCGCCCCCTTCACCTTGGCGGCCTACATGGTTGAAGGCAAGCCGTCCCGGGACCACCTCGGACCCCGGACCATGATGCACGCCGATCCTGAAACCTGGGCGGCACTGGCCAACTGGGCCGCCGACACCTCCGGAATGTTCCTCCAGGCCCAGCTCGAAGCGGGTGCTTCGGCTGCGCAGCTCTTCGACTCGTGGGCAGGCTCACTGGGCCTGGCTGATTACACCAAGTACGTCGCGCCGGCGTCCGCCCGGGCGCTGGATCATGTCCGTGGCCTGGGTGCTCCCTTGATTCATTTCGGCACGGGGACGTCCGAGCTCCTGGTCGCGATGCGCGATGTCGGAGTGGACGTGGTGGGCGTGGACTACCGACTCCCCTTGGATGAGGCCAACCGCCGCTTGGGTGGCACCGTTCCGCTGCAGGGAAACATCGATCCCGCACTTCTCTCCGCTCCGTGGGAGGTCCTTGAAGCCCATGTCCGTGAGGTCATTGCGGCCGGAGCCCACGCGCCGGGCCATGTGCTGAACCTGGGCCACGGAGTGCCTCCGGAAACGGACCCCACCGTCCTGACCCGCGTCGTGGAACTCATCCACTCCATCCCTTCGGAGTAGTGCCGATGCGCGGGGGACACCCAACGCCAAAGCCACCGGCCGACAGGCCGTCCGCCGTTGTGGTGGGCGGCGGCGTCTCAGGCCTGATTGCTGCCCGTGAACTTGCCATGGCCGGCTTTGCCGTCACCATCCTGGAAGCGGGCGACGCCTGGGGCGGCTGCGTGGGAAGCCATGTCGTTGCCGGGCTGCAGCTTGACAGTGGGGCGGAATCGTTTGCCACCCGGTCGCCGGCTGTTGCCAATCTCGCCGGAGAGCTGGGCCTGGCGGACAAAATCGTTTCCCCGCACCCCGGAGGTGCCTGGGTGCAATTACCCGACGGGCCGCAGGAACTACCCAAAACGGGAATCCTGGGCATCCCCGCCAATCCCTGGGATCCGGAAGTCCGCCGTTCCCTGGGACTCGCAGGAGCCATCCGTGCCTCGTTGGACACCTGGCTTCCCGCGTCCTTTGGTACGTCCTCGGAGGTCACCAGTGTTTCCGCGCTTGTGCGGAGCCGTATGGGCAAGAGGGTCCTTGACCGGCTGGTTTCCCCGGTGGTGGGCGGTGTCCATTCGGCCGACCCCGGTCTTCTGGATGTGGACATGGTTGCGCCAGGCCTGCGGGCGGGCATTCGTCAGCATGGCTCACTGGCCGCCGCTGTGGCGGCCCAGCGCAGGGCCGCCGCTGGCTCCGCATCCGGCCCGGCCAAGGCTGGATCCGCCGTCGCCGGTTTGCAAGGTGGCATGCATTCGCTGGTGACTGCGCTCGTGGCGGACCTGCGCGGACGCGGCGTCGGGCTGATGACCGGAAAGCGCGCCGACGCAGTGGCCAAGACCCCGGACGGCTGGCGGGTCACCGCCGGAGGTTCCACGTACGACGCCGGCCGGTTGGTGGTTGCGCTCGACGGCCCGGCCGCCGTCGGGCTTCTTGAGCAGTCCTTGCCGGAACTGTCCGGCTTGCGTCCGGCACCCGGACCGCTGGTGAGCCTCGTGACCATGGTGGTGGACCTTCCCGAGCTTGACAGCAGGCCCCGCGGGACCGGAATTTTGGTGGCACCACAAACTCCCGGAATCAAGGCCAAGGCGTTGACCCACGCGACAGCCAAATGGGACTGGTTGGCGGGCGAAGCCGGGCCGGGGACGCATGTCCTGCGCCTGTCCTATGGCCGGCGTGAAGAAGCTGCCGGGGGAGCGGACATCATCCTGGATGATGAGGCACTCCTTGCCGCGGCGCTGATGGATGCCTCCGCGTTGTTGACGGTGCCGGTCTCCCGGGCGGACATCGTGGATTGGGATGTGGTGCGGTGGGCCGGAGCCTTGCCGTTCGCCGCCGTCGGTCATAAACAGCGGGTCGGGCACGTGCGCGCTGTGTGTGCCGCGGCCTCCGGTTTGACGGTGGTTGGAGGCTGGTTGGCGGGGAATGGCCTGGCTGCCGTGGTGGCCGACACCCGGACACAGCTCGCCGCAGCCGTAGCCGAGAATGCCTCAAAACTGTGATTTGCATCACTTCTACGTGTTGTAGAACTGATCCGTTTCGACTTAGGGGCTGGCACGGGGCAAACTTGAACCATGAGCCACACTTCTGCCGAATCTGTCACTAAAACTGCTGAAACCGAAGAACAGTTCTACACGCTGTGGACGGTCTTCAAGCGATCGGCCGACGTCCTGCGCAGCGGCGATGCTGCCCAGGAATTCGACGCCCTTGCGGAGAAGCTCGCTGAGGGTGGAGTGATCCTCCGCGGCAGCTACGACGTCTCGGCGATGCGCTCGGATGCGGACATCATGGTGTGGCTCCACGGGCCCAAGCCGGAGGACCTGCAGGCCGCCGTCCGCTCCATCCGCCGCAGCAAGCTTTTCGCCGGCACCGACATCGTTTGGTCTGCCATGGGCGTGCACCGCGAAGCCGAGTTCTCCAAGAGCCACGTGCCGGCATACGCCCGCGGCGTCGAACCGAGCACCTGGCTCTGCGTCTACCCGTTCGTCCGCTCCTACGAGTGGTACCTGCTTCCGACGGACGAACGCGGCAAGATGCTCCGCGACCACGGCCTGCTGGGACGCGAATTCCCGCAGGTCATCTCCAATACTGTGTCCTCCTTCGCGCTGGGTGACTGGGAATGGATCCTTGGCCTCGAAGCACCTGAACTGGTGGACCTGGTAGACCTGATGCGCCACCTGCGGGCCACGGAAGCCCGCCACCATGTTCGCGAAGAAATCCCCTTCTACACCGGCCGCCGGGTCACGGCTGCCGAGATTGCCGAGGTTCTCGCATGACCAGCCCCGCTGTCTCCACCGCAACGAACGCCGTCACTGAGCGTGGGCGCCAGGAAGCCAAGCACTATGATGCCGTGCTGCTCGCTTCCTTTGGCGGACCTGAAGGGCAGGACGACGTCATCCCGTTCCTGCGCAACGTCACCCGTGGCCGTGGCATCCCGGATGAGCGACTGGAAGAGGTATCCCACCACTACCGCGCCTTCGGCGGCATCAGCCCCATCAACCAGCAGAACCGTGAGCTGAAGGCCGCCATTGAGGCCGAGCTGGCCCGCCGCGACATCGAACTGCCGGTCCTTTGGGGTAACCGCAACTGGGATCCTTACATCGCTCCTGTACTCCAGGACGCTTACGACGCCGGACATCGCCGGCTCCTGATGCTCACCACCAGCATCTACTCCTGTTACTCCAGCTGCCGCCAGTACCGCGAAGACATCGGCGTTGCACTGACGGAAACAGGATTGGACGGCAAGCTCCAGGTGGACAAGATCCGCCAGTACTTCGACCACCCCGGCGTCGTCCAGCCCTTCCTGGAGGGTACGTCTGCGGGCTTGGAAGAGATCCGTGGCAAGCTTGCCGCTGCCGGTGAGTCAGATCCCGATTCAAAGATCCGCGTATTGTTCGCTACGCACTCCATCCCTACGCGGGATGCCGAAGCCGCTGGCAGGTCGGAGGACGAGCCCCGCGAATTCGCCGAAGGTTCGGCTTATGCTGCGCAGCACCTGGCCAATGCCAAGGCCATCATGGATGTCGTGGCCCCCCACGTCGCCTGGGACTTGGTGTACCAGTCCCGGTCCGGCGCCCCGCACATCCCGTGGCTTGAGCCGGACATCAACGACCACCTTGAGGAAATCGCCCCCGATGGCGTCCGCGGCGTCGTCATTGTTCCCCTCGGTTTCGTCAGCGATCACATGGAAGTTGCCTGGGACCTCGACACCGAAGCCCTGGAAACCTGCAAGAACCTGGGCATTGAAGCAACCCGTGTTCCCACCCCGGGTACGCACGCGGCGTTCGTGTCCGGCCTGGTGGACCTGATCTGCGAACGCACGGTGGAGAACAACATCGCCGAGCGCCCCCACGTCACGGACCTCGGACCGTGGTACGACGTTTGCCGCCCCAACTGCTGCGAGAACTTCCGTGGAGCGAAGCCCGCTATTTCAGAGGTTGGCACCACGGTGGGCATCGGCCACGACGCCTACCCGGCTGCGGAGGCTGCCAAGTGACCGTTCGCATCGGCACCAGGGCCAGCAAGCTGGCACTGACGCAGACGCAGCAGACGGCGGACAAGTTGTCCGCGGTTGGCGGCTTCCCGGTAGAGCTGGTTCACATCAAGACCGAGGGCGACGTCAAAACCGGTTCCCTTTCCCAGATGGGCGGAACAGGTGTGTTCGTCGCCGCCTTGCGTGACGCGCTGCTGGCTGACACGTGCGATGTCGCGGTGCACTCCCTCAAGGACCTGCCCACCGGCGCAGCCCTTGGCCTGAGCATCGCTGCAACACCCAAGCGGGTGGATGTCCGTGATGTTCTCTGCGCACGGGACGGGATGACGCTCTCTGAGCTGCCGGGCGGTGCCAAAGTAGGTACAGGCTCACCACGCCGCGCTGCCCAACTCCGGGCAGCCCGGCCCGATATCGAGGTCTTGGACATCCGCGGCAACGTCGATACCCGCCTCGGCCGGGTTCCCGGCCTCCCGGGCAACATCACGGATGAGGTTGTGCCGGGTAAGTCCTGCGACCTCGACGCAGTGGTTTTGGCCGCCGCTGGATTGGAACGAATGGACCGGCTGGACACCGTCAGTGAGTTCTTCGAAACCAACGTCATGTTGCCCGCACCCGGGCAAGGTGCGTTGGCCATCGAATGCCGAACTGGGGATGCTCCGCGCCAGCCAGGGTCCACCGCGGGTTCAAACGGCGTGCTGGCCCAGGCCTTGGCGGCATTAAACGACGACGACACCCGGCTGGCGGTGACAGCCGAGCGTGCCGTGTTGGCCAGGCTCGAAGCCGGCTGCGCTGCTCCGGTGGGTGCCTACGCCTTCCGCAAGGGCAGCATGCTGCACCTGGAGGCAGTGGTCTGCGCTGTGGATGGCACCAAGACCGTTCGTGAGAAAAAAGCCACCGATGGCCTCACGGAAGTCGGCGCCACGTTGCTCGGCATCGAGGTGGCTGAGTTGTTGCTCGCTGCCGGTGCCGCGGAGATCGCGGACCTTGCCGCGTCCTGAACCGCAGGATCCACGAGGGCTAACCGGTCGGCGCATCCTGATCACCAGGAGCGCCGACCGTGCCAAGCCGCTGGCGTCGTTGCTGACCAGCCTCGGCGCCGCACCCTTGGTGCTGCCCCTGATCGATTTTGAACGGGCAAAAGACCAGGCACCCCTGGACGATTCCCTCGACCGCCTGGCTGCCGGTGAATTCGATTGGTTGGTGATCAGCAGCATCACCAGTGCCCGAGTCCTACTTGAGAAGGCTGCAGAGCGGGGCACAACCCCGGCAGCCCTCGTTCCGGCAGCCACCCGGGTGGCGACCATCGGGCCGTCCTCGTTGCGGGTCCTGGAATCCATTGGCCTCTCCGTCCACCTGGCGCCGACGGAGCGTCAGTCTGCTGACGGACTGGTGGAACTGTGGGAGCCCGCGCCGGTCCGGGTGCTCCTGCCCCAAGCAGATATCGCGGCACCCGGCCTTCGGGAAGGCCTGGCGTCAAAAGGTGCTGACGTGACCTCCGTGGTTGCCTACCACACCGTGGACTACCCGGCCGGGACGGGACGTCGCCTGACGGCGGAACTGCCGCCCGCCGTCGAGGTTTCCGAGGACAGCGTGCTGCCAATGCTCAGCCCGGAAGAAGCACGGGCCGGCCTCAAGGCAGGCACTGTGGACGCCGTGGTGGCTGCTTCGCCCAGCGCCGCACGCCGCATCGCCCAAACCTTGCCGCCGCTAGGCAGGTGCCACTTGATTGCCATCGGGCGTCCGACGGCGGGTGAGGCCTCGCGTCTTGGCCTCACCGTGGCCGCCACAGCCAAAGAACCAACCCCGGACGGCATCGTGGCCGCCTTGGAATCTGTTTTCGCCAACGAAGGGAACCCGCAATGAGCTTTCCAAACCATCGTCCCCGCCGTCTGCGCACCACTCCCGCCATGCGCAGGCTCACCGCAGAGAACCGGCTGGCACCTGCAGACCTGATCCTCCCGGCGTTCATCCGGGAGGGCCTCACCGAACCAAGCCCCATCAGCTCCATGCCGGGTGTGGTCCAGCACACCACTGATTCCCTGAAACGCGCTGCATCCGAAGCTGTGGAGCTTGGAGTGGGCGGCATCATGCTGTTTGGCGTCCCCTCCGTCCGCGATGCGCAGGGCACGGCCTCACTCGACCCGGAAGGCGTCCTGAACAAGGCCATCCGCGACGTCAAGGCTGAGGTGGGGGATGACTTGGTCATCATGGGCGACGTTTGCCTGGACGAGTTCACGGACCATGGCCACTGCGGGGTCCTCGATGCCGATGGCTATGGGGACAACGACGCCACCCTGGAGATCTACGGACAGATGGCTGTAGCCCAGGCCGATGCGGGGGCCCATGTACTGGGACCCTCAGGCATGATGGATGGCCAGATCGCTGTCATCCGTCAGGCGTTGGAGGAATCCGGCCACAAGAACACCGCGGTCCTTGCCTACGCAGCCAAGTATGCGTCGGCGTTCTACGGCCCGTTCCGTGAAGCAGTCGATTCCCAGCTCAAGGGCGATCGTCGGACCTACCAGATGGACGCAGCAAACCGCCGGGAAGCCATCCTGGAGGTGGAACTGGACCTTGAAGAGGGTGCCGACATGGTGATGGTAAAGCCGGCCATGAGCTACCTGGATATCCTGGCCGACGTCGCAGCCATGAGCCCGGTACCTGTCTCGGCCTACCAAATCTCCGGCGAGTACGCCATGATCGAAGCTGCTGCGGCCAACGGCTGGATCGACAGGCGCGGTGCCATCACCGAATCCGTCCTGGGAATCAAGCGTGCCGGAGCCGATACCGTGCTGACCTATTGGGCCTCCGAACTGGCAGGCTGGCTGAAGGAGTCCTGATGACATCCGTTCCCTCCGACCCCGGCGCCTCCCCGGATCGCGGCGGGCCGTCCGACCCCGCCGCGCCGGTAGCTGCCAACCACATCCTCCTGGGGCTGAACACTTTTGGCGATGCCGGCGTCGACGCTGACGGGAACCCCAAAGAACACGCCCGCGTCCTCCGCGAGTTGCTCGAAGAAGCGAAGTTGGCCGACGCCGTCGGGATCCATGCCTTCGGGGTAGGGGAACACCATCGCCGGGACTTCGCAGTCTCCGCACCCGAGGTCTTCCTTGCAGCCGCCGCCGCAGTGACATCCCGGATTCGTCTCGGCTCGGCTGTTACGGTGCTGAGCTCGGATGATCCCATTCGAGTTTTCCAGCGCTTCTCCACTGTGGATGCGCTGTCCAACGGCAGGGCTGAAGTCATGCTGGGCCGGGGCTCGTTCATTGAATCCTTCCCGCTCTTCGGCCTCGACCTGGCTGACTACGAGGTCCTTTTCGAGGAGAAGCTGGAGCTCTTCGACAAGGTTCGTGCCCAGAAGCCGGTCCACTGGGAGGGCCGTACCCGGCCCAATGTCAATGGACTCCAGGTGTACCCGAAATTGCAGCACCATTTGCTGCCGGCCTGGATTGGCGTAGGCGGAACACCCGAGTCCGTGCTGCGCTGTGCCGAATACGGCTACCCGATCATTTTCGCCATCATCGGGGGAGAACCCCGCCGCTTTGCCCCGCTGGTGAACCTCTACCGCGATGCGATGGCGAAGTACGGACACCCGATGCGCCAGATCGCAACGCACTCGCCGGGCTTCATTGCCGATACGGATGAGGCCGCCCGGGAGGAGCTCTTCCCGCATTGGCTGGACCAGCGCAACAGGATCGGCGCTGAGCGCGGCTGGGGTCCTGGAAACCGCGGTGAATTCGAGGCCATGTGCGGCCCCGAAGGCGCCCTCTACGTGGGTTCGCCGGAAACCGTTGCGCAGAAGATCGTCCTCCTCAAACGCACCCTGGGTGTGGACCGCTTCGACCTGAAGTACAGCAACGGGACCCTGCCCCACCAATCCATGATGCGTTGCATTGAGCTCTATGGCACCGAGGTGGCCCCGCGGGTTGCCCGGCTGCTTGCTTCCGAATAGGCGCACACGACGCAGACCGGCTGCTCCTGAATCGCAGACCGGCTGCTCCTGAATCACTGACCGGCTGCTCCTGAATCACAGACCGGCTGCTCCTGAATCACTGAAAGAATAGGAACCATGACTTCCAACACCCCTGTGTCCGATCAGCTCTTCGACCGCGCCCGGTCCCTCATGCCTGGTGGCGTGAACTCCCCGGTCCGTGCCTTTGGATCCGTCGGTGGCAACCCGAAGTTCATGGTTTCGGCCAAGGGCGCCTACCTCACGGACGCCGACGGCAAGGAGTACGTGGACCTTGTCTGCTCCTGGGGCCCTGCGCTGCTGGGCCATGCCCACCCTGCCGTACTCGACGCCGTGCACGCCGCCGTGGACCGCGGCCTGTCCTTCGGTGCTTCCACTCCGGATGAGGCCAACCTGGCCGAGATCGTCAAGGACCGCGTATCCGCCGTTGAGCGCCTGCGCATGGTGTCCACCGGCACCGAGGCGACCATGACCGCCGTACGCCTCGCCCGTGGCTTCACCGGCCGCAACCTGGTCATCAAGTTCGCTGGCTGCTACCACGGCCACTTGGACGGTTTGCTGGCGGCCGCAGGTTCCGGTGTTGCCACCCTGGCCCTTCCAGGCTCGGCCGGCGTCACCGAGGCAACAGCAGCTGAAACCTTGGTCCTGCCTTACAACGATCTCGCCGCAGTTGAGGCTGCCTTCGCCACGCACGGTAACAACATTGCCGCAGTGATCACGGAAGCGGCTCCCGCCAACATGGGCGTTGTCACACCGGGAGAGGGGTTCAACGCAGGGCTGTCCCGCATCACCAAGGAGCACGGGGCCCTCCTGATCGTGGATGAAGTCCTGACCGGGTTCCGCACTGGCTACTCCGGCTACTGGGGCCTGACAGGCCGCCAGGAAGGGTGGGCGCCTGACCTGCTCACCTTCGGCAAAGTCATCGGCGGCGGAATGCCGACGGCGGCACTCGGCGGCCGTGCCGACGTCATGGACTACCTTGCTCCCGTTGGCCCGGTCTACCAGGCCGGCACGCTGTCCGGAAACCCCGTGGCCATGGCGGCCGGCGTAGCCACGCTGACCCATGCAACACCGGAGGTCTACGCCTACGTTGATGCCCGCTCGCTGGAACTCTCCGCGGCACTTTCGTCAGCTCTGGATGCTGCAGGCGTTGACCACTCAATCCAGCGGGCAGGGAACCTGTTCTCGGTCGCCTTTGGTACCTCGGCCCACGGCGTGCACAATTACGACGACGCGCAGGCTCAGGAGAGCTTCCGCTACGCACCGTTCTTCCACTCCATGCTGGACTCGGGCGTTTACCTGCCGCCGTCCGTCTTCGAAGCATGGTTCCTGTCTGCTGCCCATGACGACGCAGCAATGAACCGTATTTTCGAGGCGCTTCCCGCAGCTGCACAGGCTGCTGCCGGCGCCACGGCCTGACCCTGCTGATGCCCCGGGCTGGTGCGGAAGGCACTTGCCCGGGGCATTGCTGTGTCCGCAAGGGGTAGGCTCGTAGGTGGAAACCCACCCCCAACGAACTAACGGTTTACCATGCGCAAGACCCAGACAATTGCATCCTTCGGTGTAAGCATCGCGACGGCTGGAGCTTTGGTCGCCATGGCGTCCGGCTGCTCAAGCGGCAGCGGAGGCACCGTCCCACCCGCAACGGAAGCGACGCCGTCGGCTTCTGCCTCTTCACCGCCGGGCACTCCGCAGCCAGCCACCACATCAGCGGCGCCAACAAAGCCATCCACGGTGCCTCCGCCCTCCGCTGCGCCTGCCACCAGCGCTCCTACGGCCGCGGAGCAACAGTTGGCGGCGCTCAGTCTTGAACAAAGGGTAGGCCAACTGTTCATGGTGGCGGCCAAGGCCACCGGCGCCGAGCCAGGAACCATGCAGGCGTTGAAGGAATACCACGCGGGCAACGTCTACTTGAGCGGGCGCAGCAAGGCAGGCAGTGCTGCCACCGCTGCCGTCGTGTCGTCGTTGACGGGAACGGTTTCCACCGCCACCACCGGCGGTTTGCCCCTCTTCGTAGCGACCGACCAGGAGGGCGGGTATGTCCAGGTTCTTTCGGGTCCGGGGTTCTCAACAATTCCCACAGCGTTGGTGCAGGCAGGGGCAGGGGAGTCAAAGCTCCGCGCCGATGCTGCAACCTGGGGCAAGGAGCTGCGAAGCGCCGGCGTCAACGTCAATCTTGCGCCCGTGCTGGACACAGTCACCAGCCCGGAGTTTGCGCCGTCCAATGCTCCGATTGGCCACTTCCAACGTGAGTACGGCTATGCACCGGGCACAGTGTCGACCCTGGGCAATGCCTTTGCCGATGGCATGAAGGACGCGGGCGTCGCCCCTGTAGTGAAGCACTTCCCCGGCCTGGGCAGGGTAGTCCCCAACACGGATGTCACCAGCGATGTCAGGGATACCTCCACCACCCGGAACGATCCCGCCCTGGAACCGTTCCACGCTGCCATCGCATCAGGCACGCAGTGGGTCATGGTATCGAATGCCTACTACGACAAGATTGACCCCTCGAACATCGCACCCTTCTCGCCTACGGTGATGGAGACGATGCTGCGTTCAGACGCCGGCTTCACGGGGATTGTCCTATCCGACGACCTCTGCAGTGCCGCGCAATTGGGCGCCTGGTCCGATGCGGACCGCGCCCTGAATTTCTTCGCGGCCGGTGGAACCATGCTGGTGTGTGCAGATCCTGCGAGCATTCCTGCCATGCACCAGGCCGTGGTGAAGAAAGCCACAGCAGATGCCTCCTTCCGCGCCAAGGTGGATGCTGCCGCCCTGACAGTGCTGCGGGTCAAAGCAGGGTAATGATCACAGTAAAGAACCCCGCCTTCGAAACGAAGGCGGGGTTCTCAAGACTTGTGGTTGTCTTGGCTAAAGGACGTCCGACAGGAAGCCCTGCAGGCGTTCCGTTTGCGGATTGGTGAAAAGCTGCTCCGGGGGGCCGGACTCCACCACTACACCAGCGTCCATAAAGGTCACTACGTCGGAGACATTGCGGGAGAAGCCCATCTCGTGGGTCACCACCACCATGGTCATGCCGCCTTGGGCCAGATCCGTCATCAGGGCAAGGACGCCCTTGACGAGCTCCGGGTCCAGTGCGGAGGTGGCTTCATCGAAGAACATGACCTCGGGCTTCATGGCCAGCGCGCGGGCAATCGCTACACGTTGCTGCTGTCCACCTGAGAGGTTGGCTGGCCGCGCGTCTGCCTTGTGCTTCAAGCCCACCAGGTCCAACTGGGCCAGTGCTTCATCGCGGGCCTGTTCCTTGGACATGCCACGGAGCTTGCGCAGGGCCAGCGAAATGTTCTCCGCCACCGTCTTGTGGGGGAAAAGGTTGAACTGCTGGAAGACCATGCCAATGCGGCGCCGCAATTCGTCCGGGTTGTCCTTGAGGACAGAGCGTCCATCCAGCAGGATGTCCCCCTGGTCCGGCTCGATGAGCCGGTTCATTACGCGCAGGAGCGTTGACTTGCCCGAGCCCGAGGGGCCGATCACGGAGGCCGTTGTGCCCTTCTCGACGTGCAGGTCAATGCCCCGCAACACGTGGTTGCTGCCGAAGGACAAATGGATGTTCTTCGCCGTTAACGTTCCTGAAGCGAATTCACTCATGCCTGGGCTCCCTTTCCTACCACTGCTGCTGCCTCGTCCGGTTCCTTCTTCTCCGGCCGGCCGGAGCGCATGCGGGCATCAATCCAGTTCACGAAGTGCGTGAGCGGGATGGTCAGCGCGAGGTAGAAGATGGCTGCAGCGACATACGGGGAAAGGTTGCCGCTGTTGGCGGCGGCATCCTTGCCGATCTGGAAGATCTCACGCTCTGTGGCAAGAAGACCCAGCATGAACACCAACGAGGATTCTTTGATCAATGCGATGAACTGGTTGACCAAGGCAGGAAGGACCCTGCGGATTCCCTGGGGCACCACTACGAGGCGCATGGATGAGCCGTAACTGAACCCGAGGGCGCGGGTCGCTTCGAGTTGTCCCTTGTCCACGCTCTGGATGCCGGAACGGAAGATCTCGCCGATGTACGCGCCGGACATCAAGGACAACGCCGCGATGGCCATGGGGTACGGGCTGGTGGAGCCCGTCAGTTCACGAATGATGGGGCCGAAACCGAACCCGATCACCAGAATGGTCAGCACCGGAGGAAGCCCGCGGAGAATGTCCGTGTAAATGCGGGCTACCCACCGTGCTGCTGCGTTCCGGGAAATCCCCATCAGGGCGAGCAGCATCCCCAGCGCGGTCCCGATGATGCCCGAGACGACGGCCAGGACAATGGTATTGGGCAGGCCGACGGCGAACATCTTGGGGAGGACTTCGCCCATTGCCTCCCAGTCAAAGAAGGTCTCGGCCAGTTGATTGAGGATATCCATGGAACGCCCTGGTTACTTGGCGGGGAGCTGGACGGCCTTGCTGCCCGGCTTCCAGCCCTGGGGGGTCTGCTCGGCAGCAGTCGGACGGTCCTTGTACCACTCGGCCGTGAGCTTGGCCCACGTGCCGTCAGCAATGACAGCATCCAGGCCCGAGTTCAAGGCGTCGATCAGTGGCTGGTTGTCCTTGTTCACGGCGTAGGCAGTGAAGTTCTGGGTGTTGACAACCTTCTCGGCGATCTTGGTGTTGTCGCCCTCCTTGACCTGGCCCTCTGCCTGCTGGGAAGGAGCAACCCAAGCATCGATCTGGCCGTTCTTCACGTTGCCGTAGACCGTGTTGTAGTCAGGGAAGCGGACCGGCTCGATCTTGAGCGTGTTCGTCATGTAGTCATCCTGGACGGTGCCCTGGACAACGCCGATGCGGAGTCCTTCCTTGACGTCGGCGAAGCCGGTGACCTTGGAGTCGCTTTTGGTGACGATGGCCATGTAGCCGAAGTCGTAGCCGTTGGTGAAACCGACCGTCTTGCGGCGGGCGTCCGTGGTGGAGATCGAGGAGGATCCGACGTCGAACTGCTTGTTGCCTACCTGGGACAGGAGTGCTGAGAAGTCAGTGGAGGCGAACTCAACCTTGAGGCCCAGCTTGTCGCCAATGGCGCGCAAGAGCTCATTGTCGTAGCCGGTGAACTTGCCCGAAGGGTCAATGAAGATGTTCGGCGGGGCGTCGGAGAGGGTGCCCACCCGCAGGGTGTCGTCGGTGATGAGGCCCAGCTTGGACTTGTCGATCTTGTCCAGCGGCGTCACCTCAGCCGTAGTGAACGTGTCGAGCGATTTCTGGTCGCTGCCGGCCAGTGCATCGGTGGGCGAACCGCTGGGCTCGGAAGTTCCACCGCCGCATGCTGCCAGGGAAATCACCAGGGCTGCGGCCACGGGGGCAACAGACAGCCACTTAGGGGCTTTGAATTTCATAAAGAAATCACTTTCATCGGGTCACGGAGACGATTCACGGTGGGCGGGGAATGTGGCAACCGAAAGAAGGTTTGCTGCCTTAGCAGACTTCAACCCGCCAAACTTAATTATGTCACCAGCCCACCGGAGCATGGTGAATCGAAGAAATGGTGGCTCACGCTCGATTACGCCGAATATTGTTCCCGCCCGGGCATCATCGAGCGCCGTACTATTCCGACGCTGCTCTGGCTTGTGGAATCCGCGCGCAACTGAGGCTAAAACGCGAGTTCCCGAGAATCATGTGACATGCGTCGCAGGGCGAAGCCTCGAAGGGATCTCCCCGGCTTAGAAACCGCCGCGGCTGGCGTCCTCGGGCGGCAGAACCGGCCACTCGCCCTCAATGACCGCAGTGGGTTTGCTGCGCCGCAAATACTGCTGGAAATCGGCGGCCTGCGATGCCGCCCAGTCTACTTGCAGTTGGTGGAGGGTGGTTGCCGGCATGTGCAGCTTGGGGAACTTGCCGGCCATCGCGTCCAGGACACGGAGAGTGGCGAGTGCATCCGCGGCAGAGGTGTGCGCGTTGGTCAGGTCCACGCCGTATTCCTCGCACAGGGCAGTAAGGGTGCGCTTGCCCTTGCGGTAGCGGTCCACTTGCTTGTTCATCACGTAGGGGTCCAGCACCGGGAACCGGCTCAGTTGCGGTACGCCATAACGCGCGGACTCGGCCGCCAGTACCGTGAAGTCGTAACTGGCGTTGAAAGCGATGACGGGAGTGCCGGCGTCGAAAAGTTCCTGGAGAACCGCAGCAACCTCGCGAGTAACCTCCGCTGCGGGGCGGCCTTCCGCGCGGGCCCTCTCGGTGGTCACGCCATGCACTTCACTGGCCTCGAGGGGGATCTCAACGCCCGGATCCGCCAGCCATTCGTGTTCGGCAATGAGCTCTCCGTGGGCATCCACAACGGTGATCGAAGCCGTGACTATCCGTGCCGACCGCGAGTTCTTCCCGGTGGTCTCGAGGTCGAATGCGGCACGGGAGAGGGTGTTCCAGGAGCTCATGATTTCAAGTTACCGGCTGGGTCCGACAGTCTTTGGGCGCGACACTCCTGCCGTTACCCTGAACACATGCGGATGGAGTATGTGACGGCGGTTCTTGCGGTGGTGGACCTCGTGCCGTCGGGATCGGCGGTCTCCTACGGCGACGTGGCAGAGCTCCTGGGTGCCGGCGGACCGCGTCAGGTCGGCGCAGTCATGAGCCACTACGGAAGCTCCGTGGCTTGGTGGCGTGTCCTTCGGGCCAGCGGGGAAGCGCCTCCCGGCCACGAGGTCGATGCCTTGAAGCATTACCTGCAGGAATCCACGCCGCTGCATGGCGCCTACGAGGCCTTCCTCAGGACCGGGGAAGGCCGTTGGCGGGTTGACCTGACCACGGCGCGATGGGCGCCTTCGGACGCCGACTTCGATCAACTTGATGTGATCTCTGACCAGTTGGAGCGTCAACTCCATAAATTGTCGGTGCCCGATGATGAAATGACTGTGTGACCGCCACTCCCGCCAGAACCCGCCAATCACCGGCCGCTCTTCGCCTGCTGCCTCCGCGCGAGACCCACTATGCGGCACCTGTCTTGTCCCCGGACCAGCAGGCGGTTGTTTCCCTCCGGCAGGGGAGCGGCCCCGTGCTTGTGCCCGGAGGTCCGGGCACGGGCAAGTCAACAGTGCTTGTGGAATCCGCAGTGCGCCGGGTCCGTGAAGACGGGCTGAATTCGGAGCAGATCCTCATACTCGCCCCGGGGCGCCACGCCGCCGCAGCTTTGCGCGACACCTTCACCGGACGGTTGGACCGCAGTCTCAGTACGACGCCGGCGCGCACCTGGGCGTCGTACGCCTTCGACGTCATTCGGCGGGCGAAGGCCGAAGGCGTCATACCCCTGGCCAGGCCCCCAAAGCTCCTCTCAGGTCCGGAGCAGGACCTCATCATCAAAGAACTCCTTGAAGGCCATGCGCGGCCGGGTTTCCAGCTGCCCTGGCCGGAGGATCTCAGTGCTGCCCTTCCCACCCGGGGCTTCCGCCACGAGATCCGCCAGTTGTTCGACCGCATCATTGAGTCCGGCCGTACCGCAGAGGATTTGGTGGGTCTCGCCTACGAATGCGGTCGTCCCGATTGGATGGCCGCAGCCGAGCTGTACAGCGAATACCGGGACGTTCTGGACCTCCGCATGCCCGAGGCTTTTGACCCCGCAGGAATCATCACTACGGCGCGCCAGATCTTCCAGGATTCGCCGGCATTCCTGGCCGCGGAACGTGAACGCCTTCAGCTGATCCTCGTGGACGACGCCCAGGAATCCAATCCTGCGATTTTTGAACTCCTCGCCGATATATCGGAGGGCAAGGACGTCGTGGTCACCTACTCCCCGGATACCGTAGTGCAGGGCTTCCGCGGTGCCCGTCCTGACCTTGTGGCCGAGTTGCCTTCGCTGCTGGGAGGCACCCAGGGCGCGGTCACTGAACGTCCTTTGTGGTTCACCCACCGGCACCTCCCCGTGGTAGCAGAGGCCTGGACGCGCGTCGCGGCACGTATTTCACAGCGTTCCGGCGGTCAGCTGGCCAGGCGGCTTGAGCAACTGCCAGGTCCGGGCAATGCAGGTGAGCCGCCTTCCCGTGATGGCAGGGTGGAAGGGCATGTGCTGCCATCCGCTGTGCATGAGCTGCGTTACGTAGCCCAGCGGATTCTGGAAGCCCAACTGAGGGAGAACCGGGAGTTCAGTGACATCGCCGTGATCGTGCGGAACGGTGGACAAATTTCACAGATGCAGCGCTACCTTAGTGGCCAGGGAATACCGGTGCGGGTTCCAGTGGCAGACTCGGCCGTCCGGGACGAAGTAGCTGTGCGTCCTCTTCTGGAGGCCTTCGCGGTTGTCCTGGACCCGGCCAAGTTGACGCCGGAGATGGCTGTTTCGCTGTTGACATCCCGCGTCGGCGGAGCCACTGCCATCGAATTGCGCAGGCTTAGGCAGTCACTCAGGCGCGAGGAACTCCTGGGTGGAGGCGGCAGGTCCAGCGATGCCCTCCTGGTGGAAGCGCTGCTTGAACCCGGAGCGCTGGCGTCATTGGGCATTGAAGGCAGCGCCGCCCGCCGTCTTGCCCGCATGATCGCGGCGGGTGCCACGGCCGCTGCCGAGCCCGGTGCCAATGCGGAGTCAGTCTTGTGGGCTTTGTGGCAGGCCACCGGTTTGTCGTCGCGCTGGGCGGAAATGGCGCTGGAGGGTGGCAACGCCGGCGCACGTGCGGATCGCGACCTCGACGCCATGATGGCCCTGTTCCATACGGCCGAACGCTTCGTGGACCAATTACCCGGATCCGGTCCCGAGCAGTTCCTGGACTATCTGTTGAACCAGGAACTTCCCATGGACACTCTTGCGGCACGAGCCCAGCTTGAGGCGTGCGTGGAGATCATGACGCCCGCCAGCGCAGCGGGACGGGAATGGCCAGTGGTGATAGTCGCCGGACTCCAGGAAGGCGTCTGGCCGAATACGCGCCTGCGTGGTGAATTGCTTGGCAGCACCGTCTACGCCGACGCCGTGGAGCATGGAGTGGACTACGCCGTGCGGCGGGGACCACTGAGCAAACTCCGCGATATTCGGTACGACGAACTCAGGAGCTTTTCAACGGCGGTTTCCCGGGCCCGTGAAGTCTTGATCTGCACGGCCGTCTCCTCTGAAGACGACCAGCCCTCGGCGTTCCTGGACTACGTAGCACCATTGGAGTCCGGGCAGTACAAACGCGACTACACTCCCGTGGACCGCCCCATGACACTCAGGGCGCTTGTCGCGGAGCTGAGGCAGCACGCGCAGTCGGAGGAGTCCGTTGCCGACGCCGCCAACGTTGCCGCCACAGGGCTGGAAGCAGCGCGGATACTGGCCCGGCTTGCCAGCACGGATCCACCCGTTCCGGGGGCCCACCCGGACACATGGTGGGGTTTGGCACCGCTGAGTTCCAGCGGGCCTGTTGTCCCTCCGGGGGGAACAGTCTCCGTCTCACCTTCCAAAGTTGAAGCTGTCCATAAGTCACCGCTGGACTGGTTCGTCCAAGCCGCTGGTGGTGAGGCCGCCACTGATTTTGCGCGAAGCCTTGGCACGTTGGTCCACAGCATTGCCCAGGAACTGCCCGAGGCCTCGGGGTCAGAATATGTGGCTGAACTCGTCCGCCGGTGGCCAACCTTGGGCATGAAGGATAACTGGGAAGGGAAGCTCGATTTCCAACGCGCAGAACAGATGGTGCGCAAATTGGCCCAGTACATCCTCATTATGCGCAGCGAGGGAAGGAGCCTGCTGGCCGTAGAGCACGACTTCGAAGTAGAGCTTCCCGACGTCAGCCTCGATGCCTCGGATCCGGCAGATCCCGAAGCGGTTGCCACCCGGCAGGCAGTGCTCCGGGGCCAGGTGGACCGCCTGGAGGTTGATTCGCAAGGCCGGCTTGTGGTGGTGGACCTCAAGACCGGCAAGCGTCAACCGGGCAAGGCCGAAGTTGCCAGGCACCCGCAATTGGGTGCTTACCAGGCGGCGGTGCTCAAAGGTGCCTTCCGGGACGCTGGAACCGGCGAAGAAACGCTCGACGCCGGGTCCCGCACCGGTGCTGGTGGTTTCGCACCTGGCGGCGCGGTGCTGGCCCACCTTGGAACCAAGGCGAAGACGCCGGCAGTGCAGCAGCAGGATCCCTTGGATCCTTCAGTGAACTGGGCGGAGGAGCTGGTCAACGACGCTGCTGCGCTCATGGCAGGAGCCTCATTCGAAGCACGGCACGATCCCGGCAAGAGCGGGCATGGCGGCCACGGGTGCCGCCTCCCGGATGTTTGCCCGTTGTGCGCCAGAGGAAAGCAGGTCACCGAATGACAACAGAGCTCCTGGACGGATTTGCCGGCGCCCTGCCCGGCACCCGTGACGGCATACATGTTCCCGAACCCCGGTTCTCTCCGTCTGAGCTGGCCGGCATCCTTGGCGAGAAGAACCTGCCCACTGCCGAACAGTCGGACATCATTGCCTCTTCACTGTCACCCCGGCTGGTGATCGCCGGGGCTGGCTCCGGCAAGACAGCCACCATGGCGGACAGGGTCGTGTGGCTCGTTGCCAATGGGTGGGTCCGTCCGGAGGAAGTGCTTGGCGTGACGTTCACGCGTAAAGCTGCCGGCGAACTGGCCAGCCGGATCCGAAGCAAACTGGCCACCCTCCAGCGCATCGCGGCAGAGGATGACGGCAGCATTGGGTTCCCCGAAGGGCTCCTGGGGGCTGACGACCTCGAACCGAAGGTTTCCACCTACCACTCCTATGCAAGTGGCATTGTGACCGATTATGGGCTCCGGCTGGGCATTGAGCGCGATGTCGTCCTGCTGGGTGGGGCACAGTCCTGGCAGCTGGCCAGCGAAGTAGTAGAGGCCTACGACGGCGACTACGAGCATTTCACGGCGGCCAAGTCCACGTTGGTCAACGCCGTCATACAGTTGGCGGGGGAGTGCGCCGAGCACCTTCAGGACCCGGGTTCAGTACGCAACTGGGTGCTGGAGCGCGTGGAGACGTTCGAGCAGCTTCCCTATGTAGCTGGTGCCAGCAAAAACCCCACCCAGGCAGCAGCATCATTGGCAGCCATGCTCCGGACCCGCGCCAGCGTGGCAGACATGGTGGTGCGCTACCAGGAAGCGAAGCGGCAACGCGGAGTCCTTGATTTTGGGGACCTCGTGGCCCTTGCTGCCCGAATCGCCAGCGACATCCCGCTCGCAGCGTCCACGGAGCGGGCACGGTACAAGGTGGTACTCCTGGACGAATTCCAGGACACCTCCCATGCCCAGTTGGTGCTCTTCTCCCGCCTCTTCGGGCAAGGTCACGCAGTGACAGCCGTAGGGGACCCCAACCAGTCGATTTATGGATTCAGGGGTGCCTCTGCCGGGCAGCTCTTCCATTTTGTCCAGGAGTTCCCTGTCCGGTACACGGACACCATAGGCGGCGCAGAGACGTATTCAGTGGCTCCGACCTCATACCTGACCACCGCTTGGCGGAATGGCAGGAACATCCTTGAGGCAGCCAACACCATTGCCGCGCCGTTGAACAAGGCTGCGGCCATGGACGGCCCGGCAGGGGGCAGGGATACAGCCGGGAATGTCTCAGTCCCGGCGCTGGCCCCGAGCCCGGCCGCCGTGGACGGAAGTGTGGTAATCGGTCGTTTCAGCACCGATGAGGACGAAGCTGCAGTCATTGCCCGTGATATCCGGCGCTACAAACGGACAGTCTTCGAGGAAGAGAAGGACGGGACGCCGGTCAAACCGACCATGGCTGTCCTGTGCCGGAGGCGGGCGCAGATGGAATGCCTCCGCCGGGAATTCGAGCTGCAGGGAATCGCCTACGAGATCGTGGGTCTTGGCGGCCTGTTGGACACCCCGGAAATCGTGGATCTGGTGGCCACCTTGCGGGTGTTGGCTGATCCCGGGCGTTCCGATGCCCTGATGAGGCTGCTGGCCGGGGCGCGATGGCGTATTGGCCCGGCAGACTTGATGGCGTTCAACGACTGGTCGCGTTTCCTGGCTCGCCGCCGGGCAAATCCGGGCACCGCTTCCGAACCCATGGATGACAACGAGGAACCGGCCGCAGTGGTGGTTGAAAGTGACATTACCGATGCCTCCAGCCTGGTGGAGGCCCTTGATTTCCTACCCAAGCCCGGCTGGACGTCGGGGCATGGTCGCACCCTTAGTCCCGCTGCCCTGGAACGACTGACCCGCCTTGCCTCGGAACTTCGTTCCCTCCGGAGCTACATCGGGGATGATCTCACCACGCTCCTTGGTGAGGTTGAACGCGCCATGCTCCTGGATATCGAGGTGGCCGCCAAGCCTGGAATCAGCATCCACCAGGCCCGCCGGAACCTTGATGCGTTCCAGGATGCCGCGGCCGGATTCCTGCAGACGTCCCAACGGATTGATCTGCTGGCCTTCTTGTCGTGGTTGGAGGCAGCGGCCTCCGAAGAAGGCGGATTGGATCTGGCCACTGTGGAGACCAACCGGGAAGCTGTGCAGTTGCTGACGGTTCACGCCTCGAAGGGGCTGGAGTGGGATGTCGTCTTCGTCCCTGGCCTCAATGCCGGATCATTCCCCAGCACCAGGGATTCACGATGGAGCAGTGGGGCTGCGGCGCTGCCTTGGCCGTTGCGTGGCGACCGCGCCGACCTTCCCCAGTGGGACCTGGACCAGCCAGACCAAAAGGGGTGGCTGGACGCGGAGAAGGTTTTCAAGGCCGAGGTCCAGCATCACGGTGAGGCCGAGGAGCGGCGGCTGGCCTATGTGGCCTACACCCGGGCAAAGTTCGTCTTATGGGCGTCCAGTGCTGCCTGGAACGGTTCGCGCTCCGGAATGGCCGGTATGTCCGCCTTTCTCTCCGACTTGGCGCCTCTTGCTGGAGTTCCGGGTGTTGCCACAGGCGACGGTACTGGGATGCCTGCAGGCCGGACAGGCTCAGCGGTGGTTCATCCCGAATCCGTGGCTGAGGAAACACTCCCGGAGGAAAGCCCACTGACCACCACCCTTGAAGTTGCCGGGTTCCCTTACGATCCCCTGGAAGGTCCGTCTGATCCCAGGACTGGCGCCCGTCTTAGGCTGGCTCCTGGACGCAGGCTAGCCATGGACCAGGCCGCGGCCAACGTCCGCGCGTTCATCGCCGGCGCACCGTACCAAACTCCGGCCCCTGAGCTCACGGGCCCGGCGGCGAAATGGGCCCAGGAGGCGGACCTGCTCCTTGACCGTCAACAGCAACGCAAGACCACCCAGGATGTCCATCTCCCGAGCCACATCTCTGCCTCACTCTTCGTGGATCTTGGCGCGGACCCGGCTGCTGTGCTTTCGCAGCTCCGCAGGCCGGTGCCACGCGAACCGGGTATTTCGGCGCGTAAAGGCACGGCCTTCCATGCGTGGGTTGAAGAGTACTTCGGGACGACGGGCATGCTTGACCTCGATGAGGCTCCGGGTTCGGATTCGCACATCGACGAGGCATACGGCTTGGACGAGATGGTGGCGGCGTTCAAAAAGTCCGAGTGGGCCCAACGCGCGCCTGCCTTCGTCGAGGTGCCGGTGGAGACACGGATTGGCGACGTCGTAGTCCGGGGACGCATCGATGCCGTCTTCCGCGACGCGGACGGCCGCTGGCAGTTGATCGACTGGAAAACCGGCCGACGACCAGCGGGTAAACAGTTGGCAACACGTGCCGTGCAGTTGGCCGTTTACCGGTTGGCCTGGGCCAGGCTCAAGGGTGTGCCCCTGGAAGAGGTCAGCGCGGCGTTCTATTACGTGGCGGATGACTCAGTGGTCCGGCCACACGATCTGGGAACCGCCGACGAACTGGAACAAATCGTTGCCAAGGCGTTGGAAGCCGGCGGCCAAGGACGCTAGGGCCGACCGGTGCTGGGGCCAATTGGTGCTAGGACCGGTTTGCTGTATGGAGCGGCGTCACCTTGACCACGCTGATGGCGGCAGTGGATGTGTCGTCCGGATCGTTGGTGCCGTTGGAATCGCCGCCCCCGGCCTGGACGGGCTTCTCCGTTTCCTCTGCGTCGGCAGTTGATCCCGGGGCAGTTGTTCCCGCCTGCGCCGACTCCAGAGACCGCTCCGGGGACGTGGCAGACGTCCCGGGGATGGCTGCCACCGTAACCGTTGGTTCGGCGTTGGGAATCGCTACGACACTGACGGGAGGGTTTTGGCCTGCTGAAGTGGCGGCAGCCTGCGCATCGGCAGCCAGGATTTCAGCGGCCTCATTCTCGGCGGCCTGCGCTGCTTCTTCGTCACGCCGCGCTTGCTCGTCAATGTCAGCGGAGAGTGTCTGAAGCATTGACTCTGCCTCCGCCGTCATGCTCTGGTGCCCGGCAGCCATAGCCTTGACCAGGTACTGGGCCAAGGCGAATTCGGCCAACAAAGCTGCCCGCCGGAGCAAATGAACGTCGGGCTTCTCACGGCGTGCCTGGGTGTAGTGGTTCAGGACGGCCTCAACGAACGACGCTTCGTTAGATGCCACCAGCCATGCGAAGTCGTCGGCGGGATCACCAATCCGGAGATCGGTCCACCCCGTCAGGGCAGTCACGGAGTCATCCTGCACCATGAGGTTGTCTTCGTGGAGGTCACCGTGGACCACCGAGGTATTGAACCGCCACAGTGCAACGTCTTCCAGGGCGTGCCCCCAGCGCCGGAGCAGGGTGGCAGGAATCTTGCCAGTGGTTGCCGCCTGGTCCAGTTCATTGAGCTTCCGCTGCCGGAACTCGTTGGCAGAGTAGCTGGGCAGGTCCGCGTTGGTCACCAAGGTCAACGGGAGGTCATGGATGGCAGCCAGCGCTGAGCCGATCTCCCTGGCAAGGGCGGGACTGCCGGCAGATAGCTCGTCAATGGAGAGCATCGCACCGTGCAGGTGGGTGTAGACAAAAGTGGTGAGGTCGCCCTGGCGCACAGTGCCGGCAATGGTTGGCACGTGGAAGGGCAACTCTGCGCGAATGGACGGAGCGAAGGCGCGCAGCACCATGAATTCGGTTTCCAGCCGGGTGCTGGCCTCCGGATGGCGCGGTGAACGGACGCGCCAGCGTTTGCCATCCGCGTCGAGCAGCAACGCCGAGTCGAAGTCGGCGTCGTCGTCGGGGGAAAAGGCTGTAGCCGTCGGCGCCAGGCCAGGCACCGCCGCGGTTGCTATAGCGGCCAGTTCGAGCGGTGTTCTTCTCACCTTCTCAACGGTAGATTGAGTGGGGCCTGTGGCCATGATGCAGTGCGGCGAGTCTTCAGATCCGCCGTAAAACAGGGCATTTTTGCAGGCGATGGACGCCCGGCGGGGTGCATCCACAAGGGGGGACCCTCCCAAATGTTATTTGTCGGTACGAATCAGTACGGTAGATACATGAGCTATACGGAGTCACCGGCGCTGGCCAACCACCTGATGGAGACCGTTCTTCCAGTGCGCCCTGCCATGGTGGATCGTGGCTCCGGGGTCCGGGTTAAGCCCGGCATGGTGGAGGACCTCCTGGCTTCCGGGGCGGCCCAAGCCATGGTTATTTCCCAGCGCAAGGCACTCGTGACCGCTGATGGACTGTGGTTCGGGGACGCCACGTCCCTGTGGAATGCCCTCAAGGGAGCAAATCCCGGTTCCACCGCGGCTGTTTACCTGGGCATCACGTTGGAATCGTCTTCCTTGCCTGAAGGAACGCCTGTCCTGTTGTTCACGGTGGCGGAACCACCGGTGCCGGGCACCGCTACGGTGCCCGCGGATGCCCAATGGGCGGGTTTCAGGGAAGTCGCCGGCCGATTGGACGCCAGCGATACTGCGCTGTTCATCGAGGCCAGCGCAATCTCCAACTGGCACGCGACGCACACGCACTGCCCGCAATGTGGCCATCCCACGGACATCGAGGCCGGCGGATGGGTACGTCGGTGCCCCAAGGACAATTCAGAGCATTACCCCCGGACGGATCCCGCGATTATTGTCACGGTAGTGGGTCCGGACGGCCGCCTTCTCCTAGGCGGTGGGGGCCCCACAGACGCCAGGAATTACTCGACGCTCGCGGGCTTCGTGGAACCTGGAGAATCGCTGGAGCAGGCGGTTGTCCGGGAAATCGGGGAAGAAGTAGGTGTGCGCGTGTCGGCATGCCAATACCTCGGTTCACAGTCCTGGCCATTTCCCGCATCGCTGATGCTGGGCTTCACCGCCACCACTGAAGACTCGGTGGCCCGGCCGGATGGCATTGAAGTCACCAGGGCGCGCTGGTTCAGCCGTGAAGAGCTGCAGGCAGCCGTTTCCAGCGGAGAGATCACCATTTCCTCGCGCCTCTCCATTGCGCGTTCACTGATTGAACATTGGTATGGCGGCATTATCGAAGACCTCCAGCCGTGACCGAAGACGTTTTCGACGCCGGTGGTTCACTGGAGGAACGCATCCTCGGTGGCTTGGATGAAGAACAGCGCGAAGTAGCAAGTACCTTGACGGGGCCCCTGTGCGTTCTCGCGGGAGCGGGCACAGGTAAGACGCGTGCCATCACCCACCGCATCGCGTACGGGGTCCACTCCGGCGTTTACAGTCCGCAGCGGTTGCTCGCCGTAACTTTTACAGCGCGTGCCGCTGCGGAGATGCGCAGCAGGCTTCGGGACCTTGGTGTGGCGAATGTCCAAGCCCGCACGTTCCACGCAGCCGCCCTGAGGCAGTTGCAGTTCTTCTGGCCCCAGGCCATCGGCGGTACGTTGCCGAATCTGTTGGACCACAAGGCCAATATGATCGCGGAGGCTTCCCGCAGGCTTCGGCTCAGCACCGACCGCGCAACCATCAGGGATCTGGCCGCAGAAATCGAGTGGGCCAAAGTGTCCATGCTCACTCCCGCCAACTACCTTGAAAACGCCCAGGACCGCGGAACGCCCGGCGGTTTTGACCTGACGGCGGTATCCAGGGTTTTCCAGGCATACGAGGACATCAAGACTGACCGGAACGTCATCGACTTCGAAGACGTCCTCCTGATCACAGTAGGTATCCTCCAAGAGGATCCAAAAGTGGCGGCAACGGTCCGGGAACAGTACCGCCACTTCGTAGTGGACGAATACCAGGACGTCTCCCCGCTGCAACAGCGACTCCTGGACCTGTGGCTCGGAGGCCGGAACGAGTTATGCGTGGTGGGCGATGCCAGCCAGACTATCTACTCCTTCACGGGTGCCTCACCCAAGCACCTGTTGGGGTTCAAAGCGCAATTCCCGGACGCTACTGTCGTTAAGCTGATCCGCGACTACCGGTCCACCCCGCAAGTGGTGAAGTTGGCCAACGACCTCCTCGGGTCCCGGCGAAGCGGTGGGCCCGTCGCGGATGCTGCCTGGGCGCCGCCGCTTAAACTTGTGGCCCAGAGGCCGGCCGGTCCCGAACCGCGCTTCATGGAATGCCCGGATGACGAGGCTGAGGCTGCAGTGGTGGCCGGCCGGATCCAGGAACTGCTTGATACCGGAATTAAGGCCAGCGAGATCGCGATTCTGTTCCGCACAAACGGCCAGTCCGAAGCGTATGAACAAGCACTCGCTTCAGCCGGCATCGGATACCAGCTTCGTGGCGGAGAGCGATTCTTCGCACGCAAGGAAGTCCGCGACGCCATCCTCCAACTGCGCGCCGCAACCCGGGCCGTCGCCGAGGGGCCGCAGGAGCCGCTGGGGCAGATCGTTCGGGACATCGTCGCGTCGCTCGGTTATACCGACGCCGCGCCGCACAACGGGGGTGCGCTCCGTGAACGATGGGAATCCTTGGCAGCATTGGTCGCTTTGGCAGATGAACTGGCCGTCAGCCGTGGCGAGGCTTTCACGCTGGCCGAATTCGTCAACGAACTCCAGGAACGCTCGGTAGCCCAGCACGCACCCACCGTCCAAGGGGTCACCCTTGCTTCCCTTCACGCCGCCAAGGGACTGGAATGGGATGCCGTGTTCCTGGTGGGCCTGAGCGAAGGACTTATGCCCATCTCCTTCGCAGACACCCCGGAAGACGTTGATGAGGAGCGACGACTGCTCTACGTCGGTATCACCCGGGCACGGGAACATCTGAACTTGTCCTGGTCAACGGCCCGCACACCGGGCGGCCGTGCCAACCGCAAGCCATCGAGGTTCCTTGACGGACTTCGCCCCAACTCAGTGGCGTCCGCAAACGCCCGCAGCAAGACAGGTCCCACTCGCCGGAAAGCCGCCGCACCGGCGTCGTGCAGGGTGTGCGGAACCATGCTCGCCAGCGGTGCCGAACGCAAGGTGGGACGTTGCAACCAGTGCCCGCCGTCCTATGAGGAACAAACCTTTGATGCGCTCAGGCAATGGCGCAAGGATGAAGCGAAGTCCGCCGATGTCCCTGCCTATGTTGTTTTCACTGATGCAACTCTCACTGCCATCGCCGAGGCCAAGCCATCGTCATTGGAGGAGTTGGCCGGTTTGGCAGGAATTGGGCCGTCCAAACTCGAACGCTACGGCGAAGCGGTCCTGGCGGTCTTGACCGAGAGCACCGAGCTCTGATGGTGCGCCGATCGGCTGCGGATGCTGACGTTCCCCTGGTCACCGACGACGGCGCTCCCGTGGTCGTGCGCCGATCAGCCAGGCGGCGCAGGACGGTCGCTGCTTTTTGGGAGGATGGCAAAGCCGTTGTTGCCATCCCGGCCAGCTTCACCAAATCCCAGGAACGGGAGTGGGTCCACCGCATGCTGGCCAAGCTGAAGAAGCAGGGCGAGCGACGGTCAGGCCCGGGCAGTCGCCGCCCGGCGACAGACGAAGTCCTCGCGGAGCATGCCGCGCATCTTTCGCGGACCTATTTGGGCGGGCGGGCCGTCCCGACATCCGTTCGTTGGGTCAGCAACCAGAATTCGCGATGGGGTTCTGCCACTCCGGCGGACGGCACCATCAGGCTTTCCAACAAGCTTCAGTCCATGCCGCAGTGGGTTATCGACTACGTTCTGGTGCACGAGCTCGCGCACTTGCTGGTGGCGGGGCACAACGCCGACTTCTGGAAGCTGGTGGAGTCGTACCCCGAGACGCAGCGCGCAAAGGCCTTTCTGGAAGGTGTTGCCTTTGCCACCTCAAGGGGTCTTCCGCCGGATTCGAACCCGGCACCGGATTCAGGGGCTTAACGCAGCAACGGCCACCAGGTAGGTGGCGGCCGTTGCTACGTAAAGCTCCGGGGGCTCGCCTACTTGGCCGGGCCCTCAGTGTCCGTGTCATCTTCTTCGGTTTCCTTGCCAGGGGTCTTCCCCGCAGCATCGCCCTTTTCCGGGGCATCCGGGGCATCCGGGGCATCAGCATCCCCGGCCTCGTTGGTGTCATAGCCGCCGCTGAGCAGCTTCTGCAGGGCATCGTCAACTTCGCTGTCGCTGGCTTCGGCCAAACGGCGGCGTTCGGAGAAGCCCTTGGGATCGTCCAGGTCTTCACCGGTGGGCAGCAGATCCGGGTGGTGCCAGATAGCGTCACGGCCGGCAATGCCGCGTTCTTCCTTCAGCGTTGCCCACAGCGTGGCGGCCTCCCTGAGCCTGCGGGGACGCAGCTCCAGGCCAACAAGGGATGAGAACGCGTGTTCGGCCGGGCCACCCGTGGCGCGACGACGACGTACGGTCTCGCGGAGGGCGGTGGCAGAAGGAAGGACCTTGTCCGTGGCCTCCGCGGTGAGCTCGTCCACCCAGCCTTCAACCAAGGCGAGGGCGGTTTCGAGCTTCTCCAGGGCGGCCGTCTGCACCGGGGTCCGTTCCGGGGTGAATACACCTTGCGAGAGCGCTTCCTGGATTCCCTCAGGGTTGCTGGGATCAAGGTCGCGGGCGAGGTCTTCAATACGGGACATATCTATGTGGATCCCTCGGGCGTAAGCCTCAATGGCGCCCAGAAGGTGGCCACGCAACCACGGAACCTGGACGAAAAGCCTGGCGTGCGCCGCTTCACGGACGGCAAGGAACAGACGGACGTCGTTCTCCGGGAGGCTGAGGCCTTCACCGAATTTGGCGACGTTGGCTGGCAACAGCGCCATTTCCAGGTCAGCCAGAGGAACACCGATATCGGTGGAGCTGACAACCTCGGCCGAGAGCGCACCGATGGCCTGCCCCAGCTGCATGCCGAAGATTGCGCCACCCATGTTCTGCAGCATCGACGAGGCACCGCCCATCATGGACTTCATTTCCTCGGGCATTTGCTGGGTGAGGGCAGTGGACAGGGCGTTGGCGACGCTGTTGGCAACGGGTTCGGTCAGGCGCTTCCACGTACCGAGAGTCGCCTCCACCCACTCTGCCCGCGACCACGCGTGGCCGATCAGGCCGGTTGCTGAAAGATCGGTCACGGGGTCCAGCCAGAGTTCCGCAAGCCTGAGGGCTTCGTCGATCTCCCGGGCCTGCACGGCGTTCACTGAGGGATCGGTGCTTGCCGCTGCAACCCGTCGCGCATTCTCATGGGCAAGCTGCCAGTTCACGGGGCCCTCGGAGGTGGAGCTCATCATGGCCTGGACTTGCGCGAACATCTGCTGGAGCAGTTGGGGATCGTTGGGCAGGCCGGCTGCCTTGGCAAGCTCGGCGGGATCGATGTTGCCCATGCCCTGGCCGCCCATCAGGTTCTGCAGCATTTCTGCCAACGGATCCTTGGGAGTGTCGTCGTCGTTGGACGGGTTGTTGGGGTTGGATGTCATGGTGCCGCCGATCGTCGAACTGGCTGGTGATCTCTTTCACCGTACCCCGCGGCCGTAGCGCTGTCTGCCCGGATGCGGCGTCGTTCGCTGTAGGCAAAGCAGCCCGCCAACGCCGGACCGCGTAGTGTTGATGTTTGGTATGTGCAGCCGCCGTCTTCGGTGGCAACAGCCATGTAACCGGTCACGCAATGCCGGCATAGAGAGGCCTCAATGCTAACTTCGCCCAGCCCCGAGGGCTCATTGGATCCGCGTCAAACGTCCGACGCCGATCCCTCCTCAGTGCCTTCGGCACCGCCCCGCGACACCAGGTTCATGATCATGGTGATCTCAGGCCTTTTGGCACTGGGACTCGGCATTGGCGCTGCCGCCCTGCCGGTTCCTTACGTGATTGAGTCAGCGGGGCCTACGTTCAACACTTTGGGCAAAGACGGCGATAAACCCGTTATCAAGATCTCCGGACGCGAATCCTTTCCCGCCAATGGCAACCTGGATCTCACCACCGTGGTCATGACCGGCGGTCCAAAGAGCCCGGCCACTATCTTTGACGTGTTCCGTGCTTGGTTGGACAGTTCCAAAGCCATTTATCCCGAGGAACTGATCTACCCCAAGGGCACCACCGCTGAGCAAACGGTTCAAGAGGGTGAGATCGCCATGGAGACCTCCCAGGAGAATGCGTTCGCCGCCGCATTGCGGGAGCTGGATATCCCGTTTGAGCAACGGCTGAATGTCGCGGGACTCTCGGAAGCTTCACCCTCAGCCGGGAAAATCCAGGAGGGCGACCTCCTGAAGTCCATCAACGGCAAAGCCATTACGTCCATGAGCGTGATCCAGGCCGAGTTGGCTGCTGGTGCAGGGGCGCCGGCCGAGGTGGTGGTCGAGCGGAAGGGGGCTCTGGTGACGGAAACCATTACGCCCACCAGGAATTCGGCCGACCGCTATGTCCTGGGTGTGCTCCTGGCCAGTGACTTCACATTCCCGTTCGATGTCAGTATTTCCTTGGAGAACGTGGGAGGACCAAGCGCCGGAATGATGTTCGCCTTGGGAATCATCGACAACCTCGCCCCGGGCGACCTGACGGGCGGCAAACACGTCGCCGGCACCGGAACCATCACAGCCGATGGCGCCGTGGGTCCCATCGGTGGGATAGCCCAGAAGATGATCGGAGCACGGCAGCAGGGGGCCACCATGTTCCTGGCTCCGGCCGCCAATTGCGCTGACGTCGTGGGCCATGTTCCCGATGGTTTGCAGGTGGTCAAGGTCGAAACCCTGGCCGATGCCACCGCCGCTGTGGAACGGCTCGGTTCGGGAGACGACACGACGGGCCTTCCCACCTGCACAAACAACTAGACTGGCGGTGGAACTTAGCTCCACCGCCACTCGTGGCATATATGACGGCCTCCGCCATATCCCAGCGGCAGAGAATGTCAACCACTCGCATACCGACTGTTCACTGACACCAATGAGGTACAGAGTTTGTCCCGTCCCGCCAGCTCCAACCCGCCCGGAAGATCACCGCTGAGACGAGGTGCCCTGACGCCGACGCTCATTGTCGTGGCAGTGGCCGTCGTCGGGTTCATTTTCTTCGCCAATGTGTGGACCGACGTCCTCTGGTACCAGCAGCTTGGTTTCTTCGAAGTGTACATACGCGAAAACCTGGCCAGGATCATCACGTTCCTGATCGGTTTCGCCATGATGTTCGCTGCTGTGTTCTTCGCCATCAGGATCGCGTACCGCTCCCGCCCCGTTTATGCCCCGGATGCCGAGTCGCGGGATAACCTCAACCGCTACCAGGCCCAGCTTGAGCCTGTACGCCGGGTTGTCATGATCGGCCTGCCCATCCTGTTTGGCCTGTTTGCCGGCAGCGCGGCGGCCAGCCAGTGGCAGAAGGCCTTGCTGTTCTTCAACCAGGAGCCATTCGGGCAGACAGATCCGCTGTTCAACCTCGACATCAGCTTCTACCTGATGTCGCTTCCCTTCCTGGGCTTCGTCACGGGCTTCTTGATCAGCATCGCCGTAGTGGCCGGTATCGCCGGAATCCTGACCCACTACCTTTACGGCAGCATCCGCCTGATGGAGCGCGGTATTTTCACCAGCCGCGCTGCCCAGATCCACATCGCTGTGACCGGTGCACTTTTCCTGATCCTGCTGGGTGTCAACTTTTGGTTGGACCGTTACACCACGGTGCAGAGCAATTCCGGCCGCTGGGCCGGTGCACTGTATACGGATGTCAATGCGGTGGTTCCCACCAAAGCGATCCTCGCGGTTGCCGCGGGGCTTGTGGCCATTCTGTTCATTATCGCCGCGGTCATCGGACGCTGGCGCCTGCCGGTCATCGGTACCGCCATGTTGGTCATTACAGCCATCCTGGCCGGCGGTGTCTATCCGTGGGTTATCCAGCAGTTCCAAGTACGTCCCTCGGAAAACACGTTGGAGAAGGAATTCATAGACCGAAACATCAAGATGACCCGGGCCGCGTATGGCCTGGACCAGATTGATGTCTCGGCCTACAACGCCACCACCACAGCCACGACTGGCGCGCTCGCTGCAGATGCGCAAACCACTGCGAACATCCGCCTTCTGGACCCGAACCTCATTTCTTCAGCGTTCGCGCAGCTGGAACAGTATCGCCCGTACTACCAGTTCCCCCAGACCTTGAATGTTGACCGCTACATGGTTGACGGCAAGGTTCAGGACACAGTCATCGCAGTTCGCGAGCTGAACCCGGATGGCCTGAGCGCCAACCAGCAGACGTGGGTCAACAGGCACATTGTCTACACGCACGGTTACGGTGTTGTGGCTGCCAAGGGCAACAAGTTCACCGCTGATGGAAAGCCGGAGTTCCTGCAGTCCGGCATTCCGTCAAATGGTGTCCTCGGCAATGACACCACCTACGAGCCCCGCATCTACTTTGGCGAGAACTCTCCCGAGTACTCCATCGTGGGAGCGCCTGATGGTGCGCCGAACCGTGAGCAGGACCGGCCGGCAGGCAGGGAAGGCGGGGGAGAGACCCAGTACACCTTCAGCGGCAATGGCGGTCCCAACGTTGGAAACTGGCTCAACCGGATCCTCTACTCCATCAAGTTCCAGTCTTCGGACCTGTTGCTTTCCGATGGTGTCAACGCTGAGTCCCAGATCCTGTACGAACGCAATCCCCGTGAACGTGTCGAGAAGCTCGCCCCGTACCTGACTGTTGACGGCAATGCGTACCCGGCCGTTGTCGATGGTCGAGTGAAGTGGATTGTTGACGGTTACACCACCAGCCAGTACTTCCCGTATTCGCAGCCGCAGCAGTTGCAGAACGCCACTGCCGACTCGCAGACCAGCGCTGGCCGCACGGTTGCCTTGCCGAACAGCTCGGTCAACTACATCCGCAACTCGGTCAAGGCCACTGTGGATGCCTACGACGGTTCAGTAAACCTCTATGCATGGGATGATCAGGACCCCATCCTGAAGGCTTGGCAGAAGGTCTTCCCGACCGTTATCAAGCCCTACTCGGAGATGTCGGGCGACCTCATGAGCCACGTTCGGTACCCGGAGGATCTCTTCAAGGTCCAGCGTGAGCTTCTCGGCCGGTACCACGTGACGGATCCGGACAGCTTCTACCAGAACAATGATGCTTGGAGCGTTCCGAACGATCCCACAGTTTCCGAAGCCGTCAAGCAGCCGCCGTTCTACATGTCGCTGCAGATGCCTGACCAGGAGAAGCCTGCCTTCCAGCTGACATCGTCCTTTATTCCACAGACGGTCAACGGCAGCGCGAGGAACATCCTGTACGGCTTCCTTGCTGCGGACTCTGATGCCGGAAACGTCAAGGGCGTCAAGGGGGAGAGCTACGGAAAACTGCGGCTCCTGGAGCTCCCTACCGATACCCAAGTCCCTGGGCCCGGCCAGGCACAGAACAAGTTCAACTCCGATCCCACCGTGTCACAGGCGCTGAACCTCCTGCGGCAGGGGGCCTCGGACGTTCTGAACGGCAACCTGTTGACGCTGCCCGTGGGTGGCGGTCTGCTGTACGTGCAGCCCGTCTACCTGAAGTCCACCGGTGAGACGTCCTACCCGACGTTGCAGCGCGTGCTGGTGGCTTTCGGTGACAAGATCGGCTTTGCGCCAACCTTGGACGAGGCCTTGGACCAACTGTTCGGTGGCAACTCCGGCGCTACCGCCGGCGATGCCGACAACAACGGCCAAACGCCCACCTCACCTCCGGGCACCACGACGCCGCCGGCTGGTCCCACTGATGCCAAGGCTGACCTCAAGGCAGCGCTGGACGAAGCCAATAAGGCGATCGCGGACGGCCAGGCCGCCTTGGCGAAGGGCGACTTTGCCGCTTACGGCGCCCAGCAGACCAAGCTGTCCGAGGCACTGAAGAAGGCCCTGGATGCGGAAACCCGTCTGGGCGCCACGGCGACTCCTTCGGCAACACCGGAAGCCAGCCCCAGTGCCACACCGTCGCCTTCTCCGAGCAGCTAGGCCTGGCGAAAAAGGCGACTGATATGGGCCGGTGCCCGCTCCTTTCGGAGCGGTCACCGGCCCTTTCAGTTTGGGGAGACGCACATCACGCAGCCAGGATTTGGTCTCCCATTCACCGGACGGTAATGTTGTTCTTGCGACGCGGGGTGGAGCAGTTCGGTAGCTCGCTGGGCTCATAACCCAGAGGTCACAGGTTCAAATCCTGTCCCCGCAACTGGAGAAAAGATCCGGATCAGTACTTACTGATCCGGATCTTTTGTTTTCCCCGGAATCCTGTGAAATCCACTGTGCCGACGTGTCCTCTGGGAGGGGTAGCGGTGGTCAACGCAGATGGAATGGAGCCCTAAGGCGAGGAAGTGATCTGCGGCACCATTGCCGCCATATGGTCAGAAGCACCCTGACGGGTGCGGTAGAGTTGATCTTGCGACGCGGGGTGGAGCAGTTCGGTAGCTCGCTGGGCTCATAACCCAGAGGTCACAGGTTCAAATCCTGTCCCCGCAACTGGAGAAAAGATCCGGATCAGTTTTTACTGGTCCGGATCTTTTGTTTAAGCGAAGTGCGTGATGACGGGTGCTAGCATCAGATCCGGATTTGCTGAGGCAGGAAAGGGGATGGGACGGACCCAATGGTCAATGAAGACGTCAAGCCGGGCCTCACCCGTGAAGTCCTTCAGAGGGACAGTCCCGTTGCTGTCTATCAGCAGGTGGCTGACGTTTTGGTGGACCAAGTCAGCCGGCTGGAGCCAGGATCCCGGATACCTACGGAAGAGTCCCTGATGGACGAGTACGGCATCAGCCGCACCACAGTCCGGAAGGCGATAGAAACGCTCGTGGTCAAAGGACTGTTGGTTCGCAGGCAGGGCAAGGGAACGTTCGTAATGGCCCAACGCCCGGTAAAAATGCTGAACCGCCTGGCTCCTTTCATGGAGACGTTCACGGCGGCGGGGATGAAGACCGTCAAAGGTCTTATCGAATACAAATGGATGGAAAAGGACAAGTCAGTGCCGGCAAAGCTGGTTTCTGATGACAACCTTGTTCTGGTGATCCGCCGATCGTATTCAAGCGCCGGCTGGCCGTATGCCATTGCGGAGATCTTCATCCCTTCGCACATCGGGCGCCATATCAGCCTTGCGGATGCCGAACGAAATTCCATCTATCAGGTTATTCAGGACAGGACACTGAAGCCGCTCCAGCGGGCGGAAATCACCGTGACCATGCATGAGCCCCCGGAGCACCTCGCAGACGCGCTCAACGTCCGTGGCTTCCCCATGGTGCCCCGACTGGAGCGGACCACGTTGGGCCCACACGGCGAGGTGCTGGAATGCACGGTGACCTACTTCCACCCGAAAGGGTTCGAGATCCGTGCTGAAGTGGCTACCGACGTAAGTCCTGGGCAGGATTCCGTGGTTCAAACTGCGGCGGGTTAGGTAAATGCCATCAGAGAAAATGGGCCGGATCCTTTGGAGGATCCGGCCCATTGGCTTGGTTCAGCAGTACATCACGGGCACGTGCCCGATGCGAGCTAGAGCTTGTCGAAGTCAGCTTCGTCGACGGTGGAGCCAGTTGTAGCGGCAGCACCGGCGCCGATGGCCGGCTTGGAACCGCCGGACTTCAATGCTGCAAGGCGAGCCTCGATCTCCGTCTGCTCTCCAAGGTCTTCCAACTGGTTGAACTGGGCGTCGAGGCTGGAGCTGGCGAGCTCCTGCTGGCCCAGGACCTTGGCCTCTTCGCGGCGGATCTTCTCTTCGAAGCGGCCTACCTCGCTGGTGGGATCCATGATGTCAATGCTCTTGAGGGCATCGTGTACCTGGGACTGCGCGGCTGCGGTCTTGGAGCGTGCCACAAGTTCGTTGCGCTTGGCAGTGAGCTGGTTCAGCTTGCCCTTCATCTGGTCGAGCCCGGTCTTGAGCTTGTCCACTACCTCAGTCTGGGATGCGATGCTCGGCTCAGCCGCCTTGGCCTCGGACTCCGCGGTCATCTGGCGCTGGATGGCCACCTTGGCAAGGTTGTCGAACTTCTGGGCATCCACGGTGTCGCCGGCAGCGCGGTACTCGTCGGCCTTCCGGGATGCCGCAAGGGCCTTGTTGCCCCAGTCCTGGGCGTTCTTGATGTCCTCGTTGTAGTCCGCCTGCAACATCCGGAGATTACCGATGGTCTGGGCCACGGCTGATTCGGCCTCGGCAATGTTGTTCGTGTAGTCGCGGACCATTTGGTCCAGCATCTTCTGAGGGTCCTCAGCCTGGTCCAGCAAAGCATTGATGTTTGCCTTGGCGAGCTGTGAGATCCGACCGAAAATGGACTGCTTAACCATGGTGTTGCCTTTCGTCCTGCTCAGTGGTGCCACTGAAATCAGTGATCAGTTGTTGTACCGCTTCTATGCGGGGCATGGACCCCACCTAGTCTGTCGGGCTAGAAGCTGCCGGAGTCTCCGCCGCCGAAGTCGCCTCCGCCGCCGCCCCAGTCTCCGCCGCCACCGGAATCGCCGCCGAAGAACCCGCCGCCGCCTCCGCCGTCATTGCCGCCGCCCCAGCCGCCTCCGCCGCCATTGAGAATGGAGTTGATGAGGATACCCCCGAGGATGGCACCGCCGAGGCCGCCTCCGCCGCCGCCACCGCCGAACATGCCACCGCGTCCATAGCCTTGGCCTTGGTCGGCATAGCCGAACTGGTCTACATCGGACTGTGCAAGTTGGGCCGCCTGGGCAGCAAGTGAGTGCGCCTGCTGGGCGTAGGTCAGTGCAGTGACAGGATCATTGCGTGAGATGGACAGCGCGTAATCGAGATTGCGTTGGGCCTCGGCCAACCTGGTTCGCGCCTCCGTGCCTACGCCGCCGCGTCGGGCGGTGATGTAGTCCGACGTGGCGCTGATCTGTGCTTGTGCGGCCATGATGGTCTGCTGCAGTGACGCTTGTGCACGGCGGGCCTGCTCCTGCTGGTCACGGATACCAGACAACGACTGATCCAGAGCCTGGTGGGCAGACTCTACGCGGCTGAGCGTCGCGATGGGATCGATCTTCCCGCCCTGGATTTCGGTTTTCACCTGCGCCAACGCTGCCTCCACACCGGCCACAGGGCCGGCAAGTTCCGGATGTTCGCCGGATTGGATCATGGCCCGGGCTTGGGCAAGGTCCTGGCTGGTCTCTGCAACTGCGCTTTCCAGGGATGCCCGTGCCTCATCCAAGCTGCCGGCCGTTTTGGAAATCGCATCGATCAACACGTTGGTCTGGTGCAGGCTTTCCTCGGCGGCACGAACTGCCACAGCGGCAAGGCTGTTCTCGCCGCTGGACAGTTTTTCCTGTGCGGCGGTGACAGCATTCTGTACGAACGCGAGGCGTTCCTTTGCCTGCAGGATGTTGTCAGAGACCTGGGTCAAGGCAGATTCGGCGTATTTGGCGCGGAGACCCTCAAGGGATTGCTCGGCGTTCGCGATCTTTGAATCTGCAGCCTTGGCTCCGGCAGAAACTGCTGCCAAAGCTTGGGGAGCATTCTTCTCCAACTCACGCAAAGAGTCGAAGTCGGCCTTCTGGTCTCGCAGGGACGCAAGTGCTGCCTCTGACCTACGGATGATTTCGCCGAGCCAGCTTCGCTGCTGTTCCTCAGTGTCAGGTATGTGGTCGTCCAACTGCTGCTGAAGCTTGAAGGACTCCGTCATGTGGGCCTTGGCTTCTTCCAAGGCTTTGGTGAAGTTGCCAATGGCGGAATCACCGTACTGTGCCTGGGCGAATCCGAGTTCCTGCTCGCTGGACTTTATGGCGTCATCCGCCTCGATCAACAGCGAGCCGCTCTTCTGGCGCAGCTCGGGGATGCTCAGCCCTGCGAGCGGATCGAGCTGTTCACCTTGCGGTCCGTAGCTCGCGCTGACAGCCTTGGTGCCGCCCTTCTTGCGACGGTTGCGCAGGTAGAGGTAAGTTCCGGCGCCACCCGCCGCCACCACGCCAACACCGACAAGGACACCGACGCCGGCATTCCCGCTGGGCACTGTCCCGCTTCCGCCGCCCGCGGCGTCGCCGATGGCAGCGGCTGTGTCTATGGCTGCCTGGGCGTAGTCCTTCTTGCCGCCTGCCAGATTGGCAACAACGGCGTTTTGCGCGATTGCTGACTGCTTGGAGTAGATGGAGCTGCCCGAGTTCAGGGCAAAGTTGTACTGCCCGGCCGTGGAGATCGCCAGAATGGCGTCCGGCTTACCCATGCCCTTCTTCTCGGCCACAGCCTTGGTCCACTCTGTTGGTGACGACGGATTCGTGAAGGAATCCACCGTCACCACGTACAGGTTGTACTTGTGGTCCTTGAGCGTTTTTTGGATGGCCTCCTGGACCTCGCCTTTTCGGCTGCCCAGGACGTTGGCGTCGTCGACGATGTTCTGGCCGGACGGAATGGTCACCGGATCGGTGGCCCAGGCAGCTGTGGCCGGGAAGGCCAACATTCCAGCCAGGCCGATCACGGCGAGTACGCGTTTAACTATTGACCGCATGTGCAACCCTTCAGCACGTCTGCGACTGGAACAAGGCGTACCAATCGTCACAGAATGCTCAGCGCCCCCACGCATGGTGTAAAGCCGCAGGTCGCTGTGGCAATTCCTCTTGATTCTATGGTGCACCCCATGGCCCGTCCACAGGAGTGAATATGCCACCAGCGAAATATAGAATTGAGCTGGATTGTCCAGCCGTTGAGAGTAATCCAGCAGGAGTTCCGAGAGGCGGTGAGGGCCTTTCAGGAAGCTCCCAGCGAACGTTCGCTTTTGATCCAGTTACAGGGTCCATAGTTGTTGGAGACGAGGACGAAAGGAAGACCCATGACGGAGAACCCAGCGCAGGGCACAGCACCGGAGGATCGCGAGCCATCAGAGCCGCGGGACACCACCAGCGGCCACAGTGATGCCACCGCAACCCAGCAGCAGCCTGCCTGGACGTCAGGACAAGGGGCAGGTGCGGAGAACTCTGCACAGCCCACTACGCCGCTGCCGGCCTTCAAGTCGAATGCCGCCCCGGAGTCCCAACCAGGTCAGGAGCGCCAGCCCGGACAGGCTCAGCCCGGCCAGGAGAGCGCCCCGGCGCCGAACGCCAGCCAGCACGCGGCCCCGGCCCAGCACACACCCCAGCAGTACACCGCACAGCACGGAGGGCAGCACGCCAGCCAGCACGCGGCCCCGGCCCAGCCGTCCGCCCAGCCCAACGCCAACACGCAGCGGCCGCAGTACTACGGCGTGCCACAGCAGGACCCGGCCCACCGCCCCAGCTACCCCCAGCACCAGCCGTTCTACGGCGGAGGAGCCAGCCCTCAGGGCCAGCATGGTCCTGGAATGCCGCACGCTCCCGCCAACGCCAATGGCGCCACCAAGCGCAAGCCGGCGTTCGGCGTCGGCACCCTCGTGGCAAGCATGCTGGCGGCGGGCTTGATCGGTGGCGGCGTCGTGGCCGGAAGCAACGTGCTGTGGGACCAACCGGCCCCGGCAGCGTCAAGCAGCGGACAGTCGAGCACTGTCATCGTGAACAACAAGGATGACGTCAACGTCATCACCGCAGCGGCCGCCAAGGCCTCACCCAGTGTCGTTACCATTAAGGCGACCAGCGGCAACGAGGGCGGAACAGGTTCCGGCATCATCCTTGATGACCAGGGCCACATCCTGACGAACACACACGTCGTGACGCTCGATGGCGCAACGGCCAACGCAGCAATTGAGGTACGGACCAACGACGGCAAGGTTCTCAAGGCCACCGTGGTGGGCACTGACCCGTTGTCAGACCTCGCCGTGATCAAAGTCAGCGACGCTTCCGGGCTGGTTCCGGCAACACTCGGTGACTCGTCCAAGATCAACGTGGGGGACACCGCCGTCGCCATCGGTTCGCCGCTGGGCCTCACCGGTACGGTGACGGATGGCATTGTCTCTACGCTCAACCGGACCATCAGTGTCGCTTCGTCGGCTGTGCCGGAGGGAACGCCTGACGAGAGCCAAGGCGACGACGAGGGCTTCCAGTTCGCGCCTCCCAACGGCGGCCAGAGCCAGCGCTCGGCAAATGAAGGATCCATTGCCATCAATGTCATCCAGACTGATGCTGCCATCAACCCGGGCAACTCCGGTGGTGCGCTTGTCAACAACAAGGGCGAAGTCATTGGTGTCAACGTTGCCATCGCCTCCGCGGGCAGCGGAACCTCCGATTCCTCCACCGGCAACATCGGCGTTGGCTTCAGCGTGCCGATCAATCACGCCAAGCGCGTGGCCCAGGAAATCATCGAGTCCGGCAAGGCCAGTCACGGACAGTTCGGCGTGTCGGTTCGCTCCAAGTCGTCTACGGGCAGCGATTCCGGGTTCTCCGTGGGTGCAGAGGTCGCCGCGGTGACCACTGGTTCGGCCGCAGCGAAGGCCGGTATCAAGGTTGGCGACGTCGTGACCAAGTTCGGAGATTACACGGTCAGCGACCCGAACCAGCTGACCGCCGCTGTGCGCGAGCAGCCGGCCGGTGCCAAGGTCAAGGTCACCATTCAGCGAGGTGGACAGTCCCAGGAGGTCGAGGTCACCCTCGACGCCGCCCAGCAATAGGCGGCAGGAACAGCGTACGACGACGGGCGTCACCTGACGGGTGGCGCCCGCCGTCGTGGCGTTCCCGACACTCACACGACAACGTCGGCCAAAGGAATCTGAAACAGGGGTTAACGCTGGGAGTGGTTTTCTGCGGGCAATATGCTTAGCTAGGACGAGCCCACGCGCTGGGCTATTCACGGCCACGCTGCTGCGGTTGGCCGTCCACAAGCATGGAAGGCTGCTTCGAAGACAGTGGAAGAGACATTGAAGATTGTCGTTCTGGTCAAGCACGTCCCGGACGCGCAGTTCGACCGGCACATCACCGGACCTGGCAACACAACCGACCGTGACGAGAGCATCTTGTCCGAGCTGGATGAGTACGCACTTGAGGCAGCGCTGCAGCTGGCCGAGGAACGCGGCGGACCGAAGGCCGGCAATGAGGTTATCGCCTTGAGCATGGGTCCGTCCGGCGCCGTTAACGCGGTGAAGAAGTCGCTCCAGATCGGTGCGTACTCGGGCGTGCACCTGAGCGATGACGCTTTGGCCGGTTCGGATGCCGCGGCCACCTCACTGGCCCTCGCGGCCGCCATCCGCTACCTTTCGGCCGACGGCCGCCCTGTGGACCTGGTCCTGACCGGCATGGCGTCCACTGATGGTGAGACGTCGCTGATCCCGGCCCAGCTGGCCGAGCGCTTGCAGTTCCCGCAGGTCACCTTTGCTTCCAGCCTGGACATTGCCGGCAGCCAGGTCACGGCCCGCCGTGATGCCGGCGCCTTCTCTGAGACCGTTGAAGCGCAGCTTCCTGCCGTTGTTTCGGTGACAGACCAGATCAACGAGCCGCGCTATCCCAACTTCAAGGGCATCCTTGCGGCCAAGAAGAAGAAAATTGCCTCCCTGTCGCTTGCCGACATCGGTGTGGACGCCTCGCAGGTGGGCTTGGCTGGCTCCTGGACCGTGGTGGAGTCTGCGGAGGCCCGCCCGCCGCGGACAGCCGGCACCATCATCACCGACGACGGCGACGCCGGCATCAAGCTGGTCGACTTCCTCGCCGCACAGAAGCTGCTCTAAAGGGGATCGCAACCATGGCAAATGCACTTGTTTTCATTGATAACCCGGGAGCAGCTCTTAAGAAGAGCAGCCTGGAACTCCTGACCATCGCCCGTTCGCTGGGCGAGACCGCCGTCGCGTTCTCCGGTGAGCTGCACGACGACGTCGCCGCCACCTTGGGTGCCTATGGCGTCGCCACCGTTTACCAGCCGTCGGCGGACGACCTCGACAACTACCTGGTGGGCCCGAAGGCCGCTTACCTTGCCGCTGCAGTGCACGCTTCGGGAGCAACAGCAGTTCTCCTGGACAACTCGCCGGAGGGCAAGGAAATCGCGGGCAGGCTTGGTATCAAGCTCAACGCCGGCGTTATCACCGACGTTGTGGGCGTGGAGGCTGACGGCACCGCGCATAAGTCGGTTCTCGCAGGCTCTTACAACACCACGGCGAAGGCCACCACTTCGGTGACGGTTCTTTCGGTCAAGGCCAACAACGTTGAGCCTGCACCGGCCGGCGCAGCGGGAATTCCCGCATCTGTCACGGTTGATGTCCCGGCGGACGCCTTGGCGAACTCTGCACGCATCGCGGCGCGGTCCGAAAAACCGGTCAGTGGCCGTCCGGACCTCAGCGAAGCCCGGATCGTCGTGGCCGGCGGCCGCGGCGTTGACGGCGACTTCGGTCCGGTGGAAGAGCTTGCAGATGCATTGGGTGCTGCAGTGGGTGCATCCCGCGCTGCTACCGACGCCGGCTGGATCGCGCACGATGCCCAGGTGGGCCAGACCGGTGTCACGGTTTCGCCCCAGCTGTACATCTCGGCAGGCATCTCCGGAGCCATCCAGCAGAAGGCCGGCATGCAGACCTCCAAGGTCATTGTGGCCATCAACAAGGACGCAGAATCGCCGGTCTTCGAAATTGCCGACTACGGCATCATCGGCGACCTCTTCAAGGTTCTCCCGCAGGCCACAGCCGAGATCAAGAAGCGGAAAGGCTGATCCCTTTGTCTCCTGGCGTTTCGTCAGCAAAGAGCCCGTTCGACGCCTCCTTGGAGCGCGTTGAGCGGGTGCTTTGTTTTACTGCCCATCCTGACGACATCGACTTCGGGGCCGCCGGCACCATTGCGGCATGGACGGCGGCCGGCGTCGAGGTCAGCTACTGCATCATGACTGACGGCGACGCCGGAGGATTTGATCCGGTGGACAGGGAACGGATCATCGAGCTCCGCGCGGAGGAGCAGAAGCAGGCAGCCGCCCTGGTGGGCGTCAGCGACATCCACTATCTGCACGAGCGTGATGGCTATCTTGAACCGACGCATGGCGTCATCAAGCAGGTGGTGAAACTGATCAGGGAAATCCGTCCGGACATCGTGCTGACCATGCACCCGGAACGTAACTGGGATCGGCTCCAGAAGAGCCATCCGGACCACCTCGCGGCCGGCGAGGCCGTCACCCGGGCTGCTTATCCTGCGGTGGAGAATCCCTTTGCCTACCCGGAACTGGCCGAGGCCGGCCTGGGCGCGTACAAGTTGCCGTGGTTGTGGTTTATTTCCAGTCCGGAGGCCCGGGAGAACCACTTTGTGGATGTCTCAAGCCAGGTCGATGCCAAGCTGGAAGCCATCCGCGTCCATGCCAGCCAGCATCCCGATATTGACGGCATGGAGCGTGTTGTCAGGGACTTGATGCTGGCCAATGGAGAACGTGCCGGGCTGCCTGCCGGGACCAGCGCTGAGGGCTTCCACGTGGTGTCAGTCAACGGATCGAGCACCATCGCCGGCTTCTGACGTTGCCGTGGTGTTACCCGTGTCATATGCTTGATCTCGGTTAAATCATATTTATTCGAGGAAGGCAGACTTTGATGGCGAAGACTGCGCAACAACCCGTACTGGTGATTATGGGAGTCTCCGGTTCTGGGAAATCGACCGTAGCCGGCGTTCTGGCCGGCAAATTGGGATGGGACCTGGCCGAGGGCGACGACCTTCATCCCGCAGCGAACGTGGCAAAAATGCAGGCTGGTCAAGCCCTCAGTGATGAGGACCGGTGGCCGTGGCTGGGTATCATTTCGGACTGGATCCGGGAACACGTGGAGGCTGGAACGCCGGCCATTATCACGTGCTCGGCGCTGAAGAAAAGTATCGTGATGTTCTCCGCGGAGAAGGCGTAGTGTTCGTCTTCCTGCAGGGGAGCAAAGACAAGATCTCTGATCGCCTTGCGTCCAGGCATGGACACTTCATGCCGCCGTCGCTCCTTGAATCCCAATTCGACGCCCTGGAGGAGCCGACGGAAGACGAGAACCACATCTCGCTGTGCGTCTCCGCATCGCCGGCCGAAGAAGCCGACGAGGTCATTGACCGGCTGGGTCTTCGGCCTGCTGGTGCCGGTACCGAATCGACCGTCTCGTGAAGGTCCTGGATACCGCAATGCAAGTGCAGGAATGGAGCGGGCACGACACCCAACTCCTTGTGGTCGCTGCACTGGGCATTGCGCTGATCGTCGTACTGATCGCGAAATTGAAGCTCCACCCGTTCCTGGCGCTTGTCCTGGGATCTGCCTTCGTGGGCCTGGCCTCCGGAGTAGAACTGGGCAAGGTCATCACCAACTTCGAAGACGGGGTTGGCAGTGTCCTCAAGGAAGTCGGGCTGCTGATCGCGCTCGGAGCCATGCTCGGCAAGCTGCTGGCCGATTCCGGTGGCGCCAACCGTGTGGTGGACACCTTGTTGGCCAAAGCCAGCGGCAACAAGCTGGTCTGGATGATCACCCTGGTAGCCGTGATCATTGGCTTGCCCATGTTCTTCGAAATCGGACTCGTGCTGCTGCTTCCGGTGATCGTCCTGGTCACCCAGCGGTCCAAGATGAAGCTGATGCGCATCGCCATCCCTGCGCTGGCCGGCTTGTCCGTACTGCACGGACTGGTACCGCCGCACCCGGGGCCGCTGATTGCCATCAGCGCCGTTAAGGCCGAGCTGGGAACAACACTCGGTCTTGGCATCCTCGTGGCGATTCCCACCGTCATCATCTGTGGTCCGCTCTTCTCCCGACTCGCAGCGCGGTGGGTGCCTGTTGACGCGCCGGCCGTAGCCGGTGGCATCGACACCCAGCACGCGGCTGACCTGAGTGAGGTCAAGCGCCAGCCATCGTTCCTGGTAACGCTGCTGACCATCATCTTCCCGGTGGTGCTGATGCTGCTGAAGGCTTTGGGCGGCATCATCTGGCCGAACCCTGAGACGGCACCTGCCATTCGGATCTTCTTTGACTTTGTGGGCCAGCCTTTGGTGGCCATGACACTGGCCGTGCTGCTGGCCATAGTTACCTTCGGCTACGCCGTGGGCTTCACTGGCAGCAGGATCACGGCCAAGCTCGGCGAGAGCCTGGGTCCCATCGCGGCGATCCTCCTCATTGTCGGTGCCGGTGGCGGTTTCAAGCAGACCTTGATCGGCGCCGGCGTGGGGGACTCCGTCAAGAAATGGGCGGAGGGCGCCAATATGTCGGTCTTGGTCCTCGGCTTCATCGTTGCTGTGGCGCTCCGCCTCGCCACAGGGTCTGCGACGGTGGCCACTGTAACGGCCGCCGGCATCGTGGCACCCCTTGCCAGCAGCCTGAGCCCGACGCACGCGGCCTTGCTGGCCCTGGCCATCGGGGCAGGCTCGCTGTTCCTGTCCCACGTCAACGACGCCGGATTCTGGTTGGTCAAAGAACTGTTCGGGCTCACCGTTGGGCAGACGTTCAAGACCTGGTCCGTCATGGAGACACTGATTTCCGTGGTCGGCTTCGGCTTCGTGATGCTTCTGTCGCTCGTGTTATAGCTGCGAAAGCGACTCCATAAAGCTCGACGGCGGCCGTCCCCATGGTGGGACGGCCGCCGTCGTGTGCTAATTCCCGTTCAGGGTCAGGCGCTCAACGCGACCACCAGGACAGGGTCTGTGGTGGGGGCGCTTGATCCGCCCGTGGGTTCCACGGTGATGGCAACGGACGAAGCTGAGGACAGCCCCTTGACAACGGCTGGCTTGGAGAGTGTTTGGGCGTCCATGGTGCCTTGTGGCACCGGGGCGGAGCCGTCCTTGGGCAGGGTCCACAGCTGGTAGACCTTGCCCTCCGGGGCGGGTGCAACGCCATCCATCAGAACCACGAAGGAGTCCTTGGCCGAGGACGCGGAGATGGTTGCCGTACCACCGCCGGGAACGGGCGCGGACTTCTGCTGGACATCCTGTGCCTGCAGCACCTGGTTTACGGGGTCGTTCTGCACCGAGACGTAGGCGCCCACACCGATGCCTCCAAGCGCGATCACGGCCGCTGCGGCCGCACCGATGATCCATCTGCGTGCGCCACCGGTGCGCTGGCGTTCCTCGCGCTTGGCCCTGGCGGCCGCGAGGTCGTCGACGGCGGGACGCAGGGCAGGCGGCGCCACTGGCTCAGAAGGCGCTTGGGCGGCAGCATCCGTGGTGATGCGTTCCATGATGTTATCGAAGAGCCTGGCTGGTGGCGCTTCCTCCGGGGCAAAGCTGACTGCGAGGGTCTCGCGGGCTTCGCGGACCCGCTCCAGGAATTCGGGACCTTCGGGAGCATCCTTGACGTAGTCATCGATCATGGCCCGTTCATCGTCACTGACGGCGTCCAAGGCATAGATCTCAGCCAGCTCGAGGACGCGTCCCTCGGCGAGGTCGGTAGCGATGTCATTGGCAAACATTCTGCGGATAAAGCCTCCACTGGTGTTCTCAGTCATATCAAGCCACCCCCAAGCAGGTCTTGAGGCGCAGCAAACCGTCACGGATGCGGGACTTGATGGTGGGGACGGCGGCGCCCAGGTGCTCGGCGACTTCCCGGTACGTCAGGCCGCCGTAGTAAGCAAGGCGGACGGATTCGCGCTGGGTGTCTGTCAATGTGCCGAGGCATCGGCTGACTGCTTCAGCTTCGAGGTTGGTGTCGGCTTCCTCTGCCACCAGGTCCCGATCGGGGTCCTGGCTCGCTGCGCCGTATCTGGCCTCGCGGTCTGTGGCGGCCTGTACGGCACGGACGCGGTCGATGGCGCGGCGATGGGCGATGGTCATAAGCCATGCCAGCGGGGTTCCGGCCGCGCGATCGAATTTGCTTGCGCCCTGCCACACCTGGAGGAAAACTTCCTGGGTGGCATCCTCGCTCAGGTCCGGGTCGATCAGGACGCGCTTGGCCATGCCAAACACTCGCCGTGAGGTCAGGCGGTAGAACTCGGCAAAAGCCGGCTGATCACCGGCAGCCACGAGTTCGAGCAAGGCAGTCAACTGCGTATTCAAGTCAGTTGCAGTGCCTGTGTCCTCGAAGACCGGGGGGCCGGGGTTGTTGGGGATGTCCATTACTGTCCAGCATATGTCGTCCCGTTTGAAACCGGCAGCACGGCCATATGGTGTTGCGGGCGTGGCGGCACAGCGGACTACCGTTGTCACCCTGGTCTGCAGCGCGCTCACGAATACTCCCTCAACGAATGTCCTGATGCAGGAACTGTGCCTGCATAAGGTATTCGGTGCCGTGGCGCGCTTGGATGGGCTACACCTTGGCGCCTGCGAACCCGTTCTGGCGCCAGGCCTCGAACACAGCGATGGAGGCAGCGTTGGCCAAGTTGAGCGAACGGAGTGAGGGCTTCATGGGCAGGCGGACTCGAGCCGTGACGTGCGGGTCCTGTTTCAGCCAGTCCGGCAGGCCAACCGACTCCGGCCCGAACATCAGGACGTCGCCCTCACGGTAGCTGATATCCGTATAGGACGTTTCGCCGTCGGACGTGTACGCGAAGACGCGTTCGGGGTGCAGTGCCTCCCACGCGGCGTCGATGTCCTTATGGACGGTGACCACCGCAAGGTCGTGGTAATCCAGGCCGGCGCGACGAAGCTTGGCATCGGAAAAGTCGAAGCCGAGGGGCTCCACCAAATGGAGCTCGGCTCCCGTGATGGCGGCCAGGCGGATGGCGTTGCCCGTGTTGCCCGGGATTTCAGGGGTGTGGAAGAGGATGCGGAACACTGTTCCATCTTAGCCAGCCCAAACCAGCCTCCCGCGGCACGATCGCCTAGTGCATCCCGCGCAGCAGCCGCGCCAGAACCGGAACCACCACGGTGTTGGGCGCCGGCCCCGAGCTCAGGAACTGCTTCAGGCCCCTGACCAGCCCTGCCGCGTTGACTACTTCCACGGCACTGTTGCTGGACTGGCCCTTGCCATACTGGTCGATCACCGGTTCGTGCAGGTTGCCATCGGGACTGTGCAGGACAACCCATCCTGTGACGTTGAGTTCGGGGAAGATGTCCTGCATATGCCGGACAATATGGGCAAGCTGTGGGGGAGCGACGGATCGGCCACCGTGCCGCAGTGAGTGGCCATCCCAAGCGTAGGCACCCTTGGGAAGGAGCATGGAACCCACCAGGGCCAGCCGGTATCCGGACAGGACAGCGTGGTCGATGTGGTTGTTGTCCGACGGCGAGCGAAGACCATTGATGAGCCGGGCCGCAGGAATGGCAGGCAGGACCTGCCTGCTGATGAGCTGGACGGTACGCATTTCCCGTTGAATCCGCGCTTCGGCACCAAAGATGCCGCGCTTGCGCGGTAACCCATGGACCTGCTGTGCTGCGTCCGCAGCAGAAATGAGCGGCACTTCATGGGGATCGTCGAAGGCCGGGACGTAGACAGGGGGATCACCGGCGGTGTTGCGCTGGGCCTGGGGTCGCCTGACGCTGCCTGTGGCGAAAGGCCCCGGCGCCGTGGCGCCCGTGTAGTCCCCGGGCTGCGGCTGACCGCGGCCCGGGGAGCCGCTGGCGTACCTGCGATCGTACTCAGCCCTTCGCTGCGGGTCGATCAGGGTTTCGTAGGCGAGAGTCACGCGCCGGAACATCTCTGCTTCTCCGCCATGGTCGGGGTGCGCCTTTCGGGCAGCCTTGCGGTAGGCGACCTTGATCTCCTTGT